>CAILNN010000084.1 GCA_903835555.1 uncultured Verrucomicrobiota bacterium
AGGAAATGTACTTCGATTCTTGCGGTGCGCTATGAAATAAAATGGTTGAACCTGCTCTGTGAATCGATTGATCCCAATGTTATCCAATCCGTTTCTGCCAATCCCAAAGGGATTGTGGAGCATAGCCCAGGGTAGGCCCGGCTGCGGGCCTACCCTGGGTCGTGGTTGGAAACTGTATTCAACCCCAAAGCGGGTTGTGGATGGGAGCGGTCTGAAACCGTGGTGGTCTAATACCAAAATTGCCATCAAGGCTCAGCGTCGGCTGGAGCGTAACTCAATTCGATGACATATTGCTTGGTAATACATTGGTACAATTAAGCCCCCCATAACATCCATTTCATGCCAAAACCCTGGATTCTTCTATTTCTCGTTCTTGGCTTGCGGGCGGAGGATGTGTCAACGAAGGAACCGATCCCTGAGGCGTTGATGCCGTCGGCGCAAATCGGGCATTGTCATTATACCGTCACCACGGACAAACCGATGGCACAGGCCTATTTTAACCAAGGCCTCGCCTTCGTTTACGACTACTCCTACCGGAGTGCCAAGCGTAGCTTTGAGGAGGCTCTCAAGGCAGACCCTGAATGTGCCATGGCTCACTGGGGCATTGCCTTGGCCAACGGCAATACCATCAATTCCACCAATATTGACGAAACCAGTACCGACTCCGCTCTTCAGGCTCTTGAAAAGGCTCAACAGGCCCGGCACGTCAGTCCGCTCGAACAAGAATTGATCGCGGCACAGAAGGCCCGTTTTGCCGTCCCAGCCCCCACCAATCGAGAATCCCTCAACTTGGAATACGCCAATGCCATGCGACAGGCGTGGCATCGTCATCCCAAGGATGCCACCATGGGAGTGCTCTTTGCCGATGCACTAATTGACTGTCATCCGTGGGACCAATGGACTTATGACGGCAAGCCAAAGGATGGAACGGTTGAATTGATGAAGACGGTCGACGAAGTCCTAAGACTGGAACCTAGCAATCTTCACGCGCTTCACCTCTATATCCACGCGTACGAGGCGTCGCCGTTTCCTGAAAAGGCAAAATTTGCCGCCGATCGCCTGGAGAACCTCGCGCCCGGCCTCTCACACCTTCAACACATGCCCTGTCATATTTATGCCCATACCGGCGATTGGGATAAAGGCGTGGAAGCAAATCTCAATTGCCTTCGCGCGGGTGATGCCTATCTGGCGTCGCGGAACATGTTAGACCGGCGAGGGATCCTTTTCGACCATTACGAGGTTGCGTTGATCTACGCGGCCTGCATGCGTGGACAACGTGCGCTGGCGGTATCCACAGCGGAAGGAATTTTCAAGGACAAGACCCCGCAGCAGGTGGTGGAAGAGTTCCCGGATATGGATGGGGAAGCAGCAGTGGCGCTGGAAGTCCTCAAACGTTTTGGTGAATGGGACGCCATTCTGGCTACGCCGGATTTTGGAACCAACAATCCCATTTCCAACGCCATTCGGGCTGGAGACCGCGCCATCGCTTTCGCCGTGAAAGGGCGACTCCAAGACGCGGCACGGGAGCAAGAGCGGTTGGATACCCTGTTTTTCTCCTTTCCGGAATCGCAGTTGTTGGGATTGGACAATGTTCGAAAATTGCTCTCCGTTCATCGGCACCTGGTGGCCGGGGAAATCCTAATCCGCCGTCCGGAATCCGAACTAATAGGTCTTGAGGAATTAAGAAAGGCCAGGGACGAACAGGACCACCTGCACTATTCCGAGCCGCCTCAATGGATCATCCCTGCCCGACACTCCCTCGGAGCGGCTCTCATCCGAACCGGCAAATTCCGTGAGGCTGTCAAAGTGTACAAGGAGGACCTACGCCGAAATCCCCGCAACGGGTGGTCGCTGGCCGGTATGGCCAAGGCGTACCGTGCCATGGGAAGAGACAAGCAAGCTGAAAAATACACGCGAGAATTCCGTATCGCGTGGAAAGATGCCGACGTCCCAATCACCAGCTCCTGCCTCTGCCTGCCGTGATTCTCTGATTCAGTCAATCTGCGGTTAAAGCTCATTTCCCGACGGTGATGCGCATCGGCTGGCGCTTCCAATAGGTGAGGCTGCGCCACACCCACTCCAAAGGTCCAAACTGGAATCGCTGGAGCCACCAGGGACTGATCGTCAACTGGATTCCCCAGATAACCAGGACCACCCCGTACATCTGAAAATAGCCCAATTCTGCGTAAAAATTCAGGCCATATCCGAAAAAAAACAAGGTGCAGATGATCGAATGCATGATGTAGTTGGTGAACGCCATCTGCCCCACCGCCGCAAGCCGACGCACCACCGGGCGCAACCAGCCAGATTGAAAGAATAGGATAAGAATGGAGACATGGGCAAGAACGAGGAGTATCCGTTGGATTGGGTAGATCAAACTGACCCAATCAATTGAAACTCTTTCCAAATGGGCGAGATTGGCTTCCAGGTTCGGATAGTTGACGGTCGAATAGTAAAATGAGTATCCGACCAATGGTAGTCCCAAGCCATAGCCGATGACGGCATTCCGCCGATAACTGGAAGGAGCCCATTGACCACTGAAGAATCCAGTCCGGTACAGCCCAATTCCAAACAACATCAAAGCCACGGAATCGCACAGGGATATCCACAGGTCCGGGAATTCAAATTCGTAGGCAATGGGGCGGACTACACTGGCAACGGAAGCATAGTCGGACTTCATCTTCCGCGTGTCGGCAGCCACCTGATCTCGGCTGGGTAAAATCATCTTCTCCGTCTCGTGCCACGCCTCGATGGCCTTGGCCTGTGCCTCGCTTGGGGGCTTTCCTTCCTTTTGCTGCTGTGTCGCTTCCACGAATGCCAGGCGCTGCTGGCGCAAGTCTCGATAGAAGATGGTGCTACCAGCAAAATCCAAGAGTGCCACTAGTGGAACAGCCAGGAATAGATAGCGTACTTTGAGGCGTCGCAGGGGGTAGACCAGCATCCCGCAGACTCCATATAAGTACAAAATATCGCCCAACCAAAGGATGATATGGGCATGGACCAGTCCAAAAAGGACCAACCAAAACATCCGACGACAAAAGAGACCCGTAACCGGTTTTCCCGATGCCTCTTTCTTTTGCGTGAAGAGAACAATCCCGGCACCAAAGATCATTCCAAAGAGAGCCCTCATCTTTCCTTCAAAGACCACCGTGATCAGCGCCAGCAGCCAGTAGCGGGGGTCCCCCGGTTTGCTTTTGAATGCCTCGTCAAAGTACAGTGGCATGGCAAACGCCGGAATATTCATTAACAGGATGCCCAACAGGGCCACCCCTCGAAGGGTATCAATTACTGGAAGCCGATGCGCCGCTTCAACCGGTCGAATGCGGACCTCTTCGGAAGCCAAAGACAATTGGACGGGGTGATTTTTTGGACCGCTTGGTGCCACGGATGGGAAAGGAACGTCTTGATTGCCTCAAGGCGAATTCGTCGAGTTCATACTTAGTTGAGTGATTTACGGAAGTTTCTCAAAGAATCAAGCTGAAATGACCCCGGTCGTCGTCCCGTTCAAGGTAAACCTTGATCTTCCGAATCTGTGTCAATCTACGCTAATCTGCGGTCAAAAATCATCACTTCCCTAAAGACAACTTTGTCGGCTCCCACCTCGTAAAAGTCACGGAAACGCCCTTCCTTCTGATAGCCGCAATCGCAATAAAACGCCAGGCTGCCCGTGAGGCTAGCCGAAGTTTCAATCAACAGCTGATGGGCACCCAAATTCGCCAATGCGCATTCGAAATACTCCAGCAACGAGGTCCCATGGCCCTGCCGCTGATGCTCACGCGTAATCGCAATCCACTGTAGGTTCCAAGTCCCGACGGTCATCCGTTCCCGTTCTGCATAGGCCACCCACACTAGCGGCAGCTCCCCCGAAATCACCCACAATCCTTTGCTGTCGGATTTCCGAAAATAATCACCCAAGAATGCTTCAAGCTCATGGAGTTGCGTTGCGTCAAAGAGACTGATTCCAGTAGCCACGTGTAGAATGGCTGGCAGGTCGCTAGGCAGTGCGGATCGAATCACGAAAAGTTGGTAGTCGCAGCCGCAATTGCCTTACATAACCCAGTGGGCCTACTTTTACCCTGTTATGAAAGGGTACGCGGAGACTGGTTCGCTAAAGCATTTAGAGAGGGCTCCATGGCTGTACCGCCAGAAGAACTGGATTGATTTCTGGTTCGGACCAATACCAACGCAATTTGTCCATCTACTCAGATGGCGACTTTTCGGAATTAAACGCTCCCCTTACCGACAGATTCGCGGAAAAAGTAACCCGAAACTGGGATCATACCCTAATCGTGGCTTAATGGGAC
>CAILNN010000085.1 GCA_903835555.1 uncultured Verrucomicrobiota bacterium
AAGGCTTGCTCCAACTGCACCGAGAGAGCGCGGTCGCCCAACAACCGCTGACTGAGATGAATCCGGAGGGTGGTGCCCTGGACCTGCCAATCACTCATGCCTTCGCCAATCACGGACCCGACGGACCAACCAGCGGGCAAATCGGCCTCGAGATCGTAAAGTCCCGCCTGGTTCACTTTGAGTGCCAGGTCGTGCCGATAGAGCACGCGAGACTCCTCCACCATGGCGGCGACTTGATCACTGACTTCCAAATGGGGGGAGACAGGAGAAAGCTCGACCTCGAGTTGGACCGGATCGTTCACAAAGCGGTAGGCAGCCCATTCGCCGGCGGCCGCGTTGACCTGCCGGGCACCGGTTATTCCAAGGATTTGGCCGGATACCTCTTCGCGAACGAGGGTCCAAACTCCGGATTCGCGTTGGACCGATTGAGGACGAGGAAAAGCGAGAGCGACCTTGGCCGGGAGGCGGGCAATGGATTGTTCTGTGACCAGGTTGAGCGTGGCGCGGCCCGTGAGTGGGCGGACCATTTCAACGGTCACGACGGGATGGCCATCGGCGGTACCCAATTTCCAATCGCGAACACCGTCACCGGTCAATCGGGTCAGGGCGACACCATCGGGGATTCGCAAGGTCAGCGAAGGAACCCGACCTTGGACCACATCGTAGGCATAGGTGGCGGTGGAACGGATAACGGAGGGAGCGGCTACGGTCTTGACGGTGGTTTCCACTGTCACCACAGCCTCACGAGCGACTTCGACGGCGCGGCTTTGCCAGCGGAAGGCGACTTTGGCATCCCCGGCAATGACTCCTTGCAATCGCGCTCCACCGGGCGCGGTGAGGGAGGCGGACGAATCAACGGGGGTTCCAGCCGTTAATTGGATGACGGCATCGGGGTCATCCGAGCGGAGGTCGATGGTTGAAACCGAGGCGGGTGGACCGGTGAAACTGACGGAATCCCACGGTTCACTGCGTTGAACCCGGGCGACCAAATCAAACTTCAGAAGATTGGTCCCCGCTGAACCGGCGTGCAGTTGGAACTGGCCGTCGTGTACGGACCAACGCCAATCGGGGGGCATTCCGCTGGGGATCAGGGCGATGTCTCCGACGAACAGGGTCAAGGGGTGGGTATTGGTGGAGGGCGATTCGAGTTCGAGTTCCACTTGGAATCGCGCTTCGCCGGACCGCAAGGTGCCTTGATACCGGACGGCGCGGACGAGGAGATTGGTCGCATCGCTGGTTGGCACCATGGTGGGAGCGATTTCAGGACGGGGCGGGGCCGAGCCACGGGAAAGAATCTGGAGCCCATTGAGAACGGCCACACCTCCGGCTCCGGGAGCGGCTTCGATCAGCACCGGTTCGGTATTGGAAATGGAGACATCACGAAAGATGACGTATTGGCGACCTTCCTGCCATGGCTGGGCGGATTTCCAACCGGTGGCACCGGCGGAAGTCAGGGGACCGAGGCTCTTACCGGAAGGACCGTCGGTTCGGAGGAAAAACACGGTGTTCTGTTCCGGGGCGCTATCGGCATCGGCATGGCCGTAGAGAATGAAATGGTAGCGACCTGCGGCGAGGCCGGTGACGGTGACGGTGATGTTGGAGCCGTTGGGAGCGAAGATGTAATCGTCGAAGAATGGGTAGCCGCTGGAGTTGCCCCAGACGCCGGGGGCATTGGTCACGGCGATGGCAACGGGACTGACGGAACCA
>CAILNN010000086.1 GCA_903835555.1 uncultured Verrucomicrobiota bacterium
GTGATAGACCGGGGAATCGCCGCCGCCCAGCCGTAACCAAGCCTCGTGGACAAGGGCCGTCGGCTGGAGGGTATGTCCGGCGGCTTCCTGGGCCATCTTGTGGGCAGCCAGACGGCGGAGCTCTTCGTAAACGATCGGAAGCAATTCGGCGGCAGCCTTGGTATCCCCGTGCTCCACCCGTTCCAGGATTTGCGTGAACTCGCTCACCACCGCATCGTAAGAAGACGGCGATACCTGACAACTCCGAAACCGGCCCGGCGGCCTGGGTGTGCACCGGATTCCATTCCTCCGCAGGGTCGTGATTTGTTGCGCCTCCCACCGTCCAAATCGCTTCCCATCAAGTAGAGTAAGGGAATGTCCGCCAGGTCATGGACTGCGCCAGCCCTCTGGCGCTTTGGAAACAGCCTTGAAATCGACGGCGTCCGGAGTTCATCGGTGCTCCCCAGCCCAAAGGGGCGGCACGCGATAGCCCAGGGCAATTCGCCTTGGGTCCACCGCCCTCAACGGTTTTCAGCCCGGCAAGGGCGAAATCTGGACGGGAGTCGGCCCACCAATCCCGACGCGGACGAATTTGGGAATTGTGCTTTCGTGAAGTGCCCTGAAATCCACGTAAACCACTGATTTTCTGCGGATTACCGTCACCAAAGAAAATTTCTGACCAGCAATACTTTTCGCCCGCAGACAACGCTATTGGGATCAGACAGACACGGTATCGGACCACCTCTGAGCCGGGCTGAAGCAAAAAGAAATCAATCCGTATAAACCATGAAAAACGCAGGCAATAAGCATCAATGGAGCTCGATGTTAACCGGTGCCACGGGAATACGCAGGCCGAAGTCGGTCATTCGGGACCTCTGGGCCGCATGCCTCTCAGCATTGGCACCCGTGATCGTGGGCTCTTGGGCGGCTTGCGGCCAAGGTTGGCCGCCATCGGTAACAATTCAGCCTCCAAGTCAGAGCATTACCGTGGGCCATCGGGCCACCTTCAGCGCCGATGCTTGGGGCGCTTCGCCCCTGAGCTTTCAATGGCGCTTGGGGACCAATATCATTCCCGAGGCCAATACCTATTACTACGTTATTGACAACGTCCAGCCCACCAGTGCCGGCACCTACAGTGTGATAGTCACGAATGCCTTCGGCTCGGCAAGCGCTTCCGCCGAATTGATCGTGACTCCGCCCGGGGCTACAGACAGTTGGACACCGGTAAACTCGGGGTCTAGCAATGACCTTTTATCTGTCGCCGGGAGCCCCGGCACGATCGTGGCTGTCGGCGTTTCAGGGGCCGTGGTCACATCCACCAACGGCATGGACTGGTCTCAGCAATTCTCAGGCGTTACCAGCAACCTCCATAAAATCGTGTACGGCAATGGACGGTTCGTGGCCATCGGCGAAGACGGGTTGATCATCACTTCAGCGGACGGGGTTCGCTGGGACAGTCAAGACTCGGGCCCCGGAAATTGGATTGCTGATTTGGCCTTTGGAAACGGCCTTTTTGTAGCGGTTGGTACACCGGCCCTGGTGCAGACATCGGGGGATGGTATCCATTGGACCACGCAAAAGTCTGGTATTACCAACGACATCGGATGGATCACATTTGGAAACGGGCGGTTTATGGCAGTGGACGGACTGGAATGTGCCATTACGTCTACCAACGGGACTGACTGGACCCCGGAAATCCCAATCGCACCGGGGCGTCCCTACATAACAGCAATAACATTTGGTAATGGCAATTTTCTAGTGATAGGCCTCGTAAATAATATGACTTTCCCTTCTTATTGGTATTCACCGGATGGAGTTAATTGGACAGACACCATCTTATTCAATAACAAGGATCTTACCGATAAATATTTAACATATGCGGCGGCATTCGGTAATGGGAACTTCGTTCTCGTCGCTGCTTTCTCATTCGGCGGAGCCCCCGACCCAGTACCGGATTTTCCCGGGATTAGTTCGATTTTCTCTGCCGCGACTTTGAAATCGGAATCCA
>CAILNN010000087.1 GCA_903835555.1 uncultured Verrucomicrobiota bacterium
CCTGCCGCCGATCAGTCACGCTTGTACATGAATATCGGGGAAACCATGGGCATCACATCCGATGACATTATCGCCGCCATCCTGGGCAGCACTGGCCTTCCTGCGGCCACCGTCGGACGCGTCGACCTCCGTGAACGCCATCTTTTCGTCGATGTTGCCGCTGAACACGCCCAACGAATCATCTCCCAGCTCAACCGCGCCACCCTTAAAGAACACAAGCTCAAGGTCAAAATGGCCTAGCGGATGTCCGTCAGGTCTTGGACTGATCCAGCCCTCTGGAGCTTTGGAAACGGCCGTCAAATCGTCGGAAGCGATAGTTCTTTGGCGCGTACTTCGGTATCCGGGCGGGATGATATTGGTGCTACTTTCTTCGGCTCGTATAAGTGGCCTTAGCACCGTTGCCGGGAATCTCTATCTTGTAGGTAGCGCCCTCATCGGAAACATCGCAATGGATGTAGTTCCCCGAACAGTTTGCCGTCAAATTGGCAATATGATCGTCTGGACAATTATTATCCCCTTCATTGGAGCGCAGGTTTTTATGAACCTGATATTGAGCCTTCAGACCGGGGAGTGATCGCAACGTTTGGATGACTTCTGGTGCGGTTCCCTTGGTGCTTCCGTTGTTCATCACACTCACCGTGGGATTGAGTGCGCGTAATAACCACGGATTATTCGAGACATCCAGCCCGTGGTGAGTGACTTGGAAAACATCGACTTCCGGTACCAGCACGGCGGGCTCCACCAACCGGGTCTCCGTATTCCAGGTGAGATCGCCCGCATCAAAAAAGCGAAATGCGCCCCAGATCAAAACCCAGGCCGAACTATTGGCGTTGTCCGATGTATCGGTTGCTTTGACGGGAGGTTGACCCGCAGGTAACGACGCCTTTGAAATTGGCCAGGCGGGGGTATTCCACGGTTGCTGGCGGGAGATGGCACAAGCGAGTTTCAGGTGGTCTCCTCGTAATGGAATCACCGATCCTGGAACCACTTTGTGCCGTTCCTTGACCGGCAAATTCCGATAAGCCTTGCTGGTTAAAGGCCAGCCTGAGCCAACGTTCCCGTCTGGATCCCCATCGGGAAGCCCATTATCCCAAAGATTCTGAATGGGAATGAGTTGGGACAATTCCGGTGCCCCTCCCATATGGTCGCTGTGAAAGTGGGTGGTAATGTAATGGTCCAAATGGTCCAGATGAGCCACATCCGCCGCGACATGCTGAATGCGATGAGGGTCTCTCACCCCGGCATTCCCAGAATCAATCAGCACACTTTCACCGGCGGAGGTCACAATCAACGTGGAACCGCCGCCTTCAGAATCGATCCAATACAGGTCCAGGTGCCCAGAGGCAGACCAACAGCGGAAAGCGGTCAAAACAGCACACGAAGACGCGAGAACTCGGGTAACCATACCTCTCGGTTAGCGGTTGGACGTCTCTTCGGCAAGTCCCAAATGAGAGCCAATTATTGTGTCCTTTAAATGCGTTTCCGGTACCGCGTTTTTAGCTGTGGCTCCCATCGTCCAAGGCGCTTCACGAATTAGGGAGCAAAGGGATGTCCGCCAGGTCTTGGACTGCGCCAGCCCTCTGGCGCTTTGGAAACGGCCATGAAATCGACGGAGGCGAGAGCTGATTGGCGGATGCTTGAGGTTCCGAGGGAAAAGGCAGTAGACTATACTTCTGGCTTTCGTTGTGTTCGGAGGCCGAATTGGCGTTTTTAGCGACAATTCGGCCCCAGCCAAAACTTATTTCAATGTACCCCCCTGATCAGAATGCAATCCATGCGCCGATAAACAAGGTGTTGTTATCAGTGGCGCGTCGTCCCATCCCGTCAATGTTCGAGCGTCCACCATCGAAATGATTATAGATGATGTACTGGACCGACAACTTCACGTTGCTGTGGGGCCAAAACGCCGGGCCTCCTGATTTGTTCAGCGGCAACCAGCTTACCTCAAGAATGACTCCATCACTGAGCGGTGACCCGCCCGTCGAGTTGGGATACAACGCTGCATCATGGGTTCCATCAATCATGAAGTATTGGATGGCCGCACCGTAGGTCTTGTCGTGAAGAACGTGGACCGTCGCGGTCGCGTGCCACAGCGTGTCCTCTACGTTGGAACTTCCGCCCAAAAACTGCGAGGCGTTCCACCATTCGCTTTCGTGGGTCCAGGCAACCGTAGCGGTCAAGTCATTGCCGCCGATCAGGGTTTGATATTGGGCATCCAAACCGGCGTCGAGGATACTGTCGTGACCTGCCGATGAATCCCGTCCCGGGAGAGTCTGGGCATACATCCCAAACGTGCCGACCTCCCACGAAGTCGACCCGGCCTCGTCTTTGGAAGTGTAGGCCATTCTCCAATAAGGCGAGACGCCATCCACTTGCGCCTCACCCGTTGGGTCAACTCCCATGAATTGCTGAAACCCGGTACCCAGCGTGTGGTAGAGGGCGGCATCGAAATACCAATGACTATTGAGCAGCGTGTATCCCCCGAATCCAATGACCGTATGCGTCAGGGCTCCATCCAAAAGCGTTCCCGCCGAGGGAGTTGCAGCGAGCGGCGAGATGTTGAACGGATATCCCCAACCCGGCAGGGTCTGCCACGGGTCTTGGAGCGTCGGATTATTGTTGATGTAGAGACCCGATAGGGCTTCCTGGCCGAAAAGGCGTCCGGCATCGGCATAGCGGAATTCGGCGTTGTCCCAGGACCATTGTTTCGCTACCCCATCATAGGTATGTTGGTAGAATACGCCGATCTTGTTGACTATCTCCGTCGTCGCTTCTCCAAACAGGTCGTGTGCATAAGGACCAAACAGTCGCCCGGTGTAGAAAATACTCGCGGTTCCCAAGGCGAAATTGTCGTTATTGTGAAACCCCGGAGCCGCACCGCCTTGAACACCTCCTTGGGTGTGTGTGAAACCCGGTTCCACCATGAACGCAACCGGCGGCAAGTCGGTCTGCTCGGTACTCATCGTATAGCCGCCCATCTTGAAATAGCGGCCATAGTCGTTGAGGATGGGAAATTCGGTGTGACAAGTAGAACACTGCAGGTTCATCTGTCGGGCAAACGCCGGAGTTGCTGAAGCCTGCCTCGACGCAAGGACGAAGCCGATGAGCAGCCAAAGCCGCACCCAAGGGTGGGGCAAACTGGCATTATGTTTAGTGGCCATATCCCCAATATGTGCCTGTTCGGCCTTTGGGTGCTACGCGTTTATTGGCAAATCGCGGCTACTTATTGGTTTTGTTCCAACTTCCGGCTACCAATAGTTCACCTTGTTCCAGAATGTGCCGCAATAAAACGCATCAACAGCGGGAATGCCGGTTCCATCATCTGAACATGATTGAATCCGCCGAGTTCGTGCAGGTGGGTGTCGGGATGGCCAACCAATTGCATCATACGCCAGAAATAGGCGTTCTCCTCGTATCGACCCAGAAGCTCGCGTTCTCGATCTCCCGTAATTAACAACAGTGGCGGGGCATCCTTGCGTACGAAATGGATTGGCGCGAAGTCATCGATTAACGGGGTCGTGTCTGGAATGCCCCGTTCGGCCCGGATGGTGAAGTGGGTGATCGCCTGGCCGCTGAACGGCACGAGTCCGGCCAGATGGTTGGGGTCAATCCCGTAAGGCGCGAGCCATCGACGATCAAGCCCAACCATGCTGGCCAAGTAGCCCCCGGCGGAATGGCCGCTGAGGAAAACCAACCGATCGGAACCACCATAATGTGCCAGATGGGCATAGGTCCATGCCACCGCAGCGGCGGCATCTTCGATGTAAGCCGGTGACTTTTCCTGAGGACTCAGACGATAGCTGGGCGCAACCACAATGATTCCCCGGTCACGCAATTGGCCCGGAATCTCCCGATTGCCACCGGTTAGGCTTCCGCCGTGCCACCAGACGACCGTGACCAGGTTCGATTTTCCCGTCGGGTAATGAATGTCGAGTCTGCACCGCTCGCGCATGTAGTCCGTCAGTTCACCGGTCCGGTAAAGGATGTTGGTTTCGGTGAGATGCTGATCTGCCTTCGCGGAGTCGATTATCCACGCGATAGCGATGAACAATAGAAAGAGGCGTATCGAGATCCAAATGGGCCGTCTATCCGTGTGCATGGAAAGGATAATCTCAAATCTGGACTTGCTGGCCATCAAGAATATTACTGAAGGGCGATCATCTTGGAGACAGGGAAACTCATTTTGCAGACATGACATGAACGCCTCAGCGTCTTTGGTGCCTTTCCGCCTGGAGGCCGTCATTGCACGCAATTCAAGACCGGCTAAGCTGCCACGACATTGAACGACGACAGCATTCAATTTGCCCGACGCGCGGTCCGTGCCTTTTTTGTAGTCCTGTTTCTGTATATCACCTCGTTTGGGGCCTGCACTATGGTTCGCCAACGCGGCGGCCCCTGGGTGATCATCGAGGATAAACAGGCCGACGGAACCCCCTTTGTCCGGTTGGAGCATCACCGATTGCTGCCCGATCATCCGCTCACGCTGGTTTTTCCCGGTGAAAAGGCCCCGGAACGGTTCACCAATTCGCCGTACATGCGGATTTTTCGCGACCCGAATACCAACGATCTCCCCTACGGTCCGGTCGAATTCGCTGACGTCACCTTTCTCCCCGGAACGATTGCCTTCGATGCCTTCGGACATTTGGTGGAAATGGTTCCGCGAACCTTGTACTTGGATGGCCGGGAGGTGGCCTGGAATGACCAGACCAATATCGTCGTACGATCCGAGGAAAAATTGCCGATGGATAAACGCCCCAAACGGCATTGACTCGCACCGAGCTGAATCATGGAAAGCGATGTCTTCACCGTGGTCGATTCATTGCCAGGAAGTCGGATGGATGCCTTCCTGCGTGAGCGATACGAACAATCGTCAAGGGGCGAAATCCAGCGACTCCTCAAGGAAGGCTGGGTCCAGGTTAATGGCCGAATGGCCAAGCCCGCGCAGTCGCCCCGGGCTGGTGACGTTGTTGAAGTTCGCTGGCCTGCGGCGGTGCCCACCGAGGTGGTTGCCCAGGAAATATCACTTGAAATCCTCCATGAAGACGCCGACCTGATCGTCCTCAACAAGTCGGCCGAATTGGTGGTGCATCCTTCCGCCGGCCATTCGGATGGAACCTTGGTCAATGCACTTCTGCATCATTGCCAGGGGCATTTAAGTGGGATCGGTGGCGTTGAACGCCCCGGCATCGTCCATCGATTGGATTTGGGAACCAGTGGCTGTTTAGTTGTGGCGAAGAACGACCAGGCACACCGTTCGCTCCAGGAACAGTTTGCCGACCGGAAGGTGGAAAAGACCTATCAATGCATTGTCTGCGGAAGTTTGAAGGAGGCAGAAGGAGAGATTCGCGCTCCGATTGGCCGCCATGCCACTCAACGCAAAAAAATGACGGTGACTGAGCCGGGACGTCCTGGCCGTTCAGCGTGGACATCGTATCGACTGTTGGAGCGCCTTCCCGAGTCGTCGTTTGTCGAAGCCCGGCTACATACCGGGCGCACCCACCAGATTCGGGTTCATTTCCAGCATCTCGGGTTTCCCTTGGTGGGAGATACCACATACGGGGGGCGGGCCAATGTCCGGTTCACTGAGGCAACTGGCATCACGCCAAGCCACCAGATGCTACATGCTCGTCATCTGGCATTTTTCCATCCGCGCCATCGTGCCTGGGTGGAGTTTGACGCCCCTTTGCCACCCGAATTTGAAGAGACATTAACAGGCCTTAGGACCCTGAATCGCGGAGTCCTCTAAGGACTCCTGACCTCGGGCCTTGCTTGAAGGTGAAGATGGAAAAGAGGTGGTCTCTTTCGCAATAGTGCAGACTTTTAGTCTGCTCGGCGGTTCGTTTTGCGCCTGTTGGGTGGCCTCCACACTTCCACAACGTCAGGAATCCCGAGCTTAAAAAGTCAAACTACGGTCCGGGAACGTCGGGCTCATCCCATGGAGCAATCGATTCGGCTCTCAGCGCCCCTTCCAACCGATCTTTTTGCAGATGCTGCCACAGGGCAACACTGTCATCGTCGCCCAAAATATCCCGAGCCTTGCCAGATATCCACTCTTGGAGCGTATCCTTTTGCCTGGTTTCCATCGCGGATAGCTGTCGCGCCGAGGTTGCGTTGCGGGCTGCAGGTTCAGCGTGGATTGTCTGAGCCATTTCTTCCAACTGCGCCTGCAAAGCAATCAGTGCCTTGGCCTTTTCCGCCCCATTATCCGAACCCGACGTCAACTCATAGAGGCGTTGAAAATCGGGGTCTTCTGCGAGTTGAAGTTCTTTTGCCCGTTCTGGCCCCAAAATCTCAGCCAGCGTGGCAGATTCATCCGTGGCTCGGTCACCACGGCTAATCTGTTCGCGTAATTGAATGATTTGAGCCATTTCTTTCTCGGTTAAATCCACGGAGTCGATTTCTCGCAAGGAGGCATAATTCGAGGTTCGCAAATGATACTGCTCAGCTTCCTCGGGGCTGAGTATTTCGTCGATTTTCTGTTGGGTCGCCGTCTCCAGATACTCCAGCCATTTTCCCCTTTCCTCGGGAGATAGATTCTGTTGCTGGCTAATGGAGTTTATGGCCTCCATTTGCTGAGCCAGAATTTCTTCAACCTGGCTGCGATGCTCAGGCGTTAATGCCGCAAGTTGGGCCGCCGTTCCGTCGTTGAAATGGCTCTGACTTCCCTGTTCTCCACTGTCTTCGGACAAACCACCCAGCAATTGTTCGAGCGTTTGTTTTTCCTCTTCATCCAGGGCCTCCAGCGATTGGTTCAATCGGACCCAGGTCGATTTCGGGGGAACCACCAACTCCCAGAACCGTGGAATCCAGGGAGCGGTCAACGTACGCCGTTTATCAATAAACGCTTGATGCACCAGCGGTTGAAGAATGTCGCGAATGGTTTGGTCGGGACACCCGATGGCGCGCAGGTCATCCCGATAGGCTTGCCATGGATCGGTGTGAAGCTGCGACCATTCAAACGGTGAATGAGCTGCCTGAGCCTCTTGCAACCCATTCGTTTTATCACCCTTTGAGTCACCGTCCGTCGTCGAAACCGGGGCAGAGGAGTCCGCCCGATCCGCCGTGTCCTTCACCGTTGCTGACCGGCCGTGCAAATACACAGCGACCAACAACGCATTGAGCCCAAGCGATGCCAGAATGAGTCTCGATAGTTTCATGGCGCAGCTCCTGTGCTGTCCCAGGCTTCGAGCAGCCTTTGGTCCACCCACGTATTGAGAATCTGGTTCCGGCTATCTTCCGGGATTGCCACGAAGAGCTGGCCAAGTTGCTGTCTCAGCGTGTTTCTTAGTTCGATAATACCCCGTTTGGCTGCGATAGGGTCCTGGGAAGCCTGCGCTCGCCAATCTGTGGCCACCGCAACGGCTCGTTGCACCAGCTCATATCCTTGACCAGCCACCGACTCCGGTACCTTTAAGGCCATAAGGGATGACTTGGCTCCGGCAAACAAGGGATCCGTTTCCCGAGCGAAATCCGCCGCTCGCTGAGCTCCCAGTAACGCCATAACTTCCGCGTTGGATGGTGACTTGCTCTGGTCGGCAGGGGACTCTTCCAGGATGGGCCAGTACGGATTTAACTCGGCCATCGAAAAATGCTCGGCTTTCGCACACAGTAGCATCAGGGAACGAAATTCAGTCGGTGAAATCCCAGTAGAATCAAAAATGGAGTTGGTTTGGGACAAATACCCGCGCCCCAAGCAGTAATACCGGGCGACCAATTCTTCCAGTTCGCCAGGAGACAACAGTCCAGCAAGGTCTCGATCGAAGGCAACCGCCTCTTGCCGCAATCGCACAAAGTCGGCAGGTGTCCGTGATCCGTGATATTGATTCTGAACGGGACCCCATCCTTTGTCGGACCATTCTTCCAGTCGTACCGACGCCTTCACCAAAAGAGCTTCGATAGCAGCCAAACGATCCTTTCCCAAAAAACCAAAAACGAGAAAATCTTCAACCGACTCTTGCTGAAAGGCGTCGGTGATGGGGCAACCGAGACTCTGTTGGATGCCGACCAATGATTTCCTCAACGATTCCCGAAATTTCGCAGTCTCACCCCGAAGCTCACGACGGCGCTTGCCCGTCGCCCAGTAATTTGAGCTGGCGGCGAGCTGAGAATGTTCCTGCGGCGTCCGTTGCCCCTCGTACCATCGGTTCAAGGCCGGGCGTACAATGGCGCACACCGTTTTCTCAGGGCAGCCGACCTGACGCAGGTGTTCGGCGTAGAGCAAAAAATTGGTCGATCTGATTCCGCTCCAAATCTGATTGTGGACGTTGTCACTCGCTGCCGATCTCCGAGTCCAGGAACCTCGAGTCGATGTCGTCGAGCCGTCTTGGTCAGACAGACTCAAACTCGCCTTATTCGCAGGACCGGTCCGATGCCACCGTTGATTCCCAATGGCACCAAGAAACAGCAAGTTTAGAATACCACTCACCCATAGAATCCGCAGCCCCCAACGGGAGGGTGTTGGCATGGAGGGGACTGGAGCTTCCTTCTGCATTTTACCGTATAGCGTGCTTCCGACCTAACTCCTCGTCAGGACCCCATCCAAGTTCAACAGAACATTGGCGACTTCTGTCCAAGCGGCGGCCTCCGCCTCATCCAATCCAGGGGGTATTGGTCCCAGCGGTTCCGACGCAACCCGTCGCGCCTCGGTTGGGCGTGTCCGGTAATCCGATGCCTCGCGTTCCCAAAGCCGTGCCAAGACTTGGACATCCGCTTCTTTCGGTGTTCGCAGTTGAACCAGCCGCAAACCAGCCTGGATGCGCTCGCTTACCGAACCCGGTTGTCTCGCCAACCGTCTACCCAACGCTTGTGCGGCCTCAATGAAGACCGGGTCATTGAGAGTCACTAGCGCCTGCAACGGGGTATTGCTTGGGAGTCGACGTACCGTGCAGCTCTCCCGGCTGGGCACGTCAAATGTGGCCATGCTGGGGTAGGGGACCGTCCGGCGCCAAAACGTATAAAGTCCCCGACGATACCGGTCTTCTCCCTCGCTCGTTTGCCAGGTCCGCTCCCCATTGAACGCCGCTCGCCAGAGACCGTCGGGTTGCTGCGGATAGACACTGGGACCGCCAATCTTTCGGCTGAGCAGTCCGCTCAGTTCCAGCGCTTGGTCGCGAATCGTTTCGGCATCCAGTCGTCGCCGGGTTGCACGACCATAATATCGATTCAATGGGTCCTTTTCGATCATCGCTGCATCGCTCGATGACGCCTGCCGGTAAGCCGCCGATTGGACAATGAGTTTGAGCAGTCCTTTGAAATCCCAGCCCAAAGCCGGATTGCCCGGGGTCGCTGTATGGGTCGGTGATTGGAATGTCACCGCAAGCCAGTCGAGCAGCTCTTGATTCGAGGGAAGCGAGCCTTGGGTTCCGAAATCTTCCTCGGTCTCAACCAATGCCCGACCCATCAGGCGCGCCCAAAAGCGATTCACTGCCACCCGGGCCGTCAGCGGGTTTTCCGGAGCCGTCAGCCATGCCGCTAAACCCAAGCGGTTCGTAGGCTCTGAGGCGGGCAGGGGATGGAAAGACGCAAGAAGTCCCGGCTGCACCTCGGCACCTGGGTCCAGGAAATTGCCCTTGTTCAGGATATGGGTGGTTCGTCGTTGCTCCACCGGCAATTCTTTCATCACCGGTAGTGACACATAGGAAAGCTGGCGACGCTCACGCCGTAACTGCTCGACGGTGAACAGCAGTTCGGGCGGACCCGAATAGGTTTCCCACTGATCGCGCAGTTCGGGTTCCGGATTCCGCAGCCGCGCTTCGTTCACCGCCAATTGCTCGTTAATTTCCGCAACTCGTTTGGCTTGAGTTGGAGTTCGCAGCGGTCGGGTGGGCCGTTCGTCCGGCTGATCGTTGTCCTCAGTCTGATTAAAGATGGCGTACACCGAGTAGTATTCCTTTTGAGAAATCGGATCAAACTTATGACTGTGACACTGCGCGCATCCCAAGGTCAGTCCCATCCAGACTTGCAGGGTCACATTGGCCCGGTCCTTCACCGCCGCCACCCGCCACTCTTCATCGTCGGTTCCACCCTCCGTATTGGTCATCGTATTTCGATGAAAAGCCGTCGCCATTTGATGATCCTGATCAGCATCGGGCAACAGGTCCCCAGCCAGCATGTCGCGGGTGAATTCGTCAAATGGCTCATTTCGATTCAGCGCCCCAATCAGCCAGTCGCGCCACGGCCAGATATTGGGGCGTAGCGGATCAGAACCATATCCCGCCGAATCCGCATACCGCCCCAAGTCCAGCCAAACTTTCGCCCACTGCTCGCCAAAATGGGGAGAATCCAAGAACTGGTCTACCAATCGCTCATAAGCCACCGGCGACGGGTCCTTCTGAAAAGCCTCGACCAATTCGGGTGACGGTGGCAGTCCCGTCAGGTCCAATGAAAGACGGCGAACCAACGTCTCCGGTTGAGCTTCAACCGAAGGCTTCATTCCCCTTTTTTCCAAGCTGTTGAGAACGAAGTAATCGAGTCCGTTTCGTGGCCATTGGACAGACTGAACAGGGGGAAGCGGCGGTCGCTGTGGTTTGGTCCATGCCCAGTGGGGGGAATACACCGCTCCAGCGGCAATCCAGCGCCGCAGAAGTTCTGTTTCCTCCGGTTTAACCGGGTTCTTGGCTTCCGGCGGCGGCATCACTTCTTCCGGGTCACTGCTCATGACGCGCTTGAGGATTTCACTACCCGAGGGATTCCCAAGATCAATGGGACGTCCCTGCTTGTGAGTGGCGATGGCTTCTTCCCGAAGGTCGATTCGCAGTTTGGCCTTGCGGGCCGCTTCATCGGGGCCATGGCAGGGGTAACACTTGGCCGATAGAATGGGCCGAATTTGGCTGGAAAAGTCAACTCGCTCGGATGGGTCCGGAGCGGCGGCGCTGGTCCAGGTGAATAGACCGCCCAAAGCCAGTCCGCAGAAGTTAAAGAGGTAGCGCAGGGTCACGGCGGGGAAACTCTACTCCCCCGTCTTTCGCTGGCAACCGGCTAGCGACTGCATTCCTCCGAATACAGCTTTGATCCGATGCCCCAGACGTGTTGATCTAGGGCATGCCAGAAGCCGACGTGAATGCAGCCGTGCCGCTTGGACCCATCGCTTCACTCTCTGCCGAGGAGATTCGACTGGCCGAAGACGCCAGCCGGGCGTCCAATTGGAAACGCTGGGGTCCCTATCTGGCCGAGCGCCAGTGGGCGACTGTTCGCGAAGATTACTCCCCAGACGGAACATGCTGGGACTATTTTCCCCATGATCACGCCAGAAGTCGCGTGTATCGCTGGGGCGAAGACGGTTTGCTGGGCTTTTGCGATCGGCAATGCCGACTCTGCTTTTCGGTGGCTCTCTGGAATGGCCGCGATCCTATTCTAAAAGAGCGACTATTCGGGCTGACCGGTCCCGAAGGAAACCACGGAGAGGACGCCAAGGAAGCCTGGTTTTATGTCGATTCGACTCCGACCCACTCCTACTGCCGGGCGGTTTACAAGTATCCCCAGGCTGAATTTCCCTACAGCCAGTTGGTAAAAGAGAACGGTCGACGCGGACGAACAGACCCGGAGTACGAATTGTCCGATACGGGAGTATTCCACGAGAGCCGTTATTTTGATGTCGAAATCGAATATGCCAAAATTTCACCAAACGACATCCTCGTCCGAATTCGCGTCACGAACTGCGGTCCACAGCGTGCCCGTCTTCACCTGTTGCCCACGCTCTGGTTTCGCAATACCTGGAGTTGGGGATGTGAGCGGGAGGGGACCAAGACCCGTCCGAAACTGCGTCTGGAGGGCGGTCATCGGCTACGGGCCATGCACGAGAGTTTGGGAGATTTCTTCTTCGAATTGGGCAATGGTCCAGATGGCTTGGTGCCGGAGGTCTTATTTACCGAAAACGAGACCAATCAACTGCGGCTATGGGGTGTTCCCAATGATGTTCCCCACGTCAAAGACGCCTTCCATGAACGAGTCATCCAGAATCGTGCGGATGCAGTCAGCCCAATTCCGGAAGGCACCAAGTCGGCTCCCTGGTATCGATTGGACCTCGCACCTGGCGCTTCTCAAGTGGTCCGCCTTCGGTTGGTTTCCGCCTCCGAACAAGCGTTGATTGAACCGACAACCGTGATTTCCGTCCCGGCGACCAAAGGACGCTCTGCCCCCCGGCGCCCTAGGATCGATCTCCCAACTGGGCCTGATGCGCCATTGTTGGTTCATCAAATCCCGGCCTTTGATGCCATCATCGATTTGCGGCGCACCGAGGCGGATGAGTTCTACCAACGGAAGCTCCCCACCCAGTTAACCGATCCGGAACGCAATGTCGTTCGCCAGGGATATGCCGGACTGCTCTGGTCCAAACAGTTCTATCATTATATCGTCAACGATTGGCTGGACGGGGATTGTGCAACCGTCAAACCGCCTCCCGAACGAAAAACCGGGCGGAACCGCGACTGGCGGCATGTCTATGCCCGCGATATCATTTCCATGCCGGATAAATGGGAATATCCCTGGTTTGCCGCTTGGGACCTGGCGTTTCACATGCTGCCCTTTGCCCGAATCGACGGCGATTTTGCCAAGCGGCAGTTGGGCCTTTTCCTGCGGGAATGGTACATGCACCCCAACGGCCAATTGCCAGCTTATGAGTTTGCATTTGGTGATGTGAATCCCCCGGTGCATGCCTGGGCAGCTTGGCGGGTCTACAAGATGACCGGGCCCTCTGGTGGTCGAGATATCGATTTTCTCGAAAGCGTCTTTCAAAAGCTCCTCCTGAATTTTACCTGGTGGGTGAACCGCAAGGATTCAACCGGACGCCACCTGTTCAGCGGTGGGTTTCTTGGTTTGGACAATATCGGCGTTTTTGATCGCTCCCAACCGTTGCCAACCGGTGGTGAGTTGCGGCAAGCCGACGGCACTGCCTGGATGGCCTTTTATTGCTCCACCATGCTCGCAATGGCCTTGGAGCTGGCGCAATCCGAGCCTGGTCGGGTTCGGAAAGGTTATGAAGACATGGCCAGCAAGTTCTTGGAGCACTTTGTCCAGATTGCCGACGCCATGAATACCGCCGGTGGGACGGGTCTATGGGACGAATCCGATGGGTTCTACTACGACCAGCTCGATGTGAATGGCCAAAGCCAGCCCCTTCGCACCCGAAGCCTAGTCGGCCTTCTCCCGCTGATTGCCGTGGAGGTCATCGAGGAATCCACCGTCGATCGCCTGCCGGGATTTAAACAACGCCTGCTCTGGTTTTCCCGGCATCGTCAGGATTTGGCGGGAATCGCCATGGGCTGGAGCAATAGTCGCCGTCGACTACTGCTTGCAATTCCCACCCGAGATCGCTTGCGTCGCGTGATTCGATTCCTAGGGGATGAAGGGGAGTTCTTGTCGCCGTTTGGCATTCGGTCGCTGTCCAAATTCCATGCGGCCCACCCGTTTATCATGCGGCAGGGTGCCCAGGAATATCGGGTGGATTATTCCCCCGGAGAAAGCACCACCAATCTCTTCGGGGGCAATTCCAACTGGCGTGGACCCATCTGGTTTCCCGTGAACTACTTGCTGGTGGAAGCTCTCGAGCGCTACCATCACTTTTACGGTCCCGAGTTCCAGGTGGAGTTTCCAAATGGCAGCGGGAAAATGCTCTCTCTTCATCAAGTTGCCATCGAATTGGAGAAACGCTTGGTTTCCCTATTCCTGCCCGACGCGCATGGGAACCGTCCGGCCCACGGCGGTGATGAACTTTTTGCCAAGGACCCTCGTTGGCAAGACCTCGTGCTATTCCCAGAATATTTCCACGCGGAGAGCGGCAAGGGCCTGGGAGCCACACATCAGACCGGATGGACCGCCCTTGTCGTTCGTAGTTTGGAAAACCTGGCACGCCAGCGCCAGGCACGGGATGCCTGACGGTTTAGTGTGGGTTTTCCTCGGGAAGCCGATAGCCTTCGGGTATGACTTTTTTGCCGAAGCCAATGGTGCTGTGCACCCATGAGAGCGACTTGGATGGACTGCTCTCGGGGCTTCTCCTTCAACGACTGGCTCGCAAGATGTACGGGGAAGAGATTCCTCTCCAAGCCTGGAACTACCAAGGCTGGCGCACCCGGCAAATGAACGAGTATTCCGCCTGGGTGGCCGATTTCAGCTATGAGACACGGCTCAATCGGTCGGATTGGGTGCTCTTTGACCATCATACCGCGACCGTTCCCAGCCGTCCCGGAGAACTGAAGCTGCGTCTATTTCATCACCATCAAAAATCCGCCGCCCTCTTGGTCTACGAATTGTGTCAGGAGTATGGGCTGGGAAACCCGACTTTGGACCGTTTGGTGCACCTCAATAACCTGAGCGATCTTTGGCTACATACGGAGCCGGAGTTTGATTTGGCCATCGATTATTCCAATTTGGTCAAAACCTACGGATTCTGGACCCTGTACGAATTGATCGGCGGCGACCCGGAAAAGCTCCTTGCACATCCCTTGCTGGAAGTCATGGGAGTGAAGCGGCGCATCGAGGACCCCATCGGCTATGAATGGTGTATCCGCCACGTCGAAGAGATTAATCCAGAGGTGGCCGTTGTTCACACGTCGATCGGGAATATTAACCTCCTCGTCCACCAGTTGCTAGACCGCAGGGCTGTTCCTTACCAAGTGCTGGTTACTCTATTTCCCAAATCCAATCGCACCGTGGTGGCTAGTTTTCGGAGCCTCAACGGTGAGGCTCTCAACGTCGCAACCAAACTTCAGGGCGGGGGACATCCCAATGCTGCCGGAACCACCCTGCCCAAGTCAGTTACCGATATCGAATCGGCCGTTACCTATCTGCGCCAGGTCTTGCCGTCCAACAGCCCGGCGGGATTGGTTCGCCCAGCATTGGAATTCGAAGGGCGACTTCGTTTTGAATAATGGTTGAGTGCGGGACCTTCGGCCCTTATCCCCCAGATTAGTCTCCCAGCGGTCGGCACGGTCCATGCTTAGTTAGAGGGTGTCGATTGTCCCAGCGGTCGATAGGTACCACACTCAATTTCGTATGATGAAACAGTCAATTACGGTTAGTCTCGCGCTTTTTGCTCTCACCTTCGCCACGGCCAACGCGGGTTCGCCACCGCCTCCTACTGCCGGGCTTCCCAACGTGCGTGTCATTGCAGTCGACCCGACCGCAGTGGAAGGAACCAGCACCGGTTTGTTCACCTTTGTCCGCGATGGGGCCGCGACCAACGATTTGGCGTTGCAAGTCACCTACTCCGGTAGCGCGACCAACGGCGTGGATTACGCCTTCCTGACCAACGTGGTCACGATTCCTGCCGGTCAACGGGCCGTGGACCTCCTCGTCCAACCCGTTTCGGAACTGCCAAACGGACACGACCGCACTGTCAAGGTTCATTTGCTTCCGACCGACACTTACACCTTGGGGCCGTCAAAATCAGCCACGGTGACCATCGTCGAGAACAGCTACCACGTATTTCCACCCTCGGTCTCCATTACCAGTCCCACCAACGGAGCCGTGATCGCTGGGGCGACCATTCCCTTGATCGCCGATGTCGAAGACGTTTCTGCCACAGTCAGCCGCGTTTTATTTTATTCCGGTGACCATCAGTTGGTTGTGCTGACCAATGCGCCCTACCAATGGACCTGGACGAATGTACCATCCGGTGGCCATACCCTTCGCGCATGGGCCGAGGATTCGCTGGGAAATTGGACGGTCTCTGATCCTGTCACCGTCACTCTCACCAACACGGTCCCGACCGTTTCCGTCGTGACCCCAACCAACAATACAGTCATCGCCGGTCCCTCCTCGGTCACATTCTCAGCCCAGGCATCTAATGCCGATTCCCCCATCGTCGAAGTCGATTTTCTCGCCAATAAACACCTGATTGGCTCGGTAATCACAGTGGGCACAAACGGCCTGTATACATTGACCCTGACCAATTTTGGCATCGGCAAGTTTGATATCACGGCCCGCGCCATCGACCAGTTGGGACGTGAATCGACCTCGGCAAGCGTCGACCTCCGGGTCACCAACGCGCCTCCTACCGTGGCGTTGACCTCTCCGACCGCCGGTACCGTGGTGGGCGCAAGCAACGTGATCACTTTCTCTGCCACAGCCTCCGATTCAGATAACGCAGTTGCCAAGGTGGTTTTCGTGCTCAATTCGCATGTGGTCGGATCGGTCACCAACCCTCCCTACTCGTTGACCGTAACCAATCTGCCGCCCGGCCAATACAAGGCATCGGCTCGGGCATTCGACACCGTCGGTTTGTCCACTTGGTCCGATACCGCCAAATTCTCAGTCACCAACATTCCCCCAACGGTGACCCTGACCGCTCCCTCTGATCATTCCACCTTTAATGCGGGTGCCACTGTTCAGATTCAAGCCAGCCCGACGGTGGCCGATGGCGATGTCAAGCGAGTCAGTTTTCTGGCCAATGGCCACACCCTCGGTTCCCTGACCAACTCACCTTACACCTACAATTGGACTAACGTGAAGGCTGGGAAGTACAATCTCCGCGCCGTCGTCGAAACCAGCTATGGAGTTGAGGCGGGCTCTGCCCCTATCTCCGTGACGGTCTTGAAGTAATCGGCTGCCTCGATTGGCTGACTATCTTTGATTCGATAACGAGCCTCGCTGATGAAGCGAGGCTCACGACTCCTGAGGTCGCGCATTGAGTGATGGCGGGAATGGCGATTAGATTACGGTCCAGTCGTTCCTGTCCGTCCAGCACAGCGCATTTTGTTGTGGCGACCACCATCCGGGGCGCTTCCTGAGTACTAGAACGAGCGGAGGTCCGCCAGGTCTTGGAGTGCGCCAGTCCTTTGGCGCTTTGGAAACGGCCGTGAATCGGACGCTGGCCAGAGTTCACTAACGAGCACTTCCGATCCCAAGGCAAAAAGCGGCAGAGGACAACTGCAGTCCAAGACGCTGCTGCGCGTTACCGATGTGCGGGAGGTCGCGTTATGGTTCCGACTGGAATCGCTTTTCTGCGCTTGATATTCAATGAAGCGGATGTGGCGAAATCACAGACGCAGGGGACTTAAAATCCGCTTTTTCGTGGTTTCAGGAGGCCTTATTTCATTCCATCTCGTTCGCGAATCCATCGGTAAAATGGGCTCGGAATGCGGTTTCTCCCAATTCGATCGCCGTGTGCTACAGAAAGCGTCTGTAGCACAAAATGTAGCACAGGATTTCCCGACGGTTGCCTTGCCGGAAAGAGGGGAAATCGACCGGAATCACCCCTAGTCGGGTTTTTGTTTCCCGGGATGAATAACGGGAGGGGCGACTTGCACCGTTATCCGGATGGGCTCAACGCAACGCATGAAGACATTCCACCGCTTACCGTTGGCTTCCACCGTCCAAAAGCCACGGTCAAAGGCAATTAGCCGAACAAGGCTTCCCTCCGGGAGGTCGTCCGGCAGGGGGTAACCAAAGGAAACCGGGCGGAGGGTAACAAGATCGCCAGGACGCAAGCCACGGATAGAACGGTTCGAAATCCGGGCAGGCTACCCTATCGGATGGACAACGGCGGTCTATGGGAAACCATCCCCTCGGGGTACCGGGAGGGGGGCCGAATTACCCCCCTGGGTCGATTTCGATGGGAGTGAAAAAATCCGGACCGAACTTAGGCAAGACTCGAACTTCCAAGAAGGACCCTCCCCCAAGTCGCGCGGGGCCACGTTAGGCTATCTCTCTCAGGTGCAATTAGTTAAAGGTGCAAGAAACGCCAAAAACGTGGTGGGAGTACACCCCCCACCACAAACGGAGACGCGACTTGACGATTCGTGTAGTATTGCTGTACTCCAGACCCACTCCGACCTACAGTCGATGAAAATTTGGTTTTGATGAGCAAAAGGTCCAAATCCGATAGTATTGAATTTGAATTAGCGCTGACAGGGTATCGACGCAACATTCACTTCAACGCCTTTACGCTTCTTCGCTTCGACGGAAACGTTATCTTTACAGTTCTATTGATTCATTCTGGGGCTGTCCTAGATCAAGCGTCATTTTTGATTGACAAGGACGGTCTAATTCGAGCCAAGGAGGGAATTTTGAATCTGATCGAACGTAGCGGCTCTCCGGATGGCAAAGCGCCATATTGGACCTCGCCTGTTTCAACGGCTCAACCGGAGCTCGTGGACGTCATTTTCGCGAGCGTTGGCGTAATTGGAGAGATGCTACTTTCCAGATTTGCCAAGGGATTGCTAGTCAAAGATAAAAGACACTCGACTCGTGCAGATATCAACACATTTACGCCCGAACCCGTTGGAATGGTTAGGGGTGACTCGAATACCATAAAGCACCTTCTTTTAGCCCTGTACGATGGGCAGCCCCAAGCATTATGAGAACAACATCTCTGGTGGCGTTTTCCTTGCTGAGTCTAGAGCATTCGACGCCAAGCCATCGCGTTATTCCTATTCCTAATGAATCAAACAATTTAACGTGGAACGCCTTTGTCTATGAGACTCACGATCTAGGTAACGATCTTGCGATCAATTCAGCGCAGACACAACCTAGTTTCCATACCAATGGAAATGAATCGTATTCCTTGCCTGAACCCGAGATTCCTTTCGAATGGACAACAAAAGTTCAAAAACGATTTAATGCATTGGCCGCCAAAGAAGCCCTTGGAACGATTTCTAAGGGGGAGGCTCGTGAGATGCAGGTTCTTTCTAAAGGGCGAAGGCAGCTATTACCTGGCTCCGATCCAGAGGTCATTTTAAGGCGACACCACGAAAAGGTCATGGTCGACGAGCTACTTGAAGTTCTAGCAAAATATGTCAAGTTTAGGGATGGGGCGAATTAAACGAACGAATTTACCCCCAAAAGCTGTTAAGGCTCGCCGCTATCGCGCTGACTCATTGCCATACCTTTTGAAGGACTTCAGTAAGAGGTGTGCGTACTCCGGGCAGCACTTGAACCGGGCCGGTGGGTTAAAATGCATGGAAGTGGATCACTTTGATCCCCGTTCAAAACACTCAGCGATTCAGGAATACTCCAATCTGTTTCTAGCTACACGTCATTGCAATGGGCGAAAAGGTGACAATTGGCCCTCATCAAAGGAACGTCATCTTGGTGTTCGCTTTATCGATCCCTGTGCTGAATTCGACTACGGTAAACACATATTCGAAGATCCCTCTAGTTGTAAATTATGGTCTAATACGCCTCCTGGAAGATACCAAATCCGTATGTGCGACCTAAATGCTCCGCATTTAGTTGAAGAACGAATGTCCCGAAGGCGCATATGGACACAGCTAAAGGCTGACGCGAGTATAAAAATTGCGAGAAGCGCTGATTTTTTAAAGATAAAAGACATAATAAAAGCTCTCAGGTCCCAAGCGGAAGAGATGATACCTCTTTGGCCTGAAAAATCAGTCCCGTCGGGCTTTAAATTTATAGAATAGTATTGCACTGGCACTTACACGTGGGCTGCCCTTTTTTCCCCTCCCGGCGCTTCTAAATAGAATTGTTGGTTGATTCGTTGCCGGGGCGGTGACGAGAGGATCAACGTGCGGGTATACCTGCCGACATCCGTCCAAGTCTTGGCGTCGGGAGAAGCTTGAAGGCGGGAAGCGGATTCAGTCAATGCGGTTGCGTGGAATGAAAAACCGCCATTTGTTGTAATTGCCGCGTCCGAAAGGGAAATTGAGCCAGCCAATTCAGGACCTTCAATGGCGTAGCAGTGGAGAATTGAGCCTCTAATTACAAGGAATGGATAGCCGGGCGGATGATTATAGGGGTAGTCGTGATACCAATCGTCTCCTTGACCAGTCAAATTGGTAGAGAAAGACTGCGGGGCGTTTCCTGAAATTGAAAATATCGTAACGGTAACGTTTGTGGATTGGTTGTAACCACCAGGCCACGGGGTATGAATAGCCAAGTTTGAGCTCGTGATAAGTTCTACATAGATTGACGGGTTCTGCGACGCGGACCAGTTAGTCAAGAGTTTGCCATTGCCTGAAATCCATAAATAGGAGCCGTATTCAGCATCGGTGACAAAGCCACTCATACCCAAGAGTAAACTCTTTCCAGTTATGCCGCGCGCGGAATAACCGGAAAAACCTACACGATGGTGGCAGCGGCGATGGAACTGAAGCGGCTCGGGCTCGCCCGAAAGCCGCTGTTCGTCGTGCCGAATCACACGCTGGAGCCGTCTCGTCGGAGCTGCTGACCCTATATCCCGCTGCCAATATTTCGGTGGCCACCAAGGAAGACTTTGAAAAGGAACGGCGGCAAACCTTAATGAGTTGCATTGCCACCGGGAATTGGGACGCTCTGATTGTCACCCATTCCGGATTCGAACGGGTTCCCTTGTCGCAGGCCACGCAAGAGGTCTTTTTCACTGAACAAATAACCTCCCTGGAGAATGCCATCCTGTCAGACGACCGTGTCGTGGGTCGGTTCGCCGGGTTTGAACTATTGGCGGCAACCCATGGGCAATGGGAAAGCCCAGCTCTACCTGAAGGGTTCCGCCCGACATACGATCACCGTCCAGCAAACCGCTCACGGGAAAACCCGATCCCTCGAACATCTGGTCCAAAACCTGGAAGACACCGTCAACCAATCCCAAGAACACTTGGTGCAGTCACGGAAGCGGTTGACTGACTTCGGCGAACAGGTCGACCAACCCTTCGAATACGCACCACGGTTGGCGGAATTGGCAGCAAAGCAGCAGGAATTGGTCGAAAAGTTAGATTTGAATCGGAATGCCGCGCCGATTCCTGAGAAAGATGTGGAAAAGGTTTCCAACGAAGCCACACCACCGTCATTCACGCAGCAAAGCCAAAGCACCGATGGACGGGTACCGACCGGAATCGGCGAGAAGGCGGCGTAATGTCAGCCGTTCAGGTTGGTTAAACTCCAGTATTCGGGCAGTCACTTCACCGATTTCGGTCAATCCTTCAATTTCGCCGTCATGGGATTGAAAATGTTCGCTCCAGCGGTCGTTACGGGGATTAAAAAAGCGGACGAGTTTACTGCTGACACGGGAAATTGAACCCAAGTCCGATCCCTTGTGGCGATTGCAGTGAAAGCAAGCGAAGGCAAGGTTTGCTTCGGCGGTAGCCCCACCATGCTTTACGCTAATGATGTGGTCGACCTCGCACCCATGGTAGAGATCATCCTCGTGGACGAGGCAATACTCGCAGACTCGATACGCACGCTCGGCGACGCGAATCCAAAGTGACTTCGGAACCTCACCTGCCATGCGCAAGGAGTTGACGGGCCCTGGCTTTGGCGAGGTTCATCAGAAGTTCCAGGTTTTCATAGTGGTCGAGTTCACGGCGCTCATTTTGCGTCAATCCCGAAGACTTTTCCTGCTTCAGCAATTCAACCGCACGAGAGCGAGCCTCCTCCGACGGCTTGAAATCCACCACCTCTCCCGGATTTCGCCGGGCGATAAAATCAGCGACTTCGTCGTACGCTTTCACCCGGCGAGTATCGCTTGGCGTTACTTGTGCCGCAAGATGCGTATCAGCTACCTCGACAGTCCCGCAGGCAAACATCGTCTCAACTGCTCCTCGAATTCTCCCAGGCCGACACGGTCGTGGGTAGAGAGCATTCGGAAGGTCTCCTTTTCGACGGCGGCACAGAGATTGGCCTCTGACTCCATAAGCAAGGCGAGGGCGGCGTGCATCAGCACACCCAAGGGGACCTTGGTCCGGGCGGACCGCTGATGACGGAGCAGGAATGCCTCGACGTCAGCATCCTCGCTTCGGGTCAGGACAAAGCGCTTGGTAATGGTCGGTTCCGGTTCGGGCTGGGTCGCCATTGGCAGAGGTCGGGGGCTGACCAACGCTATGGATGGAGCGGGCCTCGGTGGATGGGCGTGGACGGCTGTTGCTTCGCGCACAAGGTCTGCCGAGATCGGATCGGAGGGACGTTCGTCGAACTTCTTTTTAGGCATGAACGACCTCCTCAACTTTTGGCGCTACCGCTTGTTCTTGGGGAAATCGGTTCAGACGGTCCGCGAATTCTTTCGCCAGCGTTCGGTATTCATCCGCCACCGGGTGGTCACCCTGGTATTGCATGATGGTCTGTCCAGCCAACTGGGCTTCCTCGACCACCACACTTCGGCTGATTTCCGTGCTAAACTTGAGGGTTCTGCTTGTGGCGTCCACGCACGATTGTTCCACATAACCGACCAAGGCAGTTGCCAGTCGGGTTTTTGGTCGCGGAACCGCGCAAAGGATCACCCCGAGCAGTGCCAGATTAGAATTGGCATGCTTTTGAGCGGCAACGATGTCTGACAAAGCCTCGGCCAGTACACTGACCGCCAGGTGGTCGGGCATGGCACTCAGAACCGCATAGTCCGCCACCTTTAGGGCCGGAATGGTCGTCTTGGTCTTTTGAGGAGGCGTGTCCAAAAAGACGTAGTCATATTTCTCGCGCAATCGGTTGATCGGCTCGATCAGCAGGTTTTGGCGAATGAGCCATCGTCGACACCCAAGCGAGATGCGCTTCGCGCTGACCTGGTTCTTGCTCGGGCCGAAGGGCTGTCGGTGACAGCTGTGGCAGAGCGGCTGGGAATCAACGTTCCGTCTGTTGTTCAGTGCAAAGACTTTGGGAGCGAAATGACCTTAAGCCCCACCTGGTCCGGACTTTCAAGCTGTCGAACGATCCGAACTTCGAGATCAAATTCTGGGACGTCATCGCGCTGTATTTGAATCCGCCTGGAAAGGCATTGGTTCTCTGTTGCGACGAGAAAAGTCAATGCCGGGCGCTGGAGCATACACAGCCAGGTCTACCGCTGGGAATAGGGCATATTCGCACTCAGACCCACGATAATACCCGGCATGGAACCGTCACCCTCTTTGCCGCCTTGAATTACCTGGAAGGCAAGCTCATCTCCCGCACCGAAGAGCGACATACCCATGTTGAATGGCTTCGCTTCCTCAAGCAAATTGACCGGGAAACACCCAAGGAAATCAGCATCCACATCATCGCCGACAATTATTGCACTCATAAGCATGCGAAAGTGACATCCTGGCTGAACCGCCATCCCCGGTTCCACATGCACTTTACCCCGGCATGTAGCTCCTGGATGAATATGGTGGAGCGATTCTTTGCCGACCTCACAGCCGATGTTGTCCGAGAGGGAAGTTTCTCCAGAATTCGAGAACTCATCAACGCCATCAACTCGTACTTGGCCCAGCGAAACCTCGAACCAAAACCCTATCGCTGGCGTGCCAAGGGTGAGGAAATACTCGCCAAGATTCAGCGGGCGCGTTTGGCCTTGGGGGATTTGAGGGAAAACCCCCGTCGCGTTCCCAGAGTCCCCGGACACGTTGCTTGCACCAGTCCGTAGCTTGGTTGTAGCCTACCGTTGTGCGCTTTGCTTCTTAGTGAGCAGTTTCATCAAGGCGAAGGAAGCACACTTTGTAGAACAACGGGTGGCCAAAAGCTCCAACGGCCTCGTAAGTGCTTGATATTCAATGAAGCGGATGTGGCGAAATGGCAGACGCAGGGGACTTAAAATCCCCAGACCTTATCAGTCGTGCGGGTTCGAGTCCCGCCATCCGCACCAACTTGGTTCCGTCGCTCCCGGAGGTTTGGCGCCATGAAATCCAGGCTATTTCTCGTCGATTTTTCGCCAGCGTCTCGGCTTGGTACCCGGAAAGGGGCGGCTTTTACCCTGATCGAACTGCTGGTGGTCGTGGCCATTATCGCCATTTTGGCCGGCCTGTTGCTCCCGGCATTGTCCAGGGCCAAGGAATCGGGGCGTAGTGCGGTCTGTGTCGGCAATATCCGTCAGCTTCAAACTGGTTGGCAGTTGTATACCGACGAAAATACGGGACATTGTGTCAATAATCACGGCCTCGGCGAAACTCGCGCCAAGCAACAAACTTGGGCCAATGGAATCATCGACTGGCACGACAGCGATGGGAATACCAACCCGGTTTCGCTCACCGGAGCCAAGCTCGGCACCTATGTGGGTAAGACAGTGGGGGTATTCAAGTGTCCATCCGACCAATCGGTGGCCGATAATGGCCCCCGCCTTCGAAGTGTTTCCATGAACTCTCTGGTCGGTGATCCTGGAATCTTGACCAATCAGTTTAATCCCTCGTATGTGCAGTATTTCAAGGAGAGCGATGTCACGATTCCGTCCGGTATCTTCGTTTTTCTGGATGAGCATCCCGATACCATCAATGACGGCTTTTTCATGAATCGCCTGGAGCAAGCCCCTAAATGGGGGAATCTGCCCGCCAATTATCATCGCAACGCCGCCAACTTTTCCTTTGTCGATGGCCATATCGAGAGCCATCGATGGATGGTCGGAGGGACCAATGGGACCATCCGGCCCAATACCCGGGGTGGTGCGGGTGGCATTTTCCCGGTGGCGGTTACAACCGATTGGGATTGGGTCAAGGCCCGGAGCAGTGTCTTGCACTGACGAGCACGGGGTAAGGTATTGGTTCGTTCCGGCGTCTCAATATTGGGATGCCACAAAACGCTTCCCAGGCCGTGCTCTCCGGGACGCCAGGGTTCGGTAGCCAAATAGGCGTCCGGAAGGAAACCAAATGATGAAAGCACAAACTTGGAACACGGAGAATTTTGATCAGGCCGTCGCGGCCTCCAGCGAGCCCACCTTGGTTGATTTCTGGGCGGAATGGTGTGGTCCTTGCAAGATGATGAATCCCGTTTTGGAGCAGGTGGCCAACGAACAGGCGGGCAAAGCGGTGATTGCCAAGGTCAATGTCGATGAATCACCCGAATTGGCGGAAAGATTCGGAATCACCGCCATCCCGACCTTGATCGTGTTTAAGAACGGCCAGGCAACGACCGTTTTGCGTGGGGTTCAGTCCAAGGCGACTTTGCTCAAGGCCTTGGCGTAAGGAGCCCGTACCCTGGGTGTCTTTGTGCCAAATTGAATGGGGCTTCGCTAAATGCCCAGTTCATCCCAACCCGACTTTCCCAGTTCTCGGAGAGTCGCCTGATTGATTTCCGGAATCGCCGCCGCGTTGGGAACGGAATCAACTGCCCGACTGACACTGCTTTCACGCAGAAGATGCAGTGTGGGGAAGGGGGACCGATTGGTGTAGTGGGTGATGTCGTCTGGCGGAACTCCGCCGAAGCAATAGTCGGGATGAAAACTGGCTATTTGAATTTCACCCACTAGGCGCAATTCAGCAAGAGCGGCATCGGCTACATCAAGAAACTGGTTGTAGTCCAAAAACTCTTGAAGAACCCACGGATGAATCAAGAGGGTAGTCTCGATGATTTCCGACGGGGTATCACGCAAGCGAATCAATTCTTTGCGCAGATCCGATTCGAGTTCTTCTTCCGTGCGAGCCAGGCTCACGACGAAATGAACGATGCCACGCCGATAAACCGGGGCGGCAAAAGGGCACAATTGAAGCCCGATCACGGCTGATTCCAGCCAATGTCGAGTTCTCTGAATGGCTTCTGACGGTAGCAAAGAGGAGTTATTAGACATGGGCCTGCGATTGGGTCCGATTATTCCTGACCAGATTTAATGCACTGACGGCTACCCAAACGTCCCGAAACCTGACGCTCGAAGGCTCGCAAGCAGAATCCGAAGCGGCAAGGAAGCAATTCGCCGCCCGATAAAACGCGTGATTTCGTCAAACCATCAACCGTGAGCTTGACCCCTTGGGCCACTGTGTTTGGATTCTAGTCCAATGATGAAGAAGATTTTTGCCGTTTTGACCCTCGGCTTGGCATTGATGGGAGCTACTGGCTGCTATAGCACCCAAGAGGGCCGTCATAAGTTTGGCGTTCCGTTCTCCAAGGACACGATCGAAAGCCGCTATGAGCGTCCGGTCGACCAGGTTTTTGTCGCTGCCAAAGAAACTCTCGCCTTCAACGGCACGCTGACCAGCGAAAACCTGATTGAGCACATTATCATTGCCAGTATCGACAATCGTACGGTCTGGGTCAAAGTGGATGAGGCTCAGCCGGGTGTTTCCCGCATCTTCGTGCAAGCCCGAAAGAGTGGCGGACGCGGGGATATTTACCTCGCCAGCGAGCTTTCCAAGCAGATTGCGCTACGTCTCCGCTAATTGCGGACCTTCGAATTGGGCCTTTCGAGGTGATTGGCCCGGGAGCAAGTGGCGAGACGCCGCTTCTACCTTGCGGGGTCGCTGCGCCTGACGTTGGGCAATTCGAGATGATTGGCTTGGGAGGAAGCGGCGAGACGCCGCTTCTACCTTGAGGCGTTGTGCTTCATTTTGAGCAATTGACCCTCGGTTGCATCTAATTTTCGGTCATGTTATTTATTCGCGCCCATTGGGTGGTATTGGTTCGGTACTGGTTCCCTGCCTGTCTGTGGGCTGTTTTGATCTTTCTCGGCTCGGGAAATGCCTTGTCTGCCTCCCATACCAGCCGTTTTCTCATCCCTTTTCTGCACGCGTGCTTTCCCTTTTTGTCGCAGGAATCGCTCGATTGGGTGCATTTCGCCGTCAGAAAAGGCGGCCACATGACCGAGTACTTTGTTCTCACGGTTCTGTTCTGGCGTGGACTCTCGGGATTTCACGCCGATCACCGACTCAACTGGCGTCCGCGTCATGCTTTCCTAGCTTGGACCCTCGCCGTCGTATACGCGGCTTCCGATGAATTCCATCAAACGTTCACTTCCAGTCGCCAAGGAAGTATCATCGATGTCCTGATCGACGCAGCGGGAGCCAGTGTTGGTCTGCTGGGGGTAGCCGCGCTCCTCCGCTGGCGCCGATACCGCGCCCGCAATTATCTTCCCGCAGGCACTCCAGTCCCTTTACCCGCAGAGGCCGCATGAAGTTCCCCGCCCTCGGACCGACTCTCCTTTTTTCGGCGGGTGTCGGAGCGGCGGTCTGGTGGGGTGGACGGCTTGAGTTTCTTGTACCCGTCTGCGTCATTTGTCTCCTGTTTTCCGCAGGCTGGCGGCGGTTGCGTCTGGAGGGCTTCCTGGCAGCGTTGTTTTTCCTTGGATGGACCTACCATCTTGAGCGTCTCCAACCCCATTCGCCCTTCGACCTGCGGCGAGAATTTGGGACCAACGCGGAGTTGGTCACAATCGTCGGTGAAATCGCGGAAACTCCGACGTTTCGCCTGGCTGAGACACAAGGACCGTGGGTTGGACGCACCTTGGTTCCGGTTGAAGTTCACGCCTGCCAGCGATCCAATACTTGGCTGCCATCGATTGGCACCTTGATGGTGACCACCCCGGGGGTGCTTCCTCGTTCTTTTTTTCGCGGCCAACGGGTTCACATCACCGGAGTTCTCAATCGCCCACCGGGTCCCGATGCCGATGGGCTCTTTGATTATCGGGCGTACCTCCTCCACCAAGGAATATGGTTTACCTTAAGAACGGAAAGCCCGGATGACTGGCGGTTGGCATTGGTTCATCGCGATCGCCCTCCGCTCAGCGAACGCTTCCTCCCTTGGGCCCAATCACTGTTGACCCAGGGACTTCCGGATGACGAGGCCACCCGGCTGCTGGTGGCGATGGCTCTGGGCTGGAAAACGCCGTTGGCGGGTGAGATCAATGACATTTTTATGAGGTCGGGGACCATGCATGTCTTCGCCATCAGCGGACTGCACATCGGCCTGATCGCGGGAATCCTGGTGGAGCTTCTCCGGTTGTTTCGTCTATCGCGGGGATGGTGCGGCTGGGTGGCGATTCCGTTGGTCTGGTTTTATGTCGATGCGACGGGCTGGCAGGCGTCGGCGATTCGCTCGGCGATCATGAGCAGTGTCATCATCGCTGGTTGGGCCCTTCAACGGCCCGGGCAATTGCTCAATTCCCTTGCCATCTCCGGGTGGATCATTCTGGTTTGGGACCCAGGCCAGTTATTTCAGGCCAGCTTCCAGTTGTCGTTTGCTGCCGTGGCTGGCTTGGCCATCCTCGGTCCGCCGCTCCAGGTTTTCTTGGAATCCAACCTCCGCCTGCCGTGGGACACCTTTCTCCCGGCCAACCTTAAACCCCGATGGCACGGTTGGATCAATACTCCACTGCGATTGCTCGCCAGTGCGCTCGCCATCGGCTTGGCGTCCCTAATTGCGTCACTCCCTCTGACCGTCCATTGGTTTCACCTTTTTAATCCGGTCAGCTTGTTGGCGAATTTGGTGGTTGTGCCGCTTTCCAGTCTGGCGTTGGCAGCGAACTTTGCCTCGGTTCTGACAGGGCCGATTCTCCCGATTCTCTGTGAATACTTCAATGCTGCTGCATGGGTCTTGATGAACGGGATGGTGACCGCCAGCGAATGGGCTGCGCGACTCCCCGCAGGCCATTTCTGGACCGAATCGCCTCCCTGGCTCTGGTGGCTCGCCTATTATTGGACTGTGCTGGGATGCACACAGGGCTGGTTCATCACGGACCGCCGTCGGCACCTGTACTGGGCACTCCTCGCCTCGGCGACTCTCTGGGCCACATGGTCGGGGATACGGCATCGGGCAGAGATTAGAATGGCGCTTCTGAAAGGCGACGGCTTGGTCCAATCAATTCGCGGTCAGACGTTCGTCTTGGATGGTGGAAATGAGCGGACGGTACAACGTCTGACCATTCCCTACCTTCGCGCTCATGGAGTTCAGCGACTGGCTGGCCTGGCTGCGACGGGAGAATCGGCGCAACAAATC
>CAILNN010000088.1 GCA_903835555.1 uncultured Verrucomicrobiota bacterium
CTGGCCGCCGTCGGTGGGCGTTGCTCCCGATCGCGATTTGGACGGGGGTAAGACTTTGAGTCCGCGAAAAATCCCGATGCCGTGTTCCAGATGGACCACAAAATCGCCGTCATCGAACTCGGTGAAATCGACCTCGAAGGCAGAGCGGATGGCTTGCGCGTGGGGAGACTTGAGACGACGGGGGCGGACGACTTTGTAGCGGCCAAAAATCTCGGCGTCGGTCACCACGACCCAGCGGGTGTCTGGTTGCAGGAAACCGCGCGACAGAGCACCGAGATGGGTGGTGGGCTGGCGTTCGCCCTTGGAATGGGTGGTTTCGGCGAGGCCGTACTCCTGCCAGAGCTCTCCGAACCGCTGCTTTTCCCCCTCGGTATTGCAAAAGACGTGAACTTGATAGTCTTGGCGAAGCCAGCGATGGAGCTGGGTGAAGAACTCGCGGCGTTGGGCTTCGGCCACAGCGGGGTCGGGCAAGGTGGCTCCGATGGGGCGGTAGGCGTCTAGCGACTCGAAGACGAGGTGGGACGAATCAGACGAATGGGAGGGATCAGACGAATGAGGATCGTGAAGTTCGATGGTGGTCAACGGGCGGAGGGCAGCGGACTGCAAGCTGGAATCCCAGTCGCGGAACAGGGGGGTGTCTGGTTCCAATTGTTGGCGGTAGCGGAGGGCCTGGGCTTCCAAGGCCTCGGGATTCGAGAGAAGAAGGATGCTTCCTGCGGGAAGGTGCTCGATGAGACTGGCACCAACAGGGATGGGATTCGCTGCGCTGGGTTGGTTGCCATCGGTTTGCACCCCCTTCTTGATTTCAGACTTCAGCCAACTGAGCTCACCGGCCGGGGGCAACATGACCTCTGAGATACGGTCGCGAGAGACTTGGGTATGGGGGTCAAATTCACGGAGGGATTCCAGCTCATCCCCAAAGAACTCCAGGCGAACGGGCCAGGGAGAATTCATCGGCCAGACATCGACGATTCCGCCGCGCAGCGCGACCTCGCCTTTGCTGGTCACCTGGACTTCGGGTTCATAGTCTTGGGCTTCGAGCCATTCGATCAGGTCGAGCGGATTGAGGGTTTCCCCTTCGCGCAATCGGCGAATGCGACTCGCCAGATCATCGGCGCGCAGGGTGGGCTGGAGCAGGGCCGCTACGGAGGCGACGATGATCAACGGGGCGGTGGAGAGGTGCTGTAGCGCTACTAATGTTTCCAACCGCTCGCTGATGATATCTGCGTGGGGGAGCTTTTGCTCGTGGGGGAGGATATCCCAGGCGGGAAAGAACCGGGCGGAAAGGTTCAGGGGGAGCAGCCAGGTATTGAGGTCGTTGTGGAGGGTTTCCTGTTGCTTCAAGGTTTCCGAGACCAAGACCACGACTGGAGCTTTGGTGGAATGTGCCAGGAAGGCGGCGATAAAGGGATGCGACGCTCCTACAGCCATGGTTTCCCTCAGGCCCGCTTTGTTGCCACCCGCTGCCAGTAGCGATTGACCAGCAGGGCTGGCGGCCAATGCGGTAAACCAGTTCAAACTGGATTTGGACGAATTGGATTTAGGGCGTGGTTTCAATCGAGGCGCTACGATTCCCCGTCGGTATCGGGTTCGGATTCGAGCATGACGACCACGGTCCGAATCATCCAACCGACCCCGGAGAGAGCGACGATGGCGGCTCCGAGCCCGATAAGGACATCGGTACGGCGTTCCTCAGCCACGTACCGGAGGGGATAGAGGAAGGTGAGGACACCCAATGCCAGAAGGCCAATCACGGCTTGTTTGAGGCGACGGGCGCTTTGCCGTGGGTCGGCATTTCGCAATGCAAGGCGAAAGACCAATCGCCAGTAGGCCCACGCGAGCAGGGCTCCGACAACAAAGCCGACGGGGGCATAGATAGACCACTTGAAATCGAACCCATGATCGGTGGGTTCCAGCACGATCAAGGAGGCTGCAAGGGTACCGATGCCCAAGGCCGATGATAGGATAACGACGGCTTTGAACCCGGCGTCGTTGTCCAGGGAAACGTGTTGTCCGACTGATTTCACGCCCGAACCTAGTCGCTACTGGGTCACTGCCCCAAGGCAAAATGAACTTTTTGGGTTGACCTTTTCTCGCCAGGAAGTGGGGATTAGCGATATTCACGTCATGAATCGTCGACATTTCTTTTCAGCAATCACCGCGACTCTCTTCGCTTGCACCGCTTTTGCCCAAGCGCCCGAGCCGCGTCCGAACATTTTGGTCAACTCGTATTCTTCCGCCCATCCTGGTCCTCGTAAATCGGTGTCGCCCATGGTCTACGAACTCCGAATCTATCCGATTGCACCGGGAAAGACCGAAGATTTGTTGAATCGGTTCCGGAACCACACGCTGGCCTTGTTCAAGAAGCACGGTATTGAAAGCGTTGGTTATTGGCTGCCGTTGGACAAGACGGATGCCCGCCTGCACTTCCTTCTGCGTTATCCGAGCCGCGAAGCGCGTGAAGCCGCTTGGAAGGAATTCTTGGCCGACCCGGAGTGGCAGGCGGCGGCCAAAGCGAGCGAAGCGAATGGGCCTTTGCTATCGCGGAGCCCGGAAAACTATTTCCTGCAAATCACCGACTATTCGCCCGCCATTCGGAAAGGGGATGTCTCCAAGGGGGGTATTTTTGAACTTCGTACCTACACCACCCCTCCCGGTCTGCTACCCAATTTGGACGCCCGATTCCGCGATCATACAGTGGCGTTGTTTACCAAACACGGGATGAACAATTACGGCTATTTCCATCGGACCAGCGATCAGCCGGCGGCGGATGTCACGTTGCAGTATCTGTTGACCCACAAATCAAAGGAAGCTGCCTCGGCTTCTTTTGGCGAGTTTGGCAAGGACCCGGAATGGGTGGCCGCACGCCAGGCGAGCGAAAAAGCCGCTGGCGGGTCACTGACTATCAAGGATGGAGTCAAGTCGACTTATTTGGTGCCGACGGATTTCTCTCCAACCAGGTAAGCGGTTGAAAAGCGATTTGGCTAACCCCGAGTTCGACGCGACGCTTCCACCGGCATGGGTTTCGAAGCGATAGTCGTCATTCCAACATACAATGAGCGGGACAACCTTGGCCCGCTCATCAAACGCCTGATGGCCCAGCCGGTCATCGTTCATGTCCTCGTGGTGGATGACAGTTCCCCGGACGGGACGGGGCAGGTGGCGGATGAAATCGCAGCGCATAATCCATTGGTGCATGTGTTGCACCGTTCGGAAAAGAACGGATTGGGGCGCGCCTATCTGGCTGGGTTTGCCTGGGCCTTGGAACACGGCTTCGAGTTCATTCTAGAGATGGATGCCGATTTTTCCCATAACCCGGCTGATGTCCCCAAATTTCTCGATGCAGCGAAGGCAGAAAATGCCGACTTGGTTTTGGGTTCCCGATATCGGGATGGTATCCGAGTCATCAATTGGCCATTGAAACGGCTGTTGTTGAGCATCAGCGCTGCGAAGTACGTTCAATGGATCACGGGGATGCCGATTACCGACCCGACCGGTGGGTTTAAGTGTTTTCGACGCCGGGCGCTTGAGGCTATCAAACTGGAGACCGTCCAGAGCAATGGCTACAGCTTTCAGATTGAACTAACCCATCGCGTTTGGCGACGGGGGATGAAAATTTGCGAGGTACCCATCATCTTCACCGATCGATTCGCGGGAACGTCAAAGATGTCCAAAAACATTGTGCGCGAGGCGCTGTGGATGGTCTGGAAGTTATGGTGGCAGAATGGGCTGCGGCGCTATCCGCTGGAAGTGGGTGCGGAAGTGGCTGATTAAGGTGCTTTTCCAGGCTTGGGCGGGCCATTCTGAGCGTGCGTGGTTTGCGAAGCGGCGACGGGGTTGACCCTCAGGTCCCGCAAACCAAAAATGGGGGAATCGGCGAGATACTTCATTTTTCGAGCGCCGTCTTTGCGTTTGGGGCCGAATCTCTTGCGATTGGTCTCAAAGATGGTGTCCACCCACTGACGGCTGCCGATGACAGCACCATCCGAGAAATACCGGACATGGCAGCGGGCAAAGTCATGCCATCCGAGTTTTCCATTCTTCTTCAGCACTTCCTGGACCTGCTCTGGAGCGAGACCCGCACCCGTGCTGGCAGTTGCTGGTGACGACTGGACGGCCGGCAGGCCTTCGCCATAAATCCAGAGGCGATACTGTGTGAGGGCGTCGGCGATGGTCACGGCTCGGGGATCCACGGGATGGATAACGCGGCGGATTCCCTCACGAGCCAGGCGACGTCCGGCTTCGGCTGCGGCAAAGCCGCTCCAGCGATAATCCTTGGGGTCCTCGACCAAGTGAGCCCGGACCGGGTTCAAGTCGATATAGGCGGCCATCCGGGCAAGGGCTTCGGTGGTTCCTTCCACCAGCACACTTTTGAACCGTTGTTCCCAGAGTGTTCCCCGACGTTGATGCTCTCGATTGTACCATTGGGTGAAGCGCTGTTTGACCACCTTCATATAGGCGCTGACGTCCCACATCATTTCGTGAAGTCGGGTCTGCCAATCCGCGAGTTTTTCGGCTGACCAGTCGGGCATCTCTTCCTGGAGCCGTTCCATCCGCGCGGGGTCGAGGACCAGACCCGACAGGCGCAGACTTTCATCGACGGTCGGCAGCACTTTTGGGGGAGTGGGGACCTCGATCAACAGGCTGAAGTAATTGGGCATCACACAGTAGGTCAAGATGTGGACGCCGCAGAATTCGGCATAGGATTGCATCCAGACGATAAACTGGTCTTTATCTTCTGGTCCAAACGCGGGCCGTTGATCGACGACGCGGGAAACGCAGTGGTAATAGGCCGAGCCAGACTGCGCATCCAGTTTAAGCCGGGGTTGCCTCATGGGAAGAAGTTGGGCGAAAGCTCAGTGGAGTCAATACTGGAGCTCTGTCCCTATATGGTGACGATATTGCCCCATCTGTCATGGGACCGCCCGAAAGCCGATTTTGTTTGGGTTCAGGTTGGCGCTGCCGGGATTGAGGGGAGCCGACGATTCGCGGATGACATTATCCGACGGTTTTACGGAGTTCATTGGATCGCGCAAGGCACCTTCAATCAGGCATTGATGAACCGTTCCTCCGTGGGCGAGCTCCAATTCGTACCGTGGTTGCGGTGAAAAGCCGCCGTCCAACGTGTTCCCGCTGAAGATACAGCGGGAGTAGACACTTACCCCGCCGGCGTCATCCACGCCATTGCGGTTCCCTGTCAGGGTACAACGTTCCATCGAAATGCGGGACCGGGGGAACACGGTAACGGCTCCATTGTTATTGAACGGATTTTCACCTTCGCCAGGTCCTGTGTTGGAGACATTGCCTTCAAACAAGCAGTTCACCAGATTTGCGGAACTTCCCCAAAGCAGGTCGAGAGCGGCACCGGTCACTTCAGCGCGATTATTGCGGAAGACGCAGTTTTCGATCCATACGACGCCATTGGTTGCGCCTTCATGTTGAATAGATATACCACCGGCGCAGGGACTTGCGTAGTTATCGGTGATCTCCAAGTCGCGCAGAACGGGATAGGACCGATGGTAAATCTTGATGGCTCCGCCATCGCCGAAATAGAAGCGGCCTTTGCGCAATTCTTCGTCCGGCTCGATGCGCAGGCTTTCGCCGGTGGTGACGAAATGATTGGCACCCGTCAGCTTGAAATTCTGGATCACGGTGTTGGAAGAAAGGCCGTCCCCTAAATAGAGCACGTGGTTGACGATCGCCGGAGACGAACGGCTCTTCGGATCTGCTATGACAGCGTTTGCCGCGGTTAAGGTGGGTCGCTGAATGCCCACGAGGTGGATGCCGTCATGCCGTCGGTTGAGGTAAATCAACGCTTGAGAGCGTCGGCGTGGGGCATAAATTCCCGGATGGACGCGGACCGTCTTGACCGTTGGATTGGCGGCGGCCTGGTCTACGGCGGACTGCAAGTCGTCGCCGGGAAAAACTTGGTAGGCACCGTCTTGAAGTTCAACGGCGGGACAACGGGCGACCCAGACAAACAGCGCAAAGAATCGACTCAACCAAGACGACATGAGACGAGTCACGGGAGTACGTTTGAATCAAGCCGTGAGATTGGACAGTAAAATCGGCGGATATGGCACCGGTTTGTTCCTCTGTGCCGATTGGCGTACAGGCGAGACTTCTGGCATCCATTGTTTCTGGGTGACACGCGAAGGTGCTTGGGCGAAGAATCGCTGACGCAGTATTCCATCTTGTCGGTAGTGATTCAGATTCCAAGAGACCATGACTTCGCAGGAGCGGGCGGCACACAGCTATCTGGAGCAAGGACGTTTTCGAGAGGCACGGGAAGAATTCAAATCGTTGTGCAAGCAGGATCGGACTCGATTTCTACCGTACTTGATAGAGGCCAATCTTGGACTGGCGCGGAGCATGATCCGGCAGGGACAGACAAAGGATGCCGGACAGGTATTGGCGTATCTCAAGACAATCGCACCTGCTGGAACTTCTGCCATCCAGAAACTGGAGGCGGAATTGGCAATGGAGATGGAGGTACGTCAGGCACCCAATGCCATGGTCCACCTACTGGAGACCTTGGCAAAGACTCCTACGGAGGCAGCATCCCGGGTGCAACAGGCAGACCGATTGGTTCTACTTTTCCCAGCGGCACTCGACGCAGAATCTGCCAAACTGGCCTTGGCAGCGGAGGTTCTTTCAGTGGTTTCGGGGTTGAAAATGGTTTCGGAGAAGGCGTTCGTGGAGGCGTTGGATGCCACGCGGGTGATCGGACACCATTCTCCGTTCAGTCACTGGAGACTATTCATCAAGGCCCTCGTTGCCTTCCATCAAGGGGACCGTGAAAAGGCGGCACGATTCTTTTCGGGTCTACCACCCGATTCGGTCCCGGGACGCGCCTCCGAGCCGTTTCACCTCCTGCTGGGACGTTCGCCGGCAAAAGGACAACCGATTCCAACAGCGGCTGTACTGGAGGCTGCCGGCAAGATGCTGGGCGAAAGCGGGATGGGGCGGGCGATCTGGATGGCTGAACAAGCCTGTCAGCGGGGCGACGCTTCGCAAGTCTATCTCGACCTTCAGTCCAGTCTGGCGAAATTTCCGGCGTTTGGAACCAGCCTATGTGCTACGCTAACGGATTACGCTGTTCATTCCTACCGGCATCTCGATGAGGAGAAGTCGAACGATTTTGGGGATAAAGTGATTGCTCGAGCTGCCCAACGAGATAGTGCCCGAAAGTCACTCGAATCGATGATCCTATTGCGCATGTCGTTGCAGGCGGAATATAAGGTTATTAGTGATAGCGATGTTGAGTTTTATTTCGAGGCATTTTTAGGTGCCTGGGAGGCGCAGAATGGAAGGGATCCGTCGTTTGCGGCGGCGGGGTATGCCTGGCTCGGAAATGTGATGCTGTGGCCGAAGGGCACCACGCTGACGGACGATCCGGTTTGGGATGCTTCAGAACTCGCCCGAAATCCTGTCATGGCGCGTCGGTTCTTGGAAAAGGCGATCGAACTCGACCCGAGCCATCTCCAGGCTCATCTGACCCTATGCGAAGTCTTCCTCGACCAGAATTTGCTATTGGAAGAACAGCAGCTCTTGGAAACAATGGTCACCGAGTTTCCCGGGGAGAAGAAGGTGCTCTTGCGAGCATCCGAAGCCTGCTTGGAACGTAATTCTTTGGGGAAAGCAATTAGATATCTCGAAATGGCCCGGAAATTGGACCGAATCGACCCGACCATACCCGATCGTCTGGCTGGTGCCTTTCTTCGGCAAGCACGGGAGCACTATCTAAAGAAGCGTGCGGATCTCGGTCGAAAGAGCCTGGCCAAGGCAGAGGAATTGGGCCTGGATGAACCGTTGAATGTGGTCCGCTCAAAATGGTGTTTGGCGGTACACAGGGGGGTGCTGGAATCCGTTTTGGGCAACGGCCCTGATCGGAAAAACGACTTGGTCCAGGCAGAAAAGCTAAGCCCCTCTGAGGCGGTTTTCCTTTACTATGCGTATTGGGTGGCGAATGAACTTGGTAAACCAGGAAAAAAACAAAAAGACGACATTGAACGGCGGTTCAAGCGCCTCCTTGCGGATTCGGGCAATGCCAAAGATGCCATTCTGCTCACCCGGATTTGGTCGCATATCGAAATAGCCGATTGCTTAACTGACTCTGGAAACCTTTTTCGTCTTTTGCAGGGGTATTTAAGGTCCATATCTCTAAGACCGATGGGACGTGAAGAAGCTACCGTCTTGGTAGAATACGCATTGACGAACGTGGGCTTCGCCGAGGTAGAGCGCGCAATAACCAAAGAACAACTGAAAAAAGACCCCCAGGACCCCTACTTTCGATATGCCGATCTTCGTGCCCGGAAACAACTGGATGAGACTTTCTCGGGAATCACCCTCGCCGACCTGGAAGAACTCAAGGCGGAGGCCATTCGGCGAAAGGATAGCCCTCTGGTCCAGGAGCTTCAAAAAGCGATGGATTCGCTCGGCAATCATCCGCCCCAGCCTCGTCGAGCATTTTCAGATGGCCCAAGTGATGAGACGTTTCCGATCGATCCAGATGACAAAGACCCGTTCGATGACGATCATGAACTATTCAGCGCCGCAGAACTGGACGAACTGAGGTCGAAGGCCGAGGAGATATTTCAGACTCTTCCGCCCGAGGGGCGGGTTTACTACAAGAAAATGATTACCATCCTTAAAGGTCTTTCCGAGAGAGAATTTGAAGCGTTTCAGCGGACACGTCCCGCCGAGTTCCCCAAGGAACTGTTTGACGTTTTGGTTATACTGGCGCGCGGCAGGATTCCCAAAAAGTTTTGATCTGGAAATTGGGCTGTTGAATTTAAATCGATCCCACCCGTACACCCATGAATCCGTTTGTTGTTCTTGGCGTTGCAATGACGGCTGACGACGCCGTCATCCGGCAGGCCTATCTAAAAGGCGTGCAGGACTATCCGCCGGAGATGGATGGGAAGCGCTTCCAGGAGATCAGTCAGGCGTACGAACGAATCAAGGACCGGGCGAGCCGTCATCGATATCATCTACTGGACAATACCTTACCAGGGGATGGGCCGGTGGACGCCTTGGTCAATTATGCCCGATATCGCAGCCAGTTCGATCCCCTACCCTTTCCAGCGATGAAAGAATTATTGCAAGCGGCCGACGCATCGACTGTCAGACCAACCTCGCATGCCCCGAAATGAATGCCATGGAAAACGAAGATGGTACGAAATCCGACTCGACGATTCGGTCGGAGGGGTGGAAAGAAAAACTTCGCGCGGATTTTGAAGCCTGGCTGGCGACGGCGGATAGTTTCCCCGAACCAGCGGATCGGGCGATTTCGAAAGAGGTTCCAGATCTTTACTCGTTCTACGCCCAGTTGTCGGCGTTTCAGGCCGAATCAAGAAAGAGCAACCGCCGAACCGCCGAGGCTTTCGGGCAATGGAGTGACGCCTTGGGGCGATTTGGAGGTGACCTTCAGGGTGTCCGGGCTCAGGTTGAAAAGACGGCAGCGGAAGCCGCCGCCAAAGGCCTTTCCCGCGCTCATTGCCTTATTTTGGTTGAGTTACTAGACCGATTACGCCGAGTGGAGGCGGCATTTGCATCGCCTCCCAGTCTTCCGTGGTGGCAAGGGACTCGGGGATGGCAAACGGCCTGGGAGCGACAGCGCCAAGCGATGAATATTCTGGTGGGACACTTGGATGCGATTTTGAGAAAAGAAGGTGTCAGCCGCATGGACGCGTTGGGGCAGCCTTTTGATCCCACGACGATGGCGGCCGTGGCGGTGGAAAATGACACCACACGACCGGAGCAGACGGTCCTGGAGGAATTCGCCTCCGGCTACAGACTCCATGGAGAGCTATTGCGTCCCGCCCAGGTCAAGGTTTCCAATCGAAACAATTCAACCACAAACTTATGAATGACTTTATTGTCGGCATTGATCTCGGAACGACAAACTCAGAACTGGCGGTTACCGAGGACGGCATCGTGAGGGTTGTTCCGATTCATGGGAACCCGATCATGCCCTCGTGCGTCGGGATCGACGCCCAAGGGAATCTGCTTGTTGGTCAGGCGGCCAAGAACCAATTGATCGCGGCACCCGAATCGACCGTCGTTTCGATCAAACGGAAGATGGGCGAGGATACCCGGGTCCGATTTGGGGAACGGGAATTTTCCCCGGAGGAGATTTCGTCGTTCATCCTGAGGGAGTTGAAAAACGAGGGAGAGCGGGTTTTGGGTAGACCCATTCACAAGGCGGTCGTCACGGTGCCGGCGTTTTTTAACGAGCGGCAGCGGAAAGCGACCCAAATGGCGGGCGAGTTGGCGGGTCTGGAGGTCGTGCGCATCCTCAACGAACCGACGGCAGCGGCATTGGCTTACGATGCCGGGAACCGGGACCATGAAACGATCCTTGTGTATGATCTGGGTGGAGGAACGTTTGATGTGTCGGTGGTCACCGTCGAATCCGGCATCGTGGAAGTTCGGGCGAGTCATGGAGACACCCATTTAGGCGGGGATGACTTTGATCAACTGTTGGTCGATCATGCGGTGGCTGCATTTCAGCGCCAGAACGGGAGGGAATTGAAACCTGATTTAAGGACACTCAGACGATTACGGGTGGCGATGGAACAGGCCAAGCGACGGTTGTCCGATGAACCGTATGTGCATGTCCGGGAAGAGTATCTGGATGGGGAGAATCATCTGGATATTGAAATACTACGAACGGATTACGAAGCGATGATTCTCCCCTTGCTGGAAAAAACGTTGACCTGTCTGCACCAAGCGCTGACGGACGCCAAACTCGCACCGAAAGACATTGGCAGAGTGATGCTCGTCGGGGGAGCAACGCGAACACCTCTCGTCCATCAATTGCTGCGTCAGAAGCTGGAAATAGAGCCGCGATTTGAGATTAATCCGGATTTGATCGTGGCGATGGGGGCATCGGTACAAGGGGCTGCCTTGTCGGGTGAAAAGCGTCATTCGATCCTGGTGGATATCACGCCGCATAGCTACAGCACGGTGGCACTGGCCACCGACGAAGGTGGATATGAATTCCTGCGATGCCATCCTATCATTTCACGCAATACCCCACTGCCTTCGAGCAAGGCGGAAATGTTTTTTACGACTTTGGACAATCAAACGGAAGTGAAGGTGGCCGCATATCAGGGTGAAAGCGAAAATCCCGACGACAATGTGCTGTTGGGCGATTTCCTCGTGACCGGACTTCGGCGTGTGCCATCCGGCAATGTGGTGATCATCCATTTTGACCTGGACCTCAACGGGTTGCTGAAGATCACGGCCACGGAAAAGGCCACCGGACTTGCCAAGACGGTCACTCTGGATACCCGTGGCGCGAGGACACTCGACTTGGAAAAGGCGAAACAAAACATCGCTCAATTAGTCGGGATGGATGATGCTATCGAAGGTTCATCTGATGGAGGATTGGATGAAACCAAGGAACGACAGGAACAATTGACTGCGGCCAAGAACCTTCGCAAGCGAGCGGAGGCATTGCTGCAGAAAGGGATCAACCCGGAGGACGCAGAGGAGTTACGGGCATTATTGCATGCCACTGCGGAAGCGATTGGGCGTCACGATGACCTGACTGAGCTCAATAACAAACTCTCCGATTTGGTCTTTTATCTGGAGGATTGAAGGTGAGCATCCTCTGTCCAGCCTGTGGAAAATCGACGGACGCAGGAGGTGCGACAAGCTGTGCGCGTTGCGGTTGCGATCTGTCGGTCCTGGCGGCCATCCTGGAAGCTGCCGAATGGCATCTCCAGACGGCGGCACATTCGATACGCGATTCAGAATGGGCCTTGGCGCATGAGCATGCCGAACGGTCGTGGGAGCTTCGGCAGACGCGAAGCGCGGCCATGCTTGGGTTTCTAGCGGCGCTGGCTCAGGGAGAAGCCGGATGGGTAGAGCGGTGGCAGAAGAGAGTGAGGCTCGCTTAGGGAGCCGTGCGAGGCTTGGGATATAGGACCAATAGGACCAATGAGACTTCCGGGCACCCTTACGGGGGCTCTATCAACGGTCGGCTGATGCCCAGCCTCCGCCGAGGGCTTTTGCCAGGGATGCCAAGGCGACTGCTTGCTCCCCTTGAAGGCGAACAACCGTGCGCTCATGGCCGAGGGCCACGCTTTGGGCAGTGGCGACTTCAAGGTAGGTCACCAAACCCGCTTCGTAGCGGTGAGTGGCGATTTCCTCGGTCTGTCGAGCGGCATCGCGGGCGGCGCTTTCGGACTCCAGTTCTGACGCGAGTAATTGGTGATCGGTCAAATAGTCTTCGACTTCTTGGAATGCTGCCAGGACGTTGGCACGGTATTGGGCAACAGTCGCGGTATAAATGGCTTGGGCGGATTCCACCCCGGCGCGGTTGCGTCCGCCGGTGAAGAGGGGCCAATCAACCGAAGGTCCAACTGACCAGAGTCGGGACGAGGCGTCAAAGACCGTATTGGCGTTGACGCTTTGGAGTCCCGCCAGGCCATTCATGCGGAATCGGGGGTAAAAGGCGGTCTTGGCCAGGCCGATATCGGCATTGGCGGCGGCCATTCGGCGCTCGGAAGCCGCCACATCCGGTCGACGCTCAAGCAGTTCACTGGGTTGGCCGGGCGATAGAACGGGCAGGGTGAAGGTGAAATTCGTCTGCGACTTCCAGTTGAATCCGATGGCGGGACGCCCGGTCAGGGTGGCCAGAGCGTGACGAATTCGGGCGGCCTGCTGTTCCACAGCGGGAACTTGAGCTTCGGTGGCCCGCAACTGGGTAACGGCTTGAGCGACATCGAGGTCGGTGGCAATACCGCCTTTTCGACGATTCTTCACCAATTCTGCGGCGCGTTGGAAATCAATGACGGTCGCCTGCAATAAGGCGGTCTCCAGGTCCAGCGCCCGCAGGGTGAAGTAGCTGACAGCCACCTCTGCTTGAATGGCGAGTTTGGTGCTTTCCAAATCGTCTGCATCGGCCTGGAATCGAGCTTTCGCCCCTTCGACCTGTCGGCGGATGCGCCCCCAGAGGTCGGGTTCCCAGCCCACCTGAAGGGGAATCAAATAGTTACTGTAAGTGTACGGCTTTCCCGCAGGATGCCCATTTTCCGGAATACTCTTGCTCGATCGCTGCCGAGTCGCGGAGGGGGTGGCGGAAAGATGGGGAAAGTAATCCGACTGGGCGATTTGAACGTCGGCGCGAGCGGCTTCCAGTCTGGCGACGGCAGCCCGGAGCGATTGGTTGTCGACGACGGCCTGGGCTTCCAATGCATTGAGCGATGCGTCCTGGAAGGCCTCCCACCATGCCGCCTTGGGAAGGTGGGCCGACGGCTCGACGGTTCTCCAAGTGACACCCGAGGCTGTCTCAAACTGGGTGGGGACACTGTTGGTACCGAGGGTAGCGGGGCGCTGATAATCGGGGCCCACGGCGCAGCCAGCGAAAGCTGCGACCGCCAAGGTCACAACCATGAGTGATTGCCAAGAAGGGGATAAGCGGCGAGACGCGGCTTCCACTTTACCGGACAAACGGCGGGACGCCGCTTCTACTTTGCGGAAATGCGTCATGGTTTGGCGGGAGTATTTCCCGGTTCGAGGACACGCACCATCATCCCGCTCACCAAGGCGTCGGGCGGATTAACAATCACGCGGTCACCAATCGCAACGCCCTTGAGGACTTCGACGGTGGGACCGAAGTCGCGCCCGAGTGTAACGGATTTCAGAGTGACTTTGCCGGTGGAGTCAACCAAACCGACTTGCAAGCCTTCGGCCCGGAAGAGCAGGGCATTGGCAGGCAACGAGACTCCGCTGGCAGTCGGTGGTGCGGGGAAGCGGACTTGAGCGTAACTGCCGGAGAGAAGAATCCCCTTGGAATTATCCACTTCCAGTTCGGTCAATAGGGTCCGTGAATCTGGCTCGATGGCACCGGCCGTGCGGACGACCCGAGCATCGAAGACTTGGCCCGGGTATTCCTGCACGGTCAACTGGGCAATGGAGTTGGTAACCACTTCGGGAGCGAGTGTCTGGGGTACCCGCACGAAGACGCGCAAGCGCCCGGTTTGGGCGACGCGGAAGAGCTCGACGCCGGTTCCGGCGGTGACTAAATCGCCGATGTTGACCAAGCGTCGGGTGATGATGCCGGCGAAAGGAGCGGTCACCTGTGAAAAGCCGGTCAATTCCTGTAATCGACGGACATTTGCGTTGGCGGCCTCGACCGTGGCTATCTTCAGGGCTAAATCGGCTTTTTTTTCGGCGGCCTCCTGTTCCGCGACGGACGATGTCTTGAGGAGTTCGGCCCATCGATTCGCCGTGGTTTGCGCCAGGTCTCGGGCTGCCTCCACCTGAGCCAATTCGGCCCGGCTGCGGATTAGCTCTTGATTCAGCTCAGGAGTGTCGATCTCAGCGAGAAGTTGTCCGGCCACGACATTGGTTCCAAGGTCGACCAGCCAGCGACGGACATAGCCGGTGGCCCGAGGGTGGATGGGGGCTTCAAGATAGGGCCGCAGCTCGGCGGAAAGAAGAAGCGGTGCAGCCGGTTGGGCATTGCTTAGACCGACAACAGCAACGGTCGGGATGGCCAACGATTGTGTGGCGTCTTCAAGAGCTGCACGGGCGCGGAATCGCGGAATTAAACCGGCAACCGCAGCCAGTCCTACCAGCACAAGGGTCACCCCCACGACGGAAACGAGGCGGCGTCCCGATCCGGCGCGGCGCGATGGGCGTGGAGCGGCCCCAAGCGTTGGAGTCTGGTTGTCCGGGGCGGAAGTGTTCAATGGGCGGTCGAAGGTTTGCATGAGGCGAAAGAGGTCGGTGGATGTATGGCCTAATGGCCTGCCGGGACCCCCAGGGTACGGATGTCAGCCGTTTCCAATAGAGGTTGGTGTGCCGAGGTTGAGCGGCGGCGGTGGAGGAGGCTGAAGACAACGGGCACAAAGAAGAGCGTGGCAAGAGTGGCCATGAGCAGGCCCCCGATCACGGCCCGACCCAAAGGGGCATTCTGTTCGCCGCCTTCGCCGAGTCCCAGACTCATGGGCAGCATGCCGATCATCATCGCCAGGGCAGTCATCAGCACGGGGCGCAAGCGACCGACTCCTGCGCGAATACCGGCCCCGATGGGGTCCCCACTGGCCTGGAGGTTTTCGCGAGCAAAGGTCACGACCAACACGGAGTTGGCGGTGGCGACACCCAAGCACATGATGGCCCCCATGAGCGCCGGAACGCTAAGGGTGGTCTGGGTGAGGTAGAGGCCCCAAGCGACACCGGCCAAGGCGGCCGGGAGTGCGGAAATGATGATAAAGGGATCGAGCCAACTTTGGAAATTGATGACCAAGAGCAGATAGACAAGGGCGATAGCCGCGATCAACCCAAAGCCCAGGCCCATGAAACTGGTTTGCATGGTATCGACCTGACCGCGAATTGCCAATCGGCTGCCCCGTGGGAGTTCATTTTTGATTTGGTCCATCAGCGGACGGATGTCACGCATCACACCGCCCAAATCCCGTCCACTGACACCGCCAAAGACGTCGATCACTGGTTGCACATTGTAGTGGGAAACAACAGCAGGGCCATTGGTCCGGCTAAAGGTGGCCAGATTCGCCAAAAGTTGACCATTCCCCTCCCCGGGAGCTCCTGAAGTAATGGGGATGCTGCGAAGGTCTTGCAGCGATTCCATTTGGCGTTCCGGCGCACGGGCATTAACAAGGTAGCTGATGCCATTCACGGGATTGAGCCAGTAGCCGGGCTGAACCTGACCACTGCCGCTGAGGCCCAGCAGGACGGAATTGGCGACCATTTGCTCGGTCAAGCCCAATTCAACGGCTTTGGAGCGGTCGACGGCAAATCGCAGCTTGGGCTGATCAGCCGGTTGCTGAACCCGAACATCGACGGCCCCGGGCACATGGCGAATTTGCTCCGCAAGTCGAGCGGCCAGTTCGCGTAACTTGACCTGATCGCGACCCACAAACTGGATATCAAACGGGGCTGGCAGACCGAAATTGAGAGTTTGGCTAACGATATCGGCGGGAAGAAAATAGAATAACGTGCCGGGAAAATGGGTGTTGAGGTTGCGTCGGAGTTGCTTGACGTATTCCGGAGTAGGACGATGACCTGGCTTGAGGGAAACCAAGATATCGGCATCGCCGGTACCGATCAGTCCGTTGTTGCTGTAGCTCAGACTAATGCCAGAGCCAGGGATACCAATATTGTCGAGCACGCCTTCGAGTTCCTTGGCGGGAATCTGACGTCGAATGGACTGTTCAACTTCGTCAACTAATCGTGCGGTTTCTTCAATGCGGGTGCCGGTTCGGGCTCGCAGATGCAATCGGAGTTGTCCGGCATCCACGACGGGGAAGAAGTCCTCACCGAGTAGGAAGACCAATCCGAGCGAACCGACACAGGCCAGGAGAAAAAGGGCGGCGAACGTCTTTCGATGGTCCATGAATGCCTCCAACCATCCCAAATAACCCTCGCGAAATTGGTGAAAGCCGCGTTCAAAGGAAAGCTGAAACTCGACCAGCGGACGGACGAGACGGGAGCTGATGCTTTCGCTTTCGCGACGGCGTACCAAGGTACCACCGGTGGATAGTTCATGCTGGTCCTCATGATGTGCTCCGTGGGCCCCAAGGCCAGGCTGGTGCACCTTGCGGTAAAACCACATGACCATGGTGGGAATCAAGGTTCGAGAGAGGACGTAACTGGCCAACATGGCGAAGACGACTGCCTCAGCGAGCGGAACGAACAGATATCGAGCGACCCCACTCAGGAAAAACATGGGAACGAAGACAATACAGATGCAGAGCGTGGAGACAAAGGCGGGCAGGGCGATTTCCTGGGCACCATCCAGGATGGACTCTTCCAACGGTTTCCCGAGGCTCATCTGCCGATGCACATTTTCAATTTCAACGGTGGCATCATCGACCAAGATACCAACCGCCAAGGCAAGACCGCCGAGGGTCATCAGGTTGATGGTCTCGCCCAGCGCACTGAGAATCACGATGGAGCTCATCACCGAAAGGGGAATGGATAAGGCGATGATGACGGTGCTGCGCCAACTGCCGAGAAACAGAAGGATCATGGCAGCGGTCAACCCGGCGGCTATGACACCCTCACGCAAGACTCCCTGAACGGCTGCGCTGACGAAAATCGATTGATCAGAGAATTCCTGAACTTGGAGTCCTTTTGGCAAGCCGGCTACGATGCCAGGCATTTCCGCTTTGACCCGTTGCACGACTTGAAGGGTGGAAGCGGAGCCGCTCTTGAGAATGGTCAGGAGGGCACCGCGGACCCCATTGATTCGAACGACATTTTGTTGCGGGAGATAGCCATCGCGAACCTGAGCGACTTCGCGCACAAAAATGGTGGCCCCGCTCACTGTCTTGATCGGTAAATCATTGAGTTCTTTTAAGATTCTAGGGCTGGAGTTTAGCTCGATATCGTATTCAGTGGCCCCGATTTTTGCGGTGCCGGACGGCAGGATTAGATTCTGGGAATTAATGGCGCTGACCACATCCTGAGCGGTCAGATTGCGGGCTTTAAGAGCGGCCAGGTCCAAATCAACAGAAATAAGTCGGGTTTTGCCCCCATAGGGCCATGGAACTGCTGCTCCTTGAACGGTTGAAAGCCCAACCCGGATGTTATTCTGGCACAGGTCATAAAGTTCCTGCTCGGAAAAGCCTTTGCCGCCGACGGCGTATTGAATAATCGGGACCGTGGAAGCGTTGTAGCGGATGACGAGCGGTGGAGTTTGTCCCGGAGGTGCCTGACGTAGGATCGTCTGAGCAATCGCCGTGACCTGAGCTACGCCACCATCGACCGAGGCTCCCTGACGAAGGAACACTTTGATGATGCCCACGCCATTATACGCAGTGGATTCGATGTGGTCGATATCGTTAACGGTGGCACTTAATGCCCGTTCATGAAGGTAAACGAGGCGTTGTTCGACCTCCTGAGCGCTGAGTCCGGCGTATTGCCAGACGACGCTGATAACCGGAATCTCGATGGCGGGAAAAATATCGATGGGCGTCCGCAGGATGACCAACGGCGTGACCAGCAACAGCAGCAGGGCAGCCACCACAAAGGTGTATGGCCGACGAAGAGCTAGTTTAACAATCCACATGGCAGTAGGCGGGTTCCCTGATTTTCGACGCCGTACAGATGGACGCGAACGGCGGATAACGCCAATACAAGTTTGCTGTAGGATTGATACTCGCCAAATATCAAACGCATGGAATTGCGTCACCTACGCTACTTTGTGGCCGTCGCGGAAGAACTGAATTTCCGACGGGCTGCTGAGAGGCTGCATCTTGCCCAACCGCCGCTGTCGGCACAAATCAAATCGCTGGAGACGGAGTTAGGGGTCCGACTGTTTGATCGATCGACTCGATCGGTGCGATTGACGGAAGCGGGACGGGTTCTTTTGGACGAAGCGCGGCAGGTCTTGCAATCGGCCCGTCAGGCGGAACAGCGCACGCGGCAAGTGGGTCTCGGGCTGCAAGGCACGTTGCGCATGGGGATCATTGCGCCTTCGGCAAATGCCTGGATGGCATCGATTTTGAGAGAATTTCGCCAGACGTATCCCGGGGTTCAGTTGGCCCTTTTTGACCTGGTCAGCACCGATCAATTGCGACGACTTCGGGAGGACGAGTTGGACGTCGGCCTTCTTCGACCGCCGGTGCATTCCCTTGAACTGGAGTATCAATACGTCGAGGAATCGCGACAGGTCCTGGCAGTACCGGCTGATCATCGGTTGGCGAAAAAGCCGGAGCTGGAGTGGGGCGATTTTCATGATGAAGCCTTGGTCTTGATCGACCCGAAGTTACAGCACGGCTATTACGATCCATTTTTTCAAGCGTGCGCCAAGGCGGGGGCGACACCGCGACCGACCCAATTTGCCAACGACATCCAAACCAAGATGTGGCTGATTTCGGCTGGTTTTGGGATTGCGCCAACGACGGCGTCGTTGGCGGAGGTGACACGTCCGGGATTGGTTTATCGGGAACTACCGGCTGGAATGCCCCTGGTACGGACAGCGCTGGTCTGGCGGCGGAATGACGATTTGCCGGTGGTGCAGGCGTTTGTTCAGGGGATGCTGGCTAGACGCCAGATTGGGGAGGGGATGCAGGAATAGGCGACGCAACCCCAATCGATTAGGGCCATCGGCTCGACGGAGTCTCGCTACCAATGTTGCTTTTTATCAACAAGTTGCGATTGATTTGTGAGGGTGATTTTCGTGAATGCGGTCGGTTCTCCGGAAATGGCACTTGGACGGATCAGGGATTCGGTCCTGCGGACGGCCTATCCGCTTTGCTAGTGCGGAAGGGGCGTGGATTCAACTCCCGCTGGGGTGCCGTCGATGTTTGCTTCGATTTCTTTGGCCTCGGATGAAACGGGATAGTGGGTTTGGCGTCCGCCGGGCCACCTGACGGTTAACACCCACGGGCCGGAATCCTGCGGTTTGGCCAGGACTGTGACTGAGCTGTCTTGGGACCAGTAGCCTCCTCCCCCGTGCAGCTCGCGGGCGGGTCCGGGTTTTCCAGCGGTTCCCAGTCGGAGGACTGAACCCAAGCCGGTGAGGTTTCCCGGCGGTC
>CAILNN010000089.1 GCA_903835555.1 uncultured Verrucomicrobiota bacterium
CAAAATTCGGACCAGGCACCCGGGGCGACGAGAACATGACGCTTCTTGTAGCCGAAAAGATTGCCAGAACAATGACCAACCGGCCCCTCTCGGATGGCACTTTCGATGGCCCGTAAAGCTTCGGTGTATTGTCGTGTTACCGTGGGCGCCAAACCACCCCCTGCTTCATCGACCAAAAATTGGGATAGGCGGCCTCGATCCCGGTATTCATCGATCACCAATTGGTGCTCTCCGCGGAACTTTAATCCGTTAGTGCACCCACGGCGTTCTCCATTGATCTGGGGGATGAAATCCTCGGATTCGAAAATGGGCCAGTAATACCGAAACCACTTTTCGGCAATCAGCCGAATCGGGATGGCTACCTGTCCGTCCGGCAGCCATTTAACCTGAGGGTTGAGGTGTCCCGCGATGTCACTCAAGGCCCGAAATAGCGCCAGTTTGTAAGTCGCGGTTTTCCGGTCGCGATTGAGCACCCCTTCGATTCGGTCCAGTGGTCTACCCCCGTTTCCGCCGAGTTCCAAAAGGAAGCTTGCCCATCGCATTTCCGGACGCCCCAGTCGGTCGGCATCCTCCAACCGCCGTAACAATTTGAATCCCAGGCGCTCAAAAAGGAGCAACAGGTATTCCGGATGCAACGGTTTAAATAGCCGTCCGGTCGAATCCCGACAGTTCAAATCCAGTCCGGGACGGTCTAACGGCACCGAAATCCAAAGTCGTCCCCCTTGCCGCAGGAGTCGTTTGAGGGTGAATGCGGAATTGAACAATTCCTCCTCGGGGACGTGCATCAGCACGGCAGAGCATAGGATTCCGTCAAACGGTCCGCCGAGGTCCAGTTCATCCGACAGCGGAAGCCCAAACGGAAACAGCCGACCGGACAGCTCTGGGTATGAACGAATAGCCTCCGCCTGCATGGCAGCCGATGGTTCCATACCGTAGACATCAAACCCCAGCGAAAGCAATACCGCCAAATCCCGGCCCGATCCTGACCCGACATCCAGGATTCGGGAACCGGACGGGAATATCTCCAGGAACTGGTGCCCGCTTTTGGACGTATCGAGACCCCGATACTTCGCAGCAGTTTCGGGCGCGTTCTGCTGGTAGAATTCTATTGTCGACAAGTCCACTGGATCAGGCTTCCGAAACAGGAAGAAGGGGGGCAGTCGATGCCAGACCTTACTACTCCTTTATGTGGTATTTACTCTTGAGCGACTGTTCGACGTAGGCCGCATCGAAGAGGAATACGTTGTCCGGTTTGGTTTTGAAGCACTGCACCAAAATTCCGGTCTTTGGTTTGAAGAACGTGTGTGTGACTGGCGGGGTGTAGGTTGTGTGTTCGGAATAATCGCCCTGGTTACCATAGAAACTCACAGACCCTTTGGTCGTGGATTCACCTGGGGTGGTAAAGCTGGACGTGGTCGATAAATTCTTCTCGTCCACAATGGCAAAGAACGGATAGCCCTGCTGACGGGTCACCTCCGCTGCCCGTAGCATGGCAAGGTCCTGGACACGCTCGCTGGAGGTGTATGCGTTACCGCGAAAAAATACCCGGAATAGGTCAGGCGCCAGGTGGGTTTCCGTGTAGCCCCCGGTAATGCCGTTGGACTTGTAAGAGGTTGCGCAGCTGGTGACTGCAAACAGGGCGCAAATGACCCCGAGTGTTCCAAAAATGCGTTTCACGG
>CAILNN010000090.1 GCA_903835555.1 uncultured Verrucomicrobiota bacterium
GCCCGGGGACTACCCTTTCTTCGATGGAAAACCGGCCCGGGAATCGTTTTTGCTGGCTCTGGACCCGGCCACGGGAAAGACCAAGTGGAAGCATAATCGCGAAACCGATTCCACCAAGGAAAGCCATGAGAGCTACGCCACGCCGTTGCCCTGGAAAGGACCTCTTGGAACCGAGCTCGTGGTGGTGGGTGGCGACCACATCAGTGCCCACCGTCTGGCGGATGGCACCGAGATTTGGCGGGCTCGGCTTTATGAAAAGCGGGACGACTGGTATCGAATCGTGACGTCGCCGGTGGCAGCCGGTGGTTTTTTGCTCGGGTCTGGGCCCAAAGGCCAACCGGTGGTGGCATTTCGCACCGACGGAACGGGCGACGTGACCAAGACTCATCGGGAATGGGAGTTCAAAGATGCTCCTACGGATTGGTCCACTCCGCTGGTTTATCAGGACAAGCTCTATGTTTTGGACGGTGGAAGACGGGTGTTGTCACGAGTCGACCCAAAGACTGGCTCCAAGGAATGGTCTGAAAAACTCGACCTATCAGATGCCATCTGGAGCTCTCCCACGGGGGCTGATGGGCGGATATTTTTGTTGAGCGAAGAAGGGAATCTCGTGATTTGCGAGGCGGGCTCCCATTTTAAGCAGCTAGCAAAGGTTGCCTTGGGCGAAGGGCCTTGCCGTTCCAGCGTGGTTGTGGCCGGGAAGAGCGTCCTCGTGCGGACCGCCCGGCAACTGTTCAAATTTGGGGGTGAATAAGTTCCTTGCCCCGGTAGGGTCCACGCGACAGACCGTTCAGCTCATGTTTTGGGAAAAATTGCGCCGTTGGTTGACCGGCTTTTTGGCGCTGGCCGGGCTCCAACTATTGGAAGCGGCCAACCAACCGCATCTGGCAACCGTATCGATTAATGGCCAGCCCTATATCAGTGTGGTCGGATGGAGCAGTCTCTATAACCTGTCGAGTCGATGGGAACCAAAGTCGAGTGAATTACGGCTTACGAACCGATGGACGCATTTGGAGTTCAAAGCCGACACCCGACGGGTCGAAGTGGATGATGTTTCGGTGAATCTTTCCTTTCCGGTTTTGCGGGTGGGGGATCGGCTGTATTTGGCTCTGCGCGATGAAGAAACGGTTCTGCGACCGCTATTGAAGCCGCCCCGTTTGCCTGCCGGACGAAAGATCACGACGATCGCCTTAAGCCCAGGCCACGGTGGGAAGGACCCGGGACACATCGAAGGGTCACGAACAGAAAAGTATTACACCTTGCAGCTTGCCTTGGAGGTTCAACGACTTTTGCAAAAAAACGGGTTCAAGGTAATCATGTCCCGTTCGGATGATGCGTATGTTTCGCTGGAGGAGCGCCCAGCCATCGCCCGAAAGCGGGGGGCCGATCTTTACCTTTGCCTGCATTTTAATTCCGCCGGAGGTGCGGAAGCGCCACAGGGTCTTGAAACCTATTGTTTGACGCCATCGGGAGCGAGTTCGACCAATGATCGGGGAAATAACGGGGGCTCTGCCCGCACGGGAAACCGGTGGGACCATGAAAACCTGCAACTCGCCTACCAACTTCATCGAGCCATCCTATCTGAAATCGACTTTGGCGATCGCGGAGTCCGCCATTCGCGATTTAAGGAGCTTGCGTTGGCGGAAATGCCGGCTGCTTACATTGAAGGAGGGTTCATGAGCAATCATGAGGATGCGAAACGTATCTTCTCGGAATCCGGGCGAACCCGATTTGCGGCCGCGATTGTTGATGGGATCATGGCGTTCAAGCGGCTGGTTGAGCGCGGGCAGCCGGAGTAGGATTTTCCTCCGATTATGGATGGGTATTGCTCGGTTGGTAACCCCGATGCCAATTCACAGACCAGAGTTTGTCGAGCGGGACCAGTTCGGTATGGGCATCGACCATGACAAAATTGACGCCGCCGGGAAGATGACTGCCGGGCGTTAGAGTCACGGTTTTTCGGGCGCTGGAACCGTGACGCGAAATACAGACGCGTTGCATCATGTAATTGTTGTCACCTTTCAGAAGGTCGTTCGCAGCCTTGTCGGTGACTTGGGGCCAGGTTGCCTCCCAGGTGCAATCAAAGAAGACCGGGGTCTTTACCGGTACCTCATATTGGCTCTCGCGGGAGAATTGTTTGTTCGCGTCCACGACAAATTGCGTATCGGGGGAGTATTGCCATCCATTTATTCCATAGCTGCCCTCAAAACCGGTGTTGGTCTGTCCGGCGGTAGAATACGGGCTATACCAAGTGGATGTGGCAGTCCCTAAAGAAGCGGAAGCGGATTTTCGGTCCGGTGGTGATGGTGCGGTGGGACAGACCCGGACTGCGTCCGAAGGAACCCCGTTGCTGCGAAGGATCGACATCCAAAACTGCGAAGGATCCGTCGATGACGGGAATGTCTTGCCGCCGTCATTGAGGTAAAAGGTAAAACCTATCCCCATCTGCCGCAGGTTGCTCAGGCAGACGGTGGCGCGTGCCCGCTCTTTTGCCCGGCTGAGTGCCGGCAACAGCATTCCCGCCAGGATGGCAATGATGGCGATGACCACCAGCAACTCGATCAGGGTAAAGCCTTTCGATTCGGCTCGGTCGAGCGGTGTCCTGTGAACAGGAAGCGGCGGGGACATCTGTTTTTACGGTTTCAACCCCTTCTGGTGTTCACAAGCAAAATCGGCAGTAAACAAACCTTATCTTGGGCCTGGCTTGATAGCGAAATGGGAATGTGCAGTGGCAGGCGAGGGATAAATTGCGCGGTGGGCGGGGTTCCTGCCGCCTGTGCCTCGACGGAGTCTCGGTCGATCGCTTGCGACTTCTGAACCGCTTTGGTGGGCGATGCTCCGAAGAGCTGCGGATGGAGTCCAACTGTGGTCCGAACGTCACACCCATCCACGAACGGGCGGCAGTCGTTGGCGATTGGACGCGGGCGGGACGGAGCGAGGTCCTCGGCTCGACGGAGTCTTGCCCTGCCGATATCCCTTTACATCAATAGGTTACGAATCGAATATACGGGTGAGAAGAATCGCTATTATTGGGAAGGATTGGATCGGTTCGCCATTCTGGTGATGCGGGTTAAACTTGGGCATGGCGTTCGAATCATTCGGGGCGTGGGTACAAGCCTTGGAGCAGGCAGGGGAGCTTCGGCGGATATCGCAACCGTTGGCGACCGAACTTGAGATTACCGAGGTGGCGAACCGGGAGATGAAGCGCCCGGGAGGCGGGCAGGCACTGCTGATTGAACGTCCAACCATCCATGGACATCCTTCCTCGTTTCCATTGGCGATCAATACGCTGGGTTCCTGGAAACGGATGGCGATGAGTTTGAATGGTGAATCCGTCGATGCCGTTGCGGCTGAATTGGGGGCTCTGGTTCAAGCCAAACCGCCTGCTTCCCTCCGCGACGCCATTAGCCTGCTGGGAAAAGCCATCGAACTCCGGCACGCCCGGCCCAAGACCGTCCGGGATGGGGCGTGCAAGGAAATCATTCATCGGTTTGATCCACCGCCCACACGGCGAGGGCCGTGGCCGATTGCACGCGACATTCTCAATTCCGCCGATCTGACGCCGACCGCAGATCCGACGCTGCTGGATTTACCCATTTTGAAGTGCTGGCCACTGGACGGTGGCCGCTTCATCACTCTTCCCTGCGTGATCACCCGTGACCCAGATACGGGGGAACGGAATGTCGGCATGTATCGCATCCAGGTCTATGACGACCGGACGACGGGAATGCACTGGCAACTGCAAAAGGTGGCGGCTCGCCATGGGCGTCGGTATTACGAGACCGGGACACGAATGCCGGTTGCCATTGTCCTGGGCGGAGACCCCGTTTTCCCTTTCGCCGCCACGGCTCCCCTGCCAGACGGACTGGATGAATTGCTATTAGCCGGATACCTCCGGCGAAAATCGATTGAACTGGTTCGATGTGAAACCATCGATTTGGAGGTGCCGGCGAATGCGGATATCGTGATCGAGGGCTACATTGATCCGCTGGAGCCGTTGCGGGATGAAGGACCCTTCGGCGATCACACCGGTTTTTACACCCTCCCTGAGCCGTATCCGGTCTTTCATATCACCGCCATCACTCATCGAAAAAACGCGGTTTATCCGGCGACCATCGTCGGAGTCCCACCGATGGAAGACTTCTACATTGGGGCGGCATCGGTGAAACTGTTCCTGCCGATCATGCGGATGAATTTTCCGGAGTTGCGTGATCTGGCCCTACCTGCCGAGGGTGTGTTCCATAATCTGGTGTTCGTCAGCATCAAGAAAACCTATCCGATGCAGGCCTATAAAATCATGCACGGATTGTGGGGAATGGGGCAAATGATGTTCACCAAGTACATCGTGGTCGTGGATGATGATGTGGATGTGCACAACACGAGCGACGTGCTTTTCCGACTCTGCTCGAACACCGATCCCCAACGAGATGTCTTGGCGACACGCGGTCCGGCAGACGTCTTGGACCACGCTACGAGCGCCATCGGTGTCGGCGGAAAGCTGGGCTTTGACGCGACTCGCAAGCTGGCGGGTGAAGGATTCACACGTCGGTGGCCTCCGCTGATCAAGATGAGCCCGGAGGTGCAACGCCGGGTGGACGGGTTGTTTTCTGGAGGGAGGTGACGGCACGTGGCCCGTTTTTTTGAGGGGTTGGAGATCGTCCTGTCAGGATGGGCGGGCGCGGTTCGAACCGCCGAGCAGACTAAAAGTCTGCGATACGGCAGCCTCCCACCCGTGCCCCTCGAGGGCGGGCGAAAGATAACCTGCAGGGGCGGCGTGGTTCGAACCGCCTCCGGCTCGACGGAGTCTCGCTACCGATGTCGCTTTCAATCAATAGGTTACGAATCGATTGTACGACAAATCGATGGTGCGGATGGGAAGAAATGCGGTTTTTGGGAAGCAACCCACTTTAGGCGTTCGGGGTCAGGCCAAGGGCGATTGATGGTGGTTACTCGTTGACCCCTTTTGGCAGACCGCTAGTCTCGCCCGACTGGCACACCTTTGGGCGTGTAATCAAAATGCGTTTGAACTGTCCGTCGGCCAAAACGGGACGCGCATTCAGTCAAGGCCATTTTGAAAACACCCAGCAGGCAACCCCACGGATGAAAGCACTCCTTGCCCTCGAAGACGGAACGGTATTTCACGGAACTGGATTTGGCGCTACGGCAACGTCGGCGGGCGAAGTCTGTTTCAACACATCGCTCACTGGATACCAGGAAATACTAACTGACCCTTCCTACCGGGGCCAGATTGTCTCGTTGACCTACCCCTTGATTGGGAACTACGGGGTGAACCGTCAGGATGCGGAATCGTGGCGGGCGCACGTCGCTGGTTTGGTCATCCGCGAGTTGTCGCCAAAGGTCAGCAATTGGCGGGCGGAACAAGATTTGTCGAGTTACCTGGTCGAATATGGAATTCCGGGCATCCAGGGGATTGACACGCGTGCATTGACGCGTCGGCTTCGGGTCCGAGGCTCCCTGGCGGGTGTACTCTCCACGGAATCGCTGGAGCCTGGGGAGGCTGTTGAACGCGCGCGAGCCTGGGGCAGCATGGCGGGGCGGGACTATGTCTCTGAGGTCACGCACCGGGAGCCGTTTCTTTGGGACGAACAGGATGTGGAATCGGCCGAGTTCAGTCTTGCCCGGGATCATCATACGGCCAGTCCCCGGGAGGTGCGACGTCCCCTGCCGCCGGCCGATATCCCGATTGTCGCCTATGATTTCGGGATGAAGTACAACATTCTCCGGCGTCTACGCCAAAAGGGGTTCAAGGTGCAAGTAGTCCCGGCGGACACCCGGGCCGAGGATGTCCTCAAGTACCGGCCAGCGGGGGTCTTTTTGAGCAATGGACCGGGGGATCCGGCAGCCCTTCCGGGCATTGTGCGGGAGATCAAGGCATTGGTGGATTCTGGCATACCAATATTTGGAATTTGCCTGGGACACCAACTGCTGGGGCTGGCGTTTGGGGCGGACACCTTTAAGCTGAAGTTTGGCCATCGAGGCGGTAATCAGCCCGTGAAGGACTATGAAACGGGACGAGTCGAGATTACATCGCAAAACCATGGCTTTGCTGTGAGTCCCGATTTATTGCCTGACACAGTGGTGGTCAATCGCAGAAACCTAAATGATCAGACGGTGGAGGGGATGCGGCATCGAACAAAACCGATATTCTGTGTCCAATACCATCCCGAAGCGGCACCGGGTCCACACGATTCAACGCCGTTGTTTGGCGAATTTCGCAGCCTCATCGAGAGCCGAGGTTAGGGCTTCGGGGAATTTGACTGGCGAAATCTTGGAATCGGGCGTACACCAAGTTTCAAGTTTACGGGAAACCGTTTGACCTTTCGGCGGCTCGTGCCGCTAATACTTGCCTACCGATTCATATGCCCAAGCTGGTTGTCATCACCGTTGGCTTCAACGACGTCTCATTCGAAGTGAAGCCCGAAAAGTCCTCCGTGGGACGGCTACCGGACAACCAACTATCGCTTCCCGAACCGAGCGTCTCGAGTCGCCATTGCGAACTGTACGCCAAAGGCGACGAAATCATTGTCAAAGACCTCAATTCAACCAACGGTAGCTTCATCAATGAGAAGCAGTTGGAACCGGGCAAAGAGGTTACCTTGAGGCCGGGACAAGTGCTGCGGCTGGGGCAGGTTGAGTTACGCTACGAAACCGGCAAGAAACAGACGGAGCAGCCGCGAACGACTATCCGGCTGGGCGAGGCGTCGACTGCTGGACCAACGATGGAGATATCGAAGAACTCCGCGTTTGCGAAAAAGGACAACAAGTTTACCAAAATCTACGTGGGTGTTGGTGCGCTGTTGGTGTTATCGATTATCGTTTTCCTGTACATCGCCTTCAGCAATGCGAGCGGTCCTGGGAATCCGTAACTGGCTGCGCTTGGCAATAATCGGGGCTGTTTGCAGAGATACAGCTAGATACAGCTGGATAAGGGCAAAATGCCAGTGGGGGTACCAAATTAACGTCTCGATTTAAAAACTTTGCCCGCCGAACGCCCGGCAATTGACAAGGTATCAACCGTTCCCCAAAGTACCGAGGGTTGATCGCCTCGGTAGCTCAATGGCAGAGCAGCTGACTCTTAATCAGTTTGTTGTCGGTTCAAGTCCGGCCCGAGGCACCAACTTCATGAGAAAGATAGCTCTTCTATTTGCAGGTCAAGGCTCCCAAATCGTTGGGATGGGTAAGGATTTGGCCGCACATTCTCCCGCAGCCCGGGTTTTAGCCGAACGCGCCGATGAGATCCTTGGGGTCGACCTGTCCCGAATCTGTTTTGAGGGCCCCACCGAGGAACTAACCCGAACGGAATTTGCCCAACCTGGTATATACCTGGTGAGTTGGATGGCCTTGGCTGCGTTGCGGGAAGCGGTACCCCAATTCGAATTTCAGGGTGCGGCAGGCCTATCTCTGGGTGAATTCACTGCCCTTTCAGTGGCTGGCACGATGAGCTTCGAACAGGGGTTGCGCCTCGTTAGAGCCCGCGGAATCTTCATGCAGGAAGCCTGTGAAGCGACCCGAGGTGGCATGGCGGCGATTTTGGGATTGGATGAAGTGGCCACCCGAGCTATTTGCGAGGAATCGGGGGTTACTCTGGCGAATCTCAATTGCCCGGGCCAAATCGTGGTGTCGGGTGCATCCGACCGAATTCCGCGAGCCGTCGCGCTAGCCTTGGAACGGGGAGCCCGCAAGGCCGTTTCTCTAACCGTGGCAGGGGCTTACCATTCTCCGCTGATGGCCAGTGCCCAGCCCAGGCTGGGGGCGGAATTGGAAAAGATCACCCTGACCGAGCCTGCTGTTCCCGTCATTGGCAATGTCAGCGCGACACCGCATTGCGGGCCACGCAGCATCGTGGAGCGTTTGGTGGAGCAAGTGGTATCACCCGTACGCTGGGAAGATTCCATCCGCTGGTTTCTTCAGGAGGGATTTCATTCATTTGTTGAATTGGGTCCTGGAAATGCCCTGTCGGGTTTCCAAAAGCGCATCGATAAGAGCGCCGAAATGCTTCGGGTGAGCGACGTGGAATCACTCAACGCTGCGGTTCAGACTCTTGCAGACGTGCAGTCCATTTCATGAATAGCCTTCAAAATCAAGTAGCCGTCGTGACCGGGGCGGGTCGCGGGATCGGTCGAGCCATTGCCCTTAAATTAGCCGAGGCTGGCGCAGATATCGTTTGCATTTCGCGAACGGCGGAAAACGCCGCTGCCGTTGCGGCGGAAGTCAGCGCATTGGGACGGCGCTCGTGGTCCTACGCTTTGGACGTGGCGCAATCGGAGGCCGTGACGGCCACCGCGGCGGCCATCCTGGAAGCTACTGGGCAAGTCCACATTTTGGTCAACAATGCGGGGATCACGCGCGATGGGCTTTTGATGCGCATGAGCGATGCCGACTGGGATGCGGTCATCGATACCAATCTCAAGGGGGCGTTTTTGATGACCAAAGCGTTTACCCGAACCTTCCTCAAGCAACGGGCGGGACGAATCATCCATGTCAGTTCGGTGATTGGCGTGATGGGAAATGCCGGGCAATCGAATTACTCAGCGAGCAAGGCGGGATTGATTGGCTTTACGAAATCCGTGGCTCGCGAATTAGGTTCCCGTGGAATCACGTGCAATGCCATCGCCCCGGGGTTTATCGAGACTGACATGACGGCAGCCATGGATGCGAAGAGTCGTGAGACCTTGCTGGGTCAGATTCCGTTGGCAGCCCTGGGGCAGGCTAATGACATTGCGGAGGCCGCGCTCTACCTGGCCGGGCCCTCGGGAAGATACGTCACGGGAATCGTACTGACGGTGGATGGTGGTCTTTCGATGTGATTTTAGGATAATTCCTGAAGAGGCTGATTTTGCGCCAAAAATAGGGTGAATGAGTCCATTCCTGGCGTCGTCCCAAATTTTTATTCCAAACGCGGCTTGACGCATCTCGGTACGACGCCTAGACAGGCCAAGCGTACTAGCAAACAACCTTATGGCTGTCGAAAAATCCATCGAGCAACGGGTCAAGGAGATCATCGTTGAGCAAATCAGTGTAAAGCCTGACCAAGTCACACCGGAAGCGAAGTTCATCGAAGACCTCGGAGCTGACTCGCTCGACACGGTTGAACTTGTCATGGCTCTTGAAGAAGAATTCGACGCGGACATCCCGGACGAAGAAGCTGAAAAGCTTCAAACCGTGGGTGACGTGATCAAGTACATCGAAGACTTGCAAGGCAAGTAACCCGCCCTCCCGATGCGGCGAAGGCAGCCCGTGTGAACGGCTGCCTTTTCGTTTGCCTGGGACAGGAATTTCCCTTGCCCCGGACGCTTCGGCGACTAATCACTGTCCCAATTATGAGTTCGTGGTCTGACCGTCGCGTCGTTGTTACCGGTCTTGGGGTCGTATCGAGCTTGGGTTCAGACCCAGCTACATTGTGGAAAAAAGTGGTGGAGGGCCAATGCGGAATTGCCCGCGTCCAAGGATTTGACGCAACGGGATTCGATTGCCAAATCGCAGCCGAAGTCATCAACTTCGATCCGAGTGCGGCGTTCCCCTCCCCCAAGGAGCTTCGCCGGACGGATCGATTTACCCAATTCGCCGTTTTCGCTGGTGCCGAGGCTTTGAAGGACTCGGGCATCGACCTGAATCAGGTGGACCTGAATGAATTCGGGGTTTTCATCGGCTCTGGAATTGGCGGGCTCAAGACGACCGAGGACCAGCACAAGGTCCTTTTGAACAAGGGACCTGGGCGGGTTTCACCGTTTATGATTCCGATGTTGATTCTCAACATGGCATCGGGGTTGTTTTCCCTCTATTACCGGCTAAAAGGTCCCAACCTAGCCACTTGTTCAGCCTGTGCCACTGCCACCCATGCTCTGGGTGAGGCGTGGGCGGTGATTAAACGGGGAGATGCGAAACTCATGGCTGCCGGCGGTACGGAGGCCACCGTTGTACCATTCGGTCTGGCCGGTTTTGCTGCCATGAAGGCGATGAGCACGCGGAACGATGACCCTTTACATTCGTCGCGTCCATTTGACCGGGACCGGGATGGATTCGTGATGGGTGAGGGTGCCGCAGTTCTCATTTTGGAGGAATTGGAGCACGCCAAGAAGCGCGGTGCCCGGATTTACTGCGAGATTGTGGGCTACGGCAATACATCGGACGCCTGCCACATGACTGCTCCCGATCCAGAGGGCGAAGGGGCAGCCCGGGCGATGCACATGGCGTTGCGTCACGCCAGCCTATCCTCTGACCAGATTGACTATGTGAACTGCCATGCAACCAGCACACCGGTCGGAGATATCTGCGAGACCAAGATGCTGAAGCGAGTCTTCGGACCTTACGCGTACCGTCTTGCCGCCAGTTCGACCAAAGGGGCCACCGGCCACATGCTAGGAGCTGCTGGGGCGTTGGAGACCATTCTTTGCTGCAAGGCGATCGAACATCAAACGGCTCCGCCGACGATCAATTTGGATAATCCGGACCCGGAGTGTGACCTCGATTATGTGGCCAACGTGGCGCGTCCGATGAAAATCGATACCTTTGCCAATAACTCATTCGGGTTTGGTGGGCACAATGCGATTATTATCGGGAGTCGATTTATTGGCTAACGCCGCTCTGCGGGGGAGATTTTGGCAACGTCGCTACGGGACGAGAAAGCAAACGGTTTATGTCGACTACCGAACGAAACCGTCATGTGAAGTTAGCGGCGGAAATTCGCCGACTAGACCAGGCGTACTACCAATTGGGGAAACCTGAGGTCACGGATTTTGAATATGATCGGCTCCTCCGAGAACTGACGGAGTTGGAAACCCAGCACCCGGAGTTTATCACTCCGGAGTCTCCAACCCAGCGCGTCGGAGAGAAACCGATCGAGCAATTTCCCCCGGCCCGGCATTCGGTCCCGATGTTAAGTCTGGAAAACACCTATTCGCCGGAGGAAGTTCGCAGTTTTATCGTTCGGGTTCAAAAACTAGTAGCAGATGAAATCCTGGACTGGGTCGTCGAGCCGAAGGTCGATGGCGTCGCCGTCTCGTTGACCTACGAACGCGGACGATTCATTCGAGGTGCGACTCGTGGAGACGGTGTTACCGGGGACGAGATCACCTCCAACTTGAGGACGATCCGGGGGCTACCCCTTTTGTTGAATCCTACGCACGATGCCGAATTTCCAGAGACGGCAGAGATTCGCGGGGAAGTTTACCTGCCGCGACACGGATTTGAACGACTGAATCGCGAACGGGAGTCGGCAGGCGAAGAACGCTTTGCCAATGCGCGCAACGCCACAGTCGGGTCCTTGAAACAACTGGACCCGCGAGAAGCCGCGCGGCGTCCCCTGGCGATTGTCTTGTATGGCGTAGGAGAATACCGAGGCACTGGATTGCCGGTAACGCAGGAAGAACTCCTCGCGCGCCTGAAATCGTGGGGGTTGCCCACACCAGAGCGGACCTGGAAAGCCAACTCCATTGACGAGGTGTTGGAAGCAATCGCCGAGCTGGACCGCTTGCGAGCACAATTTGGTTACGACACGGACGGAGCGGTCGTTAAGCTGAATCGACTTCATCTGCGAGAACGCATTGGAGTCACCGCCAAGGCCCCACGCTGGGCGATGGCGTACAAATACGCACCTGAACAAGCCGAAACGAGGCTCAAGTCCATTACCATTCAGGTTGGGCGGACGGGTGCGCTGACCCCGGTCGCCGAGCTCGAACCGGTTTTCCTGGCCGGCTCTACGGTGGCCCGGGCCACCCTGCATAACGAGGAGGACCTGCGACGCAAGGACCTTCGATTGGGAGATACGGTGGTGATTGAAAAGGCGGGCGAGGTTATTCCCGCTGTCGTTCGGGTGGTCACTCGGAGGCGTACAGGGGCGGAAGAGCCGTATGTATTCCCGTCGAAGTGCCCCGAATGCAGTTCGGTTGCCGTTCGGGAGGTCATTGCTTCCGGGGAAGGTGCATCGTGGAGATGCCCGAATCCGGATTGCCCGGCGCAGGTCCGCGGACGGTTGGAACATTGGTGTAGTCGCGGGGCAATGGATATCGAAGGCGGAGGCGAAGTGATGGTCGCGCAATTGGTCAGGGCCGGTTTGGCGAGGGACCCGGCTGACCTCTACCGACTGAAACTGGCGGAGGTTGCCGCTCTCGAGCGACAGGGCGAAAAATCAGCATCCAATTTTCTGGCGGGTATTGAAGCTTCGCGAAACCGGGAGTTGCATCGACTTATTTTCGGCCTCGGGATTTTGCACGTGGGAATCAGCGTGGCCAAGATTCTGGCGAGAAATTACCCCGATTTGAATGCGATCGCTTCGGCGACCGCCCCTGAGTTGACCTTGGTGGACGGGATAGGAGAAACCATTGCCAAGAGCCTGGAGAACTGGTTTGCCGACCCGGTGCATCGCGGGCTGATTTCCCGGCTCCGGTCGTGCGGACTTCAATTTCAATCGGCCCAATACCGTCCGCGAGATGCCCAAGCGGTCGGACTTCTAACTGGTTTGACCGTTGTCTTGACGGGTACCCTCCCAACGCTGTCGCGCGAGGCTGCGACGCTTCTGGTTGAGAGTCACGGTGGAAAGGTAAGCTCGGGGGTTAGCAAGAAGACGCACCTTCTATTGGCTGGCGAAGAGGCGGGCTCGAAACTGACCAAAGCCCAAGAGTTGCGTATTCCCGTCTTGAACGAAGGTGAGTTCCTGGAGCGGCTGAGCCGTCCCGATGGATTCCAATCGTTCCGGCAATCCCTTTGACGGTTAGCTGGTCACCCCCTAGCTTCGCAATCCGTCGCAAAAACAGCCGTCATGATTGGCTACGTCATCAAGAAAGTCCTGGGCTCGAAGAACGATCGCGAGGTACGGAAACTCCGTCCCATTGTCGCTCGGATCAACGCGTTTGAGGTCGAACTGCAATCCCAGCCAGAGGATGTCCTCCGCCAAAAAACGGCGTCTTGGAAGGAGCGACTGAGTGCCATCCAAGACCCGGAAGAACTGAAGCGTGAACTCGATTTGGTTCTTCCAGAGGCCTATGCGGTGGTGAAGAATGCGTGTCGGCGACTATGCGGAACCAAGGCCGAGGTGCGCGGGCATCAACTTTCATGGGAAATGGTTCCCTTTGACGTCCAATTGATCGGCGGTATCGCGCTGCATCGGGGATTCATTGCGGAAATGGCGACCGGCGAAGGAAAGACTTTGGTTGGGACCCTACCGGTTTATCTGAATGCCCTGTCGGGTCGGGGGGTGCATGTGGTCACGGTCAACGATTACCTGGCTGCGCGCGACTCGGAATGGATGGGACATCTCTATCGCTTTCTCGGACTCAAGGTTGGTTGCATCCTTCATGACCAATCGCCGCAGGTCCGTCGCGAGATGTATTACTGTGACATCACCTACGGTACCAATGCCGAATTTGGCTTCGACTATTTGCGCGACAACGGCATGGCCACACGCGCGGAGGAACAAGTCCAGCGTGGGCATTACTTTGCCATTGTGGACGAAGTCGACAGTATTTTGATCGATGAAGCCCGCGTACCGCTCATCATCAGCGGACCGGCGGTGGTGTCGGTGGAGGAAAAGTACCGGCAATGGAAGCCCGTGGTGGAACGGTTGATTCACGCCCAGCGCGAGCTGTGTGGACGTTGGCTGCGGGAAGCCGAAGGTGTTCTCAAGGAGCTTCGTCCCGAATCGGGAAAAGCACCGCGTGGGGCCGAAGAGCTTGAGCGGAATGCGGGAGCGTTGCTCTATCGGACGAAACTGGGCCAACCACGGCACGAGGTCTTGCTGCGCTTGTTTGAAGAACCGGCCAACCAGCGCCTCGTCCAAAAATACGAATCCGAGCTGCTCACGGACCAAAGTAAGAAGCAGCTTTACGCGGAGAAGGAAGAGCTCTTTTTTGCCATTGAGGAGAAGTCGCACGAAGCCGATCTAACGGAAAAGGGCCGCGAGTTCATTAATCCGAAAGACCCAGACGCCTTCGTGCTGCCGGACCTTCCCCTGCTCTATCACCAAATCGATACCGATCCCAAGCTGGACACCCGTCAGCGATTGGAGGCCAAAGCCCATCTTCAAAGTCAGTTCGAGGAACGGGCTAGCACGATTCATGCGATCTCGCAGTTGGTGAAGGCGTACTGCCTTTACGAAAAGGATGTGCAGTACGTGGTCCAGGATAACAAGGTAATCATCGTTGACGAGCATACAGGACGTCTGATGAGCGGACGTCGTTGGAGCGACGGTCTGCACCAAGCCGTCGAAGCCAAGGAGTCGGTCGATATTGAACGCGAAACGCAGACGCTCGCGACCATCACCATTCAGAATTATTTCCGCCTATACAAGAAGCTGGCGGGAATGACCGGTACGGCTGAGACTGAAGCTCAGGAGTTTTGGGACATCTACAAGCTCGGCGTGCTCACCATTCCGACCAATCGGCCCAACATCCGCAAGGATACTGACGATTCGGTCTATAAGACTCGGCGGGAAAAGTTCAACGCGGTGGTCAATGAGCTCAAGACCCTCCACGCGGAGGGGCGTCCGGTTCTGGTGGGAACGGTTTCAGTCGAGAGCAGCGA
>CAILNN010000091.1 GCA_903835555.1 uncultured Verrucomicrobiota bacterium
GGTGCAAGGGAAGTCCGCCAGGTCGTGGAGTGCTCCAGTCCTCTGGAGCTTTGGAACCGGCCATGATATCGACGGCATCCAGAGTTTCCATCCGGGCACATTCGATGCCGAGGCAAACGTCAGTTGTTACAGGATTTTTGGCAGACTTGTAGGTTTACCAATTACCCACCTCGGAATTACGTCGCCTTAAACGGCATACCATCTCGACGCAAGGGATTACAACTGAGAGGATTACAACAAATTCCATCTTTTGATTGACTTTTCCGGTCTTAAATGGAATTTCTATCTCCAGAGCCAAAAAGTTAAACCTCTCTCCTGCCATCCTAAAATGAAGAGATACTTACACCCCCCCCAACGTTATCCTTATCTAGATTAGTCGTCTCCTGCTGGTGGTTGCTGGGTGTGTTCAGATTGTTCGCCACCGACTATTTTGTCTCTCCTTCCGGTACTGAGAGCGGTCTTGTCACCAATCATCCGGCTCCCTTCAGTGTATCTGACCTCAACCTGAACTGGCTTGGTTCCACCAACTCCGGTCAAGCAGATATCACCATCTACTTTTATCCCGGCAACTAGTTCTACTTTGATAGGCTCTTAAAGGTAGCCAGCCAGGAAGCAGTCACTGCGTGGGTAACGAAAGTCATTGTCGGCCATGCTGAAGGCATGCGAGCTAATAGCCGGTGGTCGAGCGAGGCACGAGCGATACCACCGGATCGAACGATCTGACCGTTTCCGCATCCTGAAGGGATGCAAGCGAAATTATACGAACACCCTTCCCATACTCCAGGAGTTTCGGGCAACAGTGGCAACACCAGACCATAGTCGAAATTGCGGTTGCTGGCACCCCTCCGGGGTGCGCGGCCTGCTTTTCCGGCGATCCGGTGGTGTCGCTGCGCTCAACCACCGGCTATTCGCTGCCATGCCTCCAGCATGGTCGCCGGTTTTTGATTTATGCTACAATTGAGATGACTAACCACTGACTTTTTCCAGACACCTAACAAAATAGAACTACATCGTGAAAGGAACAAATGTGGCTAACGATGACAATCACTGGCTACCCGCATCAGGCTCAGCAGGTACAGTCCCGGTTTCAGGAAGCAATGTCTGGATGACCGGAGACTTCACCGCCCCCGGTTCTGGTTCGTCACCCTTGGGATCGATCCCAAGCGTGGTGACCTTGACCAACGGAGTGGCCACCTTTCTGTTGAGCCTGCCGGGCTCCAACGGATTTTGTCGACTACGGGCATTCCTGGATAGCGCAGCCGACACAAATCGGAGTGCTTGGGCCTCGCTCAACCTCAGTCTTGGAACGGTCGTCTCTTTGACCGCCACACCGGACGTCGGCGACGACAAAAACACCATCACCGCCAAGCGTGCCAAGCTCCACTTCACCCGGACAGGTTCTCTGACCAATTCCCTGACGGTTTCATTTCTGCTGCCGACCAATGGCCTTGCGAGTCCGGTAGACAACCGGAATTTGATGGCCACCTACGGAACTGGGGTCAATGGGGACTACACCCTGATCGCCACCGGCGGAGCTACCCTGGGTACGGTCAATCCGGGCGGAACCACCACCCTGACCATCCCGTCCGGAAGCGGCGAGGCCATCGTCGACATCGCCCCCAAGGCCGATAACCTGACCGAGGCCAACGTGGTCCGGGTCACCCTAAACCCAGACTCCAGCTACGCCATCGGAGCGGCCTCCACCGCCGATGTCTACATCTATGATGGTCCGTATTGGAGCCTTTATCCGTTGGGTGCGAACTTCAACTTCGACCCCAATGCGGATCCCCTGAATACAACGGGTTACGCCATCAATAACGCCTCTACGCCCCGGATCGCCGGAGTGATATCCAATCTCGTCTCCTGCTATACCACCTATGGAACTGCGGGCGTTTGGTGGAGCGGTTACTACACCGAGCCGCTCGGCATCCTGGCTGCGTCGTCCGTTTGCACCGGCACCAACCTCTACTACTCCGGCCCGAATCGGTTCCCATACTCGATCGCAGACTCGGGAGTCATGGTCGGACTTCAACCGCCCAGCGGCTCTGTGGGAGTGAATCGCGCCTTCCGGGGAAGCAACTACAGTTCCACCGTGACCCTCCCGCCGCTCAATGGAGTCACTACCAATGGAGCAGGAGCCAACGCCATCAACCCCAATGGCACCTACACCGTCGGCTACTCGTTCAATGGCACCACCAATCGTCCGGTTTATTGGGGCTCTTCTGGGAATGCCAGCGACTTGGGTGAAAGCGGAAATACGTCGCGGTCCGGCGCGGCTTA
>CAILNN010000092.1 GCA_903835555.1 uncultured Verrucomicrobiota bacterium
AGTTGAACTTCTCGCGGGCCGCCCGTCGGTTGCGGGTGGCGCAACCGGCATTGAGTCGGGCGATCAAGGAGATCGAAGGCGAACTCGGGGTACTAGTATTTGAGCGGACCCGGCACTATGTGCGACTGACGCCGGCGGGGACGATGTTGCTCCGAGAAGGCGGAGTACTTTTGGAGCGATGGGAGGAATCGTTGGCGCGGGTTCAGCGAACGGCCAATGGGGAGGTCGGGGAACTGCGACTGGGGTATATCGGCCCGCCAACCCAGGCGTTCCTGGGCCGACTGCTGGCGGAGTACAGGCGACACTATCCTCTGGTCTCGTTGCATTTGGAGGAACGTACCCCGGAACGGGTTTGGGAAATGGTGGCCAAAGGTCGGCTAGCGGTGGCACTGACCCGCCCGGTAGCCATGTCCGAGGCGCTGGGCATGCAAACGCTTCTCTTGCGGGAGGAACGACTGGGAATCGCCATCCCAAGAGCGCACGCACTGGCGGCGAATGCATCGGTCCCTTGGGAAGCATTGGCCGGCGAATCGCTCCTGGTCTTGGCGCGAAGAGAGGGAATCGGGCTTCACGACGCCGTTTTGGCAGGCTGTCGGAATGCGGGATATTCCCCCCGGATTGCGCACAGTCCGAGTCTGATTGGGACGGTGCTGTTGTATGCGGAAGCCGGATTGGGTGTGGCAGTGGTACCCGATTCCGTGGTTCCGCCGGATGGAAGTTTACGCTATGTTCCGTTAACTCCAACGCACAGCGTACCGTTGGTGCTGGTATGGCAGGAAGATAATGAGACACCGCCGGCCCGGCGTTTTCGCGAATTGGTGACCGAATGGCGGGATAATGGGAGCCTGTGGGGGGCGCAGGTGACAGCAGATGCGCGTCATTAACCGCAGATTTACGCAGATTAACACAAATTTATATGATTCGCGAGGGACCGGTGGAAGCATTCCACCTGCGGCGGTACGGGGTTGGCGCGGGATAACTGGCGAGGGGCGTGGTTTGGACCGCCTCTGGCTCGACGGAGTCTCGCCGATTTAGGATTGATTTAGCTTTGACTCAGGCGTTTGACGGGGGCGTCGAAGAACATTTGATGGGCTTCGGCGAGGATTTCGGGTAGACGCTCGGCGAAGGGGCTGTTTTTAAGAACGGACACCAACTTGGCCTGAGCGGCGTGGGCCATGTGATTCCCAGGAAACCAGTGATCGCCGCTACCGAGAAGATTATAGCGTGCCTTGCCCCATTCCAGCAATTCGAGGGGCTTGCCGTAGGTCCAAAGGCGCAGGATTTCCAGAACATTGATTTCTCCCGGAATCCCGTGGTATTCGGGAAGGCCTTCAGTCCAGCGACGGCACCAATCGTTGCCCAAGACAGCGACCATCTCGGCTCGGAGGCGGGCTTCGATGGGCGCCACCACTTCGGCGGCGCGATCGTAGAATTCGAGGGCGGCCACATGTTCATCAAAATCGCTGGGGCGTGCGGCACCGAGACTGAGAGTATGGATTTCGGGGCGAGCAAAGCAATAGAGGTCGTTAAACTGCATGGGTGTGAGGGGGGCGCAGAGGGACCGCATCTTGGGGAGCGGACGGTAGAGGTGACCGCCCTTGTCATTGGGGCTGATGATGAACACCCCCATGTCGTGCCGAATGGCTTCTTCGACGCAACCCCAGTTCAGGTCATTGACGAAATACCAGTGGAGGTTGACGTAGTCGAAACGGTTGGACTGGATGGCGGCCAGGATAACTTCGGGCGTTGCGTGGGTGCTAAATCCGATGAAGCGGCATCGTCCTTCCGCCTTGAGCTTTTCGGCGGCATCCACACATCCGCCGGGGCGTAACGACCAATCCAGATGTTCCGCGTGGTTGATACCGTGGAGCGACAGCAGGTCGACATGGTCGAGACCGAGATACCCCATGGAGGTGTCGAAAGTATTCAGGAACTCGCCCGGAGTCGACTTGGGCATGACCTTGGTCTGGACGATTAGTTTCTCGCGGGGAAATTGGCGAAGGACGGGGCCGAGCTGCATTTCGGAAGAACCGTAGCCGCGAGCGGTCTCGATATGGTTGATACCGAGTTCGACCGAACGATGGATGGTCGCCTCCAAATTAGCTTGGCCGGCGGCTGGGACTTCAGACCACGGGATATCCTGCCATTGATGTTGGTAACGCATGCCACCACACGAAAAAACGGGCATGTCGAGTTCAGTTCGACCAAAGCGGCGGTATTTCATCGCGGCCAAGATTATCATTGAGGATTGGGGACGGCAATTCGGCAGACAATCAGAGGGGTAATTTCAAACTCAACGGATTATCCCCTTGGCAATTGGTCCTAGTCACCGATCAATGAGGCATCCATGGCTTTCCGCATCCTTGTTGCTCCCGACAAATTCAAAGGCACGCTTTCCGCCACCCAGGCAGCTGGAGCTATCGTGAACGGCTGGTGGTCGGCCCGTCCACAGGATGAAATGGAGATGCTCCCGATCAGCGATGGTGGGGAGGGATTTGGGGAACTGATGGCTTCGATGATTGACGCCACGGAACAAACCTGTGCTGCGGTGGATGCGGCACATCGTCCCGTGGCGGCCCGATGGTGGTGGCATGCGGACTCTGCCACGGCCATCATCGAGTCGGCTCAGGTTATTGGTTTGGCCATGTTACCTGCCGGGCGATTTCATCCGTTTGAAATGGATACGCAAGGATTGGGCTTGGTCATCCGTGCGGCGGTTAGCGCGGGGGCACGGACCATTTTGGTCGGGATCGGCGGCAGTGCGACCAACGACGGGGGATTCGGGATGGCTTGCAGCCTGGGATGGCAGTTCCTGGATGAACGCGATCAACCGATCGAAAAGTGGCCGAAACTAAACAAGCTGGCCCGGTGGGTTCCACCCATGGACCCGATCGTCGGGGTGGATTTCATTGTCGCGGTGGATGTCGATAATCCGCTCTTGGGTCTCAATGGCTGCACGCGGGTTTATGGGCCGCAGAAGGGGCTCCTGGTTCAGCAGGCCACCGTGGCAGAAAACGCTCTGGAACGTCTGACGGTTTTGGCCCGGGAACAAATAGGCTTCGACATCTCGGTGGAACCGGGTTCTGGAGCCGCAGGTGGTTTGGGCTTTGGCCTTCGCGTTTTCTTGGGAGCCGCGATCGAATCGGGTTTCGATATTTTCGCCCGCCAAGCCAAATTGGATGAACGGATTGCAGCGGTGGATTTGGTCTTGACCGGCGAAGGGATGATTGATCGACAGAGTTTGATGGGCAAGGGAACTGGACGGCTGGCACAGCGATGCAAGTTGCAACAGAAGCGATGTATTGGATTTGGCGGCATGGTCGAGGGAACGGCGAGGAGTCAGACGGCAGACCGGATATTCCACGCCGTGCATGATATCGCTCCAGGACTTACGAATCCGGTCGAAGCCAAAAAAAACGCCGCCCTCTGGCTGGAGCGGCTCGCGAACAAAGTCGCGGGGGAGTATAATTGGGCGTAAGCCATCTTGGTCCTGACGCTCGGCCTGGAAGGGGTTGGGCTCACTAGACTAGCCGCAATTGTAGGCCGAAAACGACGAAAAAGCGGGAACTCGTTGGAGTTCCCGCTGTCAGGTTTCCCGGGCCGTTGGCTATGCTGGTATGAAATCCCGCCTTTGGCCTTGCAAATCGGCGTGGTTCGGACCGCCTATGGCTAGACGGAGTCTAGCCCTACCGATGTTGCTTTTCTGCCATGATTTATCGCAAGCGATAGAATCGGGCCGTTTCGGAGACCGGATAGGAATATGGATTGGCGGCGTTCGCTACAGGAATATAAGGGCCGTTCAGCGAAGTGGCCGTCTGCAGAGAGCCGGGGCCGTTCCAATTGATGAAGACCACGCCGGCGTCCACATGAATTTTAAGCACGGAATGATCGAGCGGAGCCAATTTGGGCAAGGTAAAAACCGTAGAGATAATATCGCCGGTATCGGAGTCGCCATTCGAGCCAGGAATTTCGTTGGGGGCGGAGTCAGCGGCAAACTTGCCATCAAAATAGGATGCATGATCGTTCAACACCAAGTTGTCGACCTTGCCTTGGTAGTATTCATCAAGAGTTCCCGACAACCAATTGGTGAAGGCTGGTTCGAATGAAGAGCTCGTAATAACCGGTATCCAATTGGTAAGGGTCCCTGTTTCAAAATCGCTATTCGGGAAGGCGAGTTTGGCCTGGAATCCATCCCAGACAAACAGGTCGTCCACCGCGATCCAAGACCAACCGTTCTTCGGGGCATTGTCAGCGAGGGCGAAATGGACGCCCGCATGGAATACGGCTTTCAGTCCTTGGTGCTCGGGCTTGATGTAGAAGCGGTACGCGGGGAAATGCCAGGCATCGTGACCGCCGGCGGTGGTGTGATTCGGACCGCCCAAAGCCTGATTGTGCTGGACGTAGCGGAAGTCGCCGGCATCGCCATAGATTCCGTTGGTATTGACG
>CAILNN010000093.1 GCA_903835555.1 uncultured Verrucomicrobiota bacterium
ACTGGCGCTGCATAACATATTGGCATAAAAGGCAGACCTTTCCACAATTCAGGCTGATTCACATCAACAATATAACCCGCCCCAGAGGAAACAACACATAGGTGTCTAGCACTCGGACAGGAAAAAAGCCCGTTGATAGCTTTGGGAGAAGCGTAACCGAACTTGAATACTCCAATCCAGGTGTCGCTCCCCGTTGGTTGCAATCGAATAATAATTCCATCTCTGCCTCCCGATCTGGTGGCACCCGGATAGTAGAACACTCTAGGGTCTAGTCCACAGAGTTCGATATCCTGTTCAAGTTCATATTCATGCGCAAAACTTGTATTAAAGCAAACTGTGCTCATAAAGGTTTAAAAAACGATGAGTAATAATTGATAAGACTGGAGTTATTCCTATCTGGTAGAATCCCTCGGTTCCGTTAACGGATCCCTGCAATTCAAATATGATGACGAGGACGCCCCTGTTTGTCCGTGCCTGTCGACGCCAAGCCTATTAATCCCAAATCTGAGGAACCGGACCTTTCATAGGAAAACTCGCTAGTATCATGCAGAATCAGCAGCGGACCCGCCGTCAGAGCAATTCGGTCGGCGGTCGCTTGAAAATGTCCGCCCAAGATTTCTGTCTCGCTCACCCGCTCATTGGATAAAAATCGATAGGCAGCTTTGGTATTTGCCCAATCTTGACAGGCAGCAGGGATGGTCTCACCAACTTGGCCGGAAATCATGGCCAGAAGTTTACCAAACCGTTTGGCCAGACGCCCGTCGGGAAAGCAACAACCGCTCATTTCGGTTTCAATCCATGATTCGGAGCTCGATTGGGAAGAGATTTGAGTTCTGATCCGCGAACGGATTTCCTAAAGCCGGATTCCTAAATTGTATTCTTCTTCGGTCTTCTGCGTGCAGAGATTGGTGACGGCTTGCTAGTCGAGACCGGTTCCGTTCCCTTCCTAAACCACATCTGAGTTTCGGTGTAGGTGTAAGTATAAGACACTCTATTTTCCGAGGTAGCCACAAGACGTGCATTAATAAACCTCCCGGTTGACTTCCACCGCACACCAAACGACAGGCTTGAGGCCTTCGCGTCATAATGCACGTCATAAACAAGTCCTTCTTCACTATCGAATCGGTCAATCGCACGGACAGTAAAGCTATTTCCAACTCGATCGACGATGTATTCTACGTTGGTTTCGTATTCATCGCCATTTGTCCATGAGCCGACCAGTGCGTGTGATTTCTGCTTTTTGCTTCTGTCGCGTGTTGACATAATCTTCGTTCTGTTCTCTGACCTATCTAACTCACCAATTCGGATGATTTTTCGGAGGTGGTCCTTCAGGACGGCGCACCGGTTTATCTTTGCCCGTTTGCGGATCTGGCTTCCAGCCTCCCTTGCTTGGGTCGTTTGGATCCTTGGGCCTGTAACCTTTCCATGGATTCGGATCTTTGCCGATACCTCTTTCTCCATGCCCCCTGCTCTCGCAGACGATGGGCTGCGACGGCAATGTGCTTCCGATCCAGCCCCCAATCAGTCCTCCGACTACTGCGCCTTCTCCAGCGCCAATCGTGATCGTAATCGGGGCGAGAGGCGGAATAATTATTCCAATCGTTCCAATCCCTCCTCCGATGATTCCCCCGATTATAGCCCCCGCGCCGCCTCCTCCGATGATCCCTTCCGGTGATTCGCCATCAGGATCAATCCACGAATTGGGATCGTTGTAGTCAAACCGATACAGGTTTATTCCGCCCGCCTCTCCCAACGGATCGCGATTTAGCCACCTCTGAATCCCAGGGCTATAGAACCGATATCCAAAATAGTACAGTGTTGACCCGGCATGCCATTCCTTGCTCGAAAAGCGATAGGAATTGGCATCCGCCAACGAGCCTGCTTTCGCCAAGGTATTCCCAAACGGGTCATAGAGATACCTAGCAACTAGGTTCTGCTGATAACTGATCATCGCAGTGATGTTTCCATTGCCATCGGCATGGTAGTAAGCGTGCGACGGGGTCGATGCCGTCAGGTCGGTCCTCGCCAACAGGCCGCCAATTCCTCCGGCTCCCTGCAAAGTGCCGCTCAGATCGTTGCCACGCGTGTAGGTGACGGTCGGCACGTTGTTCTGGTCACGCTCCTGAACCACGGTCAT
>CAILNN010000094.1 GCA_903835555.1 uncultured Verrucomicrobiota bacterium
GCAACCTGTAAGCCCTTTCGATTACACCATGCTAGATGGGCAGGACCGAGAACTGGATGGGGTCTAGCGAACAACTCTTCCGAAGGGAACCCGGAAGAATAAAAAGCCGTGGCTGGTCGGTGAATTTGAAGAGGCGGTAAAGTTGATACTCCGCTTCCCGTTGAGCGGAAACTTCCACCTCGTTTTTTGACGCGAAGAACGGTGTCAGCTCGCCAAAGCGCGTTGTCTTCACTTCGATCAACCTATCCCGGCCATCGGTTTCGAACGACTGAATGTCGAAGCCAAAATGGTCGCCCCTGGTGTTCGAAACGTGCTCGATTCGGTTAGCCAAATCTCGCTTGCCCGCCTTCCAAAGCCGTTGGTGCTCATATTCTACAACCAATTTTTCTCCAGCAGTTCCCAAAGACCGGTTTCGGGACTCCATTTCCAGATAATTCCTCAAAACCGGCTCACGCACGAGCGGCACCCGGTCATAGAATTTTGGCGTGTCCTTCGCCCGGATCGGCGGAGCGACTTGGATGGCGAGTAGATCATTTACGGTCGGGGGCATTTCCACGTCCTGCACCACGGCCGCCTCGACAGAAAGGCGCAAATCGGTTTTCATTTTGAATCGTTCTGCGACAACGCGATAGAGCAAGTCCTGATAATTGAAAAGCGGTTTGTAGCCATCGATGTACGGGTAACCGAGGTCGATGAGCACCGCGCTGATGTTCTGGTGCTTGCGTTCAATGGCTCCTCTACTCCGATGATTCAGGCGATTCAGGAGGATGCGGTTGTGCTCGGCCTTGTTGAAGGATTGACCACGAAGCTCCATCGCGAGCATCTCAAGGTAATCCGAGACGGTCGCTTCCACTTCTTCCGGTGACCAATGGTCCGACATCAGCGCTTCGCCAGGGTGCGCCTCCCGTATCAACGATGGCAAGCCCCGGGAACGGGACAAGCCGTCACGCTAGAAGAGGGCGACCGCCCGGCGGCGGACAAATACCGACCGTCGGCAAAGGAATTCTAGAACCGGCTGCGCCGATTCCGCCACGAACAAGCGGTAACGCCAAACGCCCAGGAGGTCGTCGATACCGAAAATGGACATGAATGAATACCCTTATGATCCAATTTCAGCTGACCTTGTGGGCGAAGCGACTGCGACCCACCACGATACGTTCTTGCCGGGCGAGGAAGCCGAAATCACTGCCGAGTTCGACGAAATGGCACCAGCCCAATTCACGTGACAGTGTCACGACAATCTGTTGATCGGGAAACGCATCGGCCAACGAAATCATGCGCGCTAAATTCCGCGAGCTGAAACCTTGACCAAACTCTGGCACCAATTTTGCCGACAGCGTCGGCAAAATCTCCTCCCCATATTCCGCTCGCTGGTAACGCAGGATGTCCGTGCGGATGCGTTGCCCGATTTGCCAATACAAAACCACCAGTGCCGCGTTTAATCCGCGGGCCTCCGGCCCGTCATTGGCAACACTGTTCACCAGCGTTCAAAAAAGCCTTGCCCCCGGAATTTATCTTCGTAGGATGTTCTGGCTAACCACTCAGAACCAAAATTAGATTCATTCCATGAAACCAATCAAACGTGTTGCATTGTCAGTCTGCTTCGCCTTGCTGGCCGGTTTTGTCGCGAATGCAAACGATGTCGTTGTCATCAAACAAAAAATCAGCATTGAGGTAATCATCGGTATCAAGGCTCCAAACCCCAGTGAAAAAACTTTGATGCGGGCAGAAGAAGATGCGCACCCCAACATGGTTAAGGCCATGCGCAACATCGAACTCGCCCTCCGAAATCTGGATGCCGCCCCTGATGTTTTTGGTGGCCACAAAGCCCAAGCGAAAGATGATTTGGTGAATGCCTACCATTCCATCCGCAAAGCCCTTTACTATCGGCTGCTGGTAGACACGAATCGATAAGCCGGTTTCTGAAATCTCCATCAACCCTCGCCACCATAATCTGGTGGGGGTTTTGTGGTTTTCCAAGTCAGCACATCTTACCCCGCCATTTCGATCAGCACTATTCACTCCCCCGCATACACCCCTTCACCCTGCTGCGGGTAAGCGATGTCGCGGCTCGCATCGTAGAAAAGGTCAGACATGCTTCCGCACGAATTCAAAAAGCGCCATCCAGTTGCCCGGCTCACCAGACCATGCGGTCAACGAAGCCAAGGTCCTAGCGAACGCCCAGGAACAGGCCGAGGAAGAGTCCAAGCGGAAGAGTATGCGTCAGTGACCGACCATGGGCCACTAAAGCGGAATATTCTCCCCACGTCCGCGTTCGGCAATGCACCAACC
>CAILNN010000095.1 GCA_903835555.1 uncultured Verrucomicrobiota bacterium
ATTCCAGGTCCGGATTATCCGGACTCAGGATTGACGAAAATTGAGTTTTCAATTTCAACGGACTCCTCTCTTGGGGGGACCCATCCGACGCACGCGAGCCGTCCAGGGACAATCACGAGTCAGTCTGCTGCCTATGTTGTCTTCACCTCGGGCTCAACCGGAACTCCGAAAGGGGTCGTGACCCCGCACGGAGCTATAGTTCGATTGGTGAGGGTACCCAACTACATGCGCTTGGATGCAAGCGTTCGTATGCTCCAAATGGCCCCCGTGAGCTTTGATGCGGCGACGCTGGAAATCTGGGGCCCGCTGCTTAACGGGGGAACGGTCGTCCTGGCACCGCCGGGGCTGCTTTCTTTGTCGGAAATATCCCGAAGTCTACGAACCAGCCGGATCAATACACTCTGGCTCACCTCTGGTTTGTTTCACGCCATGGTTGATGCTGAGCTGGGTTCCATGGGCGGACTAACTCAACTTCTGGCCGGCGGAGACGTGCTTTCACCCGAGCATGTCCATAAGTTTAGAGCGGCTCATCCCCAATGCCGATTGATCAATGGCTATGGGCCGACCGAAATAACCACCTTTGCCACCTGCCACACGGTTCCGGTGAGCAACGATGCCGATCGACCGGTCCCGATTGGACGTCCTATTAATGAAACCACAGTTCTTGTCTTGGATCGTGGTCTAAACCTTGTCCCAATTGGGATGTCAGGGGAAATCTACCTGGGGGGCACGGGGTTGGCGATCGGCTATTCCGGTGCTTCCGCTTTGACAGCAGAACGCTTCGTGTCCAATCCCTATTCGCCCATTCCGGGAGCTCGAATGTACCGCACGGGGGACCTGGGTCGATGGCGTCCAGATGGTGCCCTTGAGTTTCTGGGGCGGTCAGACCATCAAATCAAGATTCGCGGTTTCCGGATCGAATTGGGGGAAATCGAGATTGCCCTGCGGCAATTGGCAGGCGTTGGGCAGGCGGCCGTCATTGCCAATACCAGCGAGACAGCCTCTGTTCAATTGGTTGCCTACGTCGTCCCTGCACAGGGAACAAAGACAGAATTAGGAACAATCCAGACGGAGCTCGGGAGGAAACTGCCGGATTACATGATCCCCACCGGATGGGTTGTCCTGGATTCACTGCCCCTCACGCCCAATGGCAAACTGGACCGACGGGCTCTGCCGTTACCTCAATTGGAACCGAAGGAAACCGAAGCTGCGCAGAACCGGGACGAGGAGGAACTGTGCCGAATCTTCGCGTCCGTCCTGGGGGTCCAAAAAGTCGGACGTCGCGATCACTTTTTTCAGATCGGAGGGCATTCACTACAGGCCGTTCGATTGGTTGCTGCCATCCAGAAGGCGTTGGGAGTGGAACTGCCAGTGAGAAGCGTCCTGCTGCATCCGACCGTTGCCGAACTTGCCGCCGAGTTAACGGTGGCAAGGGGGCGAAAATCGGATCAGGAATCGAATTTGGCGACCCTATCGACCGTTTGGTTTGATGCACTACCATGGTCTCTCGAAGATTGGCCAATCGACCTTCCGGTGACTGGTAAATCATTCCCGAATATTCCATTGGAGGAATGGACCATTCACCACAATTCAGTCTCGGGCCGACTTTATGTTGATTACCTGCGTCAATTCTCGCCGGAAAAGCCACTCCTTATCGGAGGATATTGTCGCGTCGGACTGATTGCCTTCGAGGCTGCCTGTCAATTAACCGAAGCGGGTCGTGCGCCTGCGGGCATCATCCTAGTGGATACGACCCCGCCATCCTGGCTGGTTCGTAGCGGGAGGGCCATTTCCGTGCGGATTGGCAGAGCGCTGGGGGCGAGCCCGTCACAAATAGCGTTAAAAGCTTATGGCCTTCTCCGTTTTTTGACATTGGTAGAGGACTACTGGACGATACCTGGAATTCAACTAAGAGCGCGGTGGAAGGAAGTGACTGCTGTCGCAGCTAAATGGCCGCTTTTCGCGACTGCAAGCAAGACTCAGCCTAAAGGTCAACAGGCAAGAGTTAGAAAACAGGAAGAGCAAATTCTGTATGCCAATGATTATTGGCAGTTGAGTGATTTCCGAATTCGGAAATTCGAGGGTCCGGTTCTGCTCCTCTTCAGCCAGGAGACCCCTTTGCCCATACGTCGGCATATTGCCCGGCGTTGGGCCAAGTACTGCCCGAATCTAATCGTCGACGAAACGCCTGGCGACCATGAATCCTGCGTTCGTGAGGACGCTGGAGGGCTCGCCAGAAAAATTGCCGAACATGCCCGAAAAATTACTGTCTCGAAGGAAAAATAAAGAAGTCAATTTATGGATATAGTCAACCCATTTGACGATGAAAGCCGTGAATTCATTGTTCTGGTCAATCACCTGAACCAGCATTCCTTGTGGCCTGCTTCCATCCCGATTCCTTTGGGTTGGACAACAGTTGGTCCAAGGGGAAAGCGCCGTGAGTGCCTCGACTGGATCGAGAAGAACTGGACGGATATCACTCCGACGCCTCGGTAACTCAGGCAACTAGGTTCGTCGTATGAGAAATATTGAAATAGCATGATGGAAAACGAACCGTTGATGCGATTTCTGCACGGCCATGCGACTACCCATCGAGGTCCCAGGCTTGTGGGGAAATTCGGGTTCTCGAGTCTTAGCGGGCAATTAAATGGAGAAGGAAAAGAGCGGCGAGCACATAGGCTAGTGGGCGGACGGATTTTCCCCGGCCAATCAGGACATTGAGCCCGACATAAACCACAAATCCCAAAGCAATGCCCTCGGCGATGCTAAAGGTGAGCGGCATGGCCAGCATGGTGACCACCGCTGGCACCGCTTTACTAAAGTCTTTGAGGTCCAGTTCGCCGACACTCTGCATCATGAAGATACCGACGATCACCAAGGCGGGAGCGGTGGCCGCAGCCGGGATGATGGAAATCAGGGGATTCAGGAAAAGGGCCAGTAGGAAGCAAATGGCGGTGGTGATCGCCGTCAATCCGGTTCGCCCCCCGGCTTCGACCCCCGCTGCGGATTCGATATAACTCGTCACGGTTGAGGTTCCCAGTGTCGACCCAACCATCGCGGCGGCCGCGTCCGCAGCGAGGGCGCGGCCCAAACCAGGGAGGTTACCGGCGGCATCCAACAAACCTGCACGCTGGCAGACCGCGATCAAGGTGCCCATATTGTCGAAAAGATCGACAAACAGGAGGGCCAAAAGAAGCGGAAGGCAGGCCTGCCAGTGACTCCAGAAATAGCCGAGGTCGAGTTTGCCAAACAGCGGTGCGAGAGATGGCGGTGCAGCAAAGATTTCCGTCGGATGCTGGGTGAGCGTTCCTCCGGATGGTGAAGGGATGGCCATACCAACCAGTGTCAGAAAAGCCACCGTAAGGATGATCGCCCCAGGCACTTTTCGCCATACCAGCACCGCGGCCAGGATGATCCCTCCAAGAACGAGGAGCGGTGCGGGTTGGCCAAAATTACCCAAAGCGACGTAGGTAACAGGGTGGGCAACGACAACGCCTCCACCTTTCAGTCCAATAAAGGCGATGAATAAGCCGATCCCGCAGGTGATCGCCAACTTCATCTCATGCGGAATCGCTTCAATAATTTGCCGGCGTATTCCCGTCACGCTGAGCACAAAAAAGATGACGCCTCCGTAGAACACCAAGCCAAGAGCTGCGGGCCAGGGAATCTTGGCACCGAGGCACAGCCCGAAGGCGAAGAATGCATTGAGGCCCATACCCGGGGCGAGAGCGATGGGGTAATTGGTCGCCAATGCCATTACTACGGTCATCAACGCCGACGCCAGGGCAGTAGCCGTGATCAGCGCCGCTTTGTCCATTCCTGCCTGGCTGAGGATGGAGGGGTTAACCGCCAGAATATAGGCCATGGCGGCGAAAGTCGTCAGGCCGGCGATGGCCTCCCGGCGAATGTTCGTGCCATGGGCCGTCAACTTAAACCATTGATTCAGCATAATATCAAAAGGTGATATTCCAACGACGACGGGCGTATCCGTAGGCTACCGGGTGAACCAACTTTAACTGCTCCGCCCAGTTGGCACCGCCAAATCGTTGCTCGAATCGGGTCAACGACTGCCGGTAGTCCTCCAACAACTTGGCCTTAAGAGTGGGATCCGCGAATGACCAGCGCAGGCTATTGGTTCCCATGGCACTCAGCTCGCTCCAGGTGACATGGAATTCTTTGACCGCCGTATAATACTCTTCAGTCATGCCGGAGTCCCACATTCCCGAGTCATCGGTCGACAAGGCGACCGGAATGCCCGTCCTCAGGTATTCCGCAAATGGATGGTCTTTGTAGTCTTTGACATATTCGAGCAGTAGGTTGGAAACGAGGTTGATTTCCACCATGGCAACGCCGGACCGCAAGTGGAGGAGAAGGTCTTCATCGGTGATCAGGTTGACGCCATGGCCCAAACGGGTTGCCCCGAGAAGCAAGGTGTCTCTTCCGTGGGCATTGGGCTCATCGGCTTCGCCACCGTGGATGGAGAGTCCAATACCGGAATAGCGGTGACGCATTTGCCGGTAGATATCGAGAAAACGGCGAGGATAGCCCTTATTGTTATCTTCCCGGCCGGCCATATTGATGCCGACGAACAAGTCGCGATGGCGGTCCACATAGTCGTAGGCCGCAGCGACCCGTTGTTCGGCAATGGGAAGAAAGCGAATGACCACAACTTGGAAACGAATGTCCACGCCGGTGGCGACGGCATCCGGTTGCCTGAGGCGGCGGCTCATACGCTCATAAAAGGCTTCTCCATCGACAGCCTTGCCGTCGGGATCGATCCAGTAGTCGGGAATGGTTTGCGGTTCGAGGTAACGGACCCCCTCGGCTCCATAGCGCTTCATGGTTTCGACCAGCATTTCCATTCCCACATACGGGTCTTGCTGAAGAGCACCTAATCGAGGCCAGATGCGCTCAAAAAACTCGTCCCGTCCTTCCCCCGGTTGATCGAGTCGAAGCGAATTGATCCAATCGGTCACCTGTACCGCAGTTAGTTGGTCCAGAGCGACAAACTCGCCTTGCTGACACTCCGGAAGCGCCTGCCATGTGCGACGGGAGATCGTGGCGAATCGGACCCAGGTGTTGCCCTCCTCAGGGCAGGAACCGGCGCGGACCCGGGTGTAAAAGCGCTGGCCTTCGGCGGTTAAAGCATTGGTGGCAATTCGGTAAAGGTCCTCCATGCGCCAATCGCCACCGATATGATGATGGAGGTCTCCTGCCTTGGGAGCCGCGTAGAGGAGTGTGAATAGTTGAGCGGGCGTGGCGGATTTCTTTATGCGCTCAAACTGGGCATCGAAACTTTCGGCACCAATCCGCGTGGAACCGGAAAGAAGGGCACTGAGCAACAAAAAATGGGTAACGACGTAAAGTCGCTGGATTCCCGTCTTTCTTAGAAATGATAGCTTCATGGATCTGGAGAAACCGGAATTGAATCTTGAAATCGCGACCAATTGGATACCAATGCATCGACCACCACACTACCGGTACGGTAGGCGGCCTCCAAAGCAGGGCGCATGCCCTGATATTCTTCTTGGAGGCTTTCGGCAGCGGATTGGCCTGGACGCGGCACGGAATAATTACTGCCTGTGCGGAGCACAAGGACTCGTCGGGCATCGACTCGACCGAGTTTAGAAAGCCGGTGGAGGGCTGACATCAGTCCATGGTCTTCCATGTCGGTCATGGCGAAATCTCCCTGGCCACCGGTCTGAATGCGAACCCAATCGATAGCCCATTGATTCTGGCGAAGACCGTGCCAATAGCGCCCGGAAGCCAGACTATCCCCGAGCAGGACATGGGCAGGAAGTTGAGCAGCGGGCCAATTGGTAAACAGGCGTCGGTGAGTCGCAGCTTCGGGGGAGTCGGGAATGACCACCGAATAAGAAAGCGCATAAGCCCAATTAACCAAGCCACGGTCGAGCTCCCAAGCCATCGGTTTCGGTGCCCATGCGGGAGGGGCAACGGACTTGTTTGGGACTTTTCCCCCAAGCGGTATCAACCCATGGGGCCAATCCGCTGGTATTTCGCGGGCATCCAATTCGTACCCGAGGTCGCCGTCCACCACCCAGCGCGCCCAAGCGGCGCTTCCAACGCTGGCCTTGGCCGGATTGACGCCGGCGATTCCATTGATCAGCCAATATGTGTGGCTGTAATCGAACCGGGCGTCGAGCCCCACCAGAAGCAACTGTTCGGCGGAACGAACGGTCGTACCGCTCACGCAGCCAAAGAGACCATCATCCCGAAATCGGAGTGGATGGTCGACCCCGGGGATTGGCAGCGAGTTGGTGAGGTGTTCGCGCTCCACCCAAAATTGAAATTCACCCGGTCTGTCGCCGGTGTCGGCACCTATTTCAAAGGTGCTGACAATCATGACCTTGGGCCGAAACAGGGGCTCCGCGAGTAACGCCGAACACCATCCAATCCTTGCCAGAAAAAACCAAGGAAGCCAGCGAATCCAGAAATGGGCAATCGGAGCAAGGGTCATGGGTAAAGCGACCAAAGAAAAGGCCGCCGTGGGGTTAATCAGCACGGCGGCCATGAAGGGGTTTCCGTCAACAATAGGCCAAGTGGTGACAAGGCCGGAGGCGGCTTAGAATTTAACCGTCACGCGTCCTTCAACCCGGAAGGGGAGGTCGGCAACAATGGATTCCTGACCGTAGACGTAGTTGGGTGCGCTCCAGTTCTTTTGGTCGGTTACGTTGAGGAGGCTCAGGCGTGCTTCAAACCGTTTGTGCTGATAAAAAGCTGACACGTCGAGGGTGTATTGCGCTGGAATCCGGATATTGCCTGCCACATCGTTATTGATTTCCGTGGTTGCCACGACGTTGGCCGAGACCCCGAAACCGTTGTCGAACTTATAGCTGGCCAGTACGTTGAACAGATGGTCGGGAAGGCCTTGGCGGCGATACGGACCCGGTCCGCGGGTGGCGGCGAAGGTCGCGTAATTCACATAGCCCGGGATATCGGTATTATTCACGAAGAACTGTGTCGCGTTGACTTCGGAGTCCATATAGGAATATCCGAAGGTTGCGAAGAAATGCCGGTCGGGCTGATAGTTCAGTTCCGCCTCAATTCCGCGGGTCCGGAAGGTAACCACGGAAAGGTCCTGCTGGCGATCGTCGCGTTCCTGGAAGAAAAAGGCACCCGTTGCGAAAAGTTGATTACCAAACAGGGACACCTTGGTGCCGGTCTCATAAAGGATCGCGTTATTGCGCAGATTGGCGTTGGAGTACTGATTGTTGCCGCTCGTGGTGATGCCTCCTCCGTTTCCGGTGGCACCCACCGGGTTTTGGCTATAATTATAGGTTACATAACTGGAAACCTGGGGCGTCCACTTGTAGTTTAACGAGGCATTGGCGTTGGGCAGGACGACCACGGTGTTGTCAGCCAAATAACCATTGGTCCAACTGACGTGGTAGTCCGGTGCCAGCAGGTCGGCACGTGCACCGGCAAGCAGGGATAGTTGGTCGGTGATTTTCCAGTTTTCCTGGATAAAGGGACCGACGAACAGGGCGGTCGAGACGCCGGAGTCCCCGTTGTCCGGGGTGAAGTAGCGGTTTTTCCAACTGGTTCCCGGGACTGGGAACTGGGTGTAGGGGCTGGGGAAATTGACCGAATTGAAGTAGTTGATAGACCCGTGGTTCTGAGTCAGGTCCCAGGCATTCGCCGGTTCGTTGTAAAAATCGTTGTAGGCGCGGACGCTCTGGTAACGAATATCAAGACCCGTGTTAATGGAATGTTGCTCCAAGGTCAGACGGTATTCGGCCCGGTTTTCCAGGGACCAACTGGGATCGATGATTTCCGAGTAAAGATAAGAGCTTTGGGTATTCCGACGAACGTAGTGGAACGATGTCGTGTCGACGATTTGCGAATCCTCGGTGAGCTTGAGGGTCTGGATCGCCTGCAGGTTGTAGGATGTGCCGGAGGATTGGTCGTCCGGGCGCAGCAATCGGTTCCTTCGGCTGATGGGAACCACCGGGCCCAATAGAATGTTATTGGGGTAAAAGCCGGAGCCGACGTTTTTCGAGTTTTGGGGGTCCGTTGGGGTGGGGGACGTGCCACCGTTGTCATTCACCCCAGTCTGATAGAGTCCGTGGTCAATCAAAGCCTGAGTCGGGCGGTTAATGCCAAAGTTTTCGGTATAATTGGCCCAGAAGACTTCGCTATCGATGAAGAGTTCGTAGGTATCGCTGGGTGTCCAGTTATACGCACCGTACAGCGCTTCGGTCTTCTTGAAGCCATCCACGTAGTAGCTGCCTGAGCTTTCGCCGGAATAGCTGACGCGGTAGCCCATGTTCTTGTCCTTGCCGATGGGTGCGCCAAAATCCAAACCCCAGCGCTGTTGGTCGTACATCCCGAATTCACCGAAGACCTCCCCATGAAATTCATCAAAATAAGGTCGCTTGGTGATGTAATCGATATAGCCGCCCACATATTGCGAAGGGCCATAAACGACCGAGGCGGGGCCTTTGACGATGTTGACCGATTCAACCGAATTGAAGTTGATGGGCAAACCGTTCCCGTTGGAAGTCAACCCGACCCGGGAGCCATTGACAAAGGTGTCGGCATATTGACCACGGATGGATGGGGTCGTTGGAGCACCAAAGTTGGAGGTCGTGTAAGAGCTCGAAGTGAGTTTGGAGAATTCCCGGACGTCGTGAATGCTGATGGCATCCAACTGAGTTCGGCTGATGATGGTGACGTTTCGCGGAGTATCCAGGATGCTCATGTCACTGCCGTAAACCGAGTTGAATGGTCGGGCAGTGGGTACGATTGTTTCCTCCAGGGGAATCCCTTCAATTACGGTGGTCGCCATGGTTGATGGCGCGTTGGTTGAAGATTGAGCCCAGGCAGACTGGGCGGAGAGAGCCAAGGCGCAAGCCGTGGCGATTTTGTATTGGTGTTGGTTCATTTGCGGTATGGCAAAAACGAGGCAGTCAACCCTTCATGCCGTGAAAATAATTCACCAAACAACGCCTTGCCTCGACCCAAAAGCGTTGAATGCAACGGGTATGCCAGTTTTCCCTGACCGGGGAGGGAAAGGCCAGAAAGAATGTTTCCATTCCTTTACATCTGTGGGGGAGAAATTCCTCGGCATCGGAACGGGTCAACCCTCTTGATTTGGAGCCCGGTTGCTACGCGCGACGACCAAGCGGAAATAGCCTTCTCTGCCAAAAGGCGGTGGCTAGCGGACGCGGCGATCGGTCTCCCGAATCGGCAGGTCATTGATGCTCGCATACCGTCGGCTCATGTAGCCGAGGGCGTCGAATTCCCAGTTCTCGTTCCCATAGGACCGGTGCCACTGACCGGAATCATCGTGCCATTCGTATTCAAATCTCACGGCGATGCGATTGTCGGTGAACGCCCAAAGTTCCTTTTTTAACCGGTAGTCCAGCTCCCGGTTCCATTTACGTCGCAGGAACTCGACGACCGCCGCTCTCCCGTGAATGAACTCAGCCCGATTTCGCCATTCGGTGTCTTCCGTGTAGCCCAAAGAAACACGCTCGGGATTTCGGCTATTCCAAGCGTCTTCTGCCGCCTGCACTTTTTGACGGGCAGTCTCTTCGGTGAAAGGAGGCAGGGGCGGGCGAGGGTTCATGGCTTGCCACCAAAGTGGACGTGGTCGTCCAGGTCCAGATAGTCGAACCACGACCGTATGTCTTCACGATCGCGGCTCAGGTCGCCCACCCGTTTGGTAAAATATTCCAGGGTCTCCACGTCGCCATCGGGTCCGCGTTCGTTATGGTAAGCGCTCCATTGCTGGATTTCCCATGGAGTTCGTAGCAGGGGTGTTTGATTGTGAATCCACGCAAGAATTTCGCCATCACCTCTACCTGATGCGAGCTCGGCCTTGAGCGCCGCCGGGTCGATGCCGGTAAAGCGAAACCAGTGGCGGTCAATCGGGTTGTTGTATTTGTACTCGCCCGCTGTCCCCGCTAATTCGGCTCTTCCTTTATCGAGGATTCGGGGAAGGATGACATAGCCGCCGAGGCGGACGCGCGGGCTGCGGGGCGGACGAACGGTCAAATTGGGGGCGGAATTCATCTCTAGCGATTTTGGTGAGTATCAAAAACAGGGGTAAAGATGCCGGACGGCCCAATCATCGGCAAGGGTCTCGGCAAAGGAGTTGGCGAGCTTGCGATTGGTGTCATCCCGTCGTCATCGGCCAGGGAATCGATCGAAATAGATTCCGGCAGGTAATGCCCTTGAAACTCTGACAAAGTAAAATCAGGGCCAATCGACGATGTTCTCTGGCCAAGATAGGGGGAGACGAACGGGTGCCGGGGTCCTATATAATTCCCATTATGCGACGCATTTCAACCCACGCAGCCGTTATCGTAGCCCTAGGACTGTTGGGTTTTGTCCCGAGCCTTGCCGATGGACTGGAGAAGACCATGGCCTTTGATGTCGAAAAACCGCTACCGCTACCTTCCTTGGCAGGACAGGGAGAGCCTCTTGCCGACCTGACGCTGGAGAATCTTTTTTCGGCCGGTTGGAGTGATCGATGGGCGAAACGCCCGCATCCAGATGGAACGCCGGACCTGACCTTGCTTCGGGTGCAATCCAACTTGCTTCTGCAATCGCTGCGAACGGATGCTTATCTGGAAAATCCCACTTCCGCGAGTGGGGACAAGCGGGTCGAATACGCCAGCCCGCTGATCGAGTACGCGCTCAATAGGCGATTGATGCTCGGCGGGTTTGGAACCATTCAGGAGGTGGATAAACAGGCGGGCGGCGGGCGAAATGGCTGGACCTATGGCGGATTGACCCGGATTCAGCTCATAGACCGGGAAGACGCCTCATACGCCTTCAACTGGAAATTGACCGCTCCAAACCGTGGGTTGGGAGATCGCCAAACTTTATCCGGATTTGCCCTGGCGGGATGGCACGACCTGAGCCCGGTTGGACTAAGTCACGTCGGGGTCTATTGGCACGTGCAGGAAGAAACATTGCTGGGTCCCCGAACACCGTCAGCCCGTCAAAATGATTTGACCTATGACTTGAGTTTGGCCCGCACCTGGACTTCACCAGTGAGGGCCATCGGGAACCTGAGTACATTTGTCGAGGCGTACTCTAAGACTGACTTGGATGGCGGACATCGCGGGCGGACGGTGATTACCGTGACACCTGGAATTCGCGGCACGCTTGGCCGCCACCACGTGTTGATGTTTGGGGTTGATTTACCGGTGAACTCGCCGCGCCCGTATGACGAGCTGTATCGAGTCACCTACATTTTCAGTTTCTAGGCCGTGACTCCACCCAGAGCCACGACCTAGTCAACTTCAACTACCAAAGTGTTTCCCACTGGTCGGTCCCGGCCTGGTAGAGAGGGGTACAGGATCGAACGAGAATCAGCGGGACAGCCATTTCCGGGCAAAAGGATTACTTTTGAACGCGACGGAGAAGGCTGTAGCTGACGAGGCCAAGTCCGCTAATCATCGCCCAACTGGAGGGCTCGGGAACGGGACCACTGGGGTGCGAAACGGGGGCATAGGACGCGGCACCGAAGGTGACGTGAGCGTTTTTTCCGGTGAGTGTGATGGTGAAATCGCCCGGGGTATCCTGATATCCGTCGATATGGGCCATCCCAAAGCCCTCAACCGACAAAGTCGGCACCTTGTTGTGTACGCTCACGTCTGCTGAGACAACGGAAGTCAGCTTAAAGCTGTAATTCACACCCAAATCGTTGAAGGACCAGACCGTCACCGGGTTGGGCGAAAGCGACAAGCTACCACCGGACGAGAAGCTGAAGGTGCCAAAGGTGACGGCGTCGCCATCCAGCGGCACAGTGGTAGCGTAAGCTCCTTCTTGGGTGCCATAACCAACGGTAACGTTGTTAAAGGCGACGATGCTCGTAGCAGTCGATGCGCTTTGGTTCAACGTCGCCGAACCGGCGAAGTTGATTTCGCCGTTAATGAGAGCGGCGTTTGCCTGGGTGGCGGCAAGAAGTGTGACGACTGCGCCGACGAGCTGAGGACGATTGATCTTCATATAGTAACTTAGGTTAACTGAGTTGATAGTTGATAGTTGATGTTTCGAACCGCGAGATAGAAATACAACAAGCCATGGATTATTCCACTTGTTTTTGCGAAATTGCGCCACTTTCATCGTTTTTCGGACCCCCTTTCTAAGGCACATACTAAGCTAACTCAGCTAATTTCTTAACCGATAAAATATTATATTGAAATCACTCTAAGAGGGATTCCTATTACTATATAGCGATTTTCAGGAATACCCCTATTGATATCATCCTCCGCCTCGGACCGGTAAAGGGAACGGATGATTTTTTCGACCGGTTTCCCCGCCACGCCTGATCGGCGGAAGAAAAAAAGGGATTCCCGTCAACAAAAATGGAACGTATGCAAGAATTTCTATGGATATCCGGTGTTTTGGCCCGAATTCAGGGTCAAGGCGTGAGGAACGCGGCTTGCTTTTGTGGACTGGGGCTTTCTACGCTTACTTCCATGACCTCCCGTTTGCGTGCTTGGTTTGCGTGGATCGGCCTATCCTTTGGGATTTTGGCCGCCGATCCGGTTTCTTCCCTGACCTTGGCGGTGATTCCCAAGGGCACCACCCATGAATTCTGGAAATCGGTGCACGCCGGTGCCAGTAAGGCTGAACAAGAGCTCAATGCCCAAGGCATCAAGGTGAAATTGTTTTGGAAGGGACCGCTTCGGGAGGACGATCGCGACCAGCAAATCCAAGTGGTTGAGAATTTTACCGCTCGCAAGGTCAATGGTATCGTGCTGGCACCCTTGGATTCCCAAGCCCTGGTAGCGCCAGTGGCCAGCGCGGCTCAGGCAGGCGTACCGACGGTGGTTATTGATTCCGACCTGAAATCCGACCGCCAGGTGAGCTTTGTGGCGACCGATAATTTCAAGGGTGGCCAACTCGCGGGTCAGTACCTGGCCAAGCTGTTGGATGGAAAGGGCCAAATCGTTCTCCTCCGGTATCAGGTGGGCAGCGCCTCCACCGAGGCCCGTGAAAACGGCTTTCTGGACGCTCTGAAGGCTTTCCCCGAGATGAAGCTGATCTCGTCGGACCAACATTCGGGAGCGACGAGGGAGACGGCTTATCAGGCGTCACAAAACCTGCTGAATCGCTATGGGCGGGACGTGACCGGCATTTTTTGTCCGAATGAAACGGTGACCATCGGCATGGCCAAGGCGCTGCGGGACATCGGCAAAGCCGGGGGAAAAGTAAAGCTGATCGGCTTCGATACCGGGGTCCAGTCAGTACGCGATCTTAGGAACAACGATCTTCAGGCTTTGGTGGTCCAGGACCCGATCAAAATGGGATATCTCGGCGTCATGACCCTGGTATCCCATTTGCAGGGCAAACCGGTGGAAAAGCGCATCGATACCGGAGTGAGTCTGGTCACACACGACAACATGAACGACCCGGCAATTGCCGATTTACTGGCCCCGCCCATTGCCAAGTACCTCAAAGAATAAGACCGATCAGCGATTTTGAGAGAGGGCCGTCTTGGTTACCTTGGGCGTTGCGTTTGAGGATCGTGCCCGCATCTGTCCTTCCCATTCGCTTTCTGGAATTCATGTCACGATTTTCTCGTCTCCTTCGATCGGGCGGTCCGTTTCTCGGCTTGTTGTTGGTCTGCGGTTTATTCGCGCTGACCGAAGAGCGGGAGTTCATTTTCACAGGCGGCAATCTGAAAAATATCCTAACGCAAACGGTGATTGTTGCCGTGGGGGCCTTGGGAATGACGTTGGTGATTGTAGGAGGTGGCATTGACCTGAGCGTGGGGTCGGTGGTGGCTTTTACGGGGGTCTTGGGAGCCCGTTTGCTGGAGTCTGGGTGGCCGCTGTGGACAACGGTGTTGGCTCTCCTGGCGACGGGTGCAGGTATCGGTTTGATCAATGGAGCCATTATCGCCGGGTTCCGAATGATGCCGTTCATCGTCACCTTGGGGATGATGGGGGTGGTGCGAGGCGGAGCCAAGTGGCTGGGGAATAACGCCACCATCAATGCACCTGCTGACTCTGCCGTGGGACTACTCATGGCACGGTTCAATCCCGGTGAGTTCTGGCCTCTTCCCATCGGTGTTTGGCTGTTGCTGGCCTTGGCAGGCGTGGTTGGAGTGCTGCTCCGCCGGACGGTTTTCGGGCGTCAGGTTTTCGCCGTAGGAGCCAATGAGACAGCCGCGCGTTACAGTGGGGTACGGGTGGCAACGGTCAAAATGGCGAGCTACGGCGTGGCGGGCCTTTTGTTTGGGCTCTCCGGCCTGTTGCAAATGTCTCGATTGACCCAAGGGGATCCAACGGTGGCCGTGGGTCTGGAATTGGATGTCATCGCCGCTGTGGTGATTGGTGGAGCTAGTCTCAATGGCGGCGTGGGAAGCGTGACCGGGTCCCTGATCGGTGCCTTGATTATGGCGCTCCTGCGCAACGGCACGAACCAGTTGGGATGGCAAACCTACACACAAGAAATCATCATCGGGGTGGTGATTGTCCTGGCGGTCGGGTTGGACAAATGGCGGCAATCACGGCGCTAACCCGACTTAGCGGATTCAACCTCAAAAACTGCGATTTTCGGTAATTTTCACCGCGCAAGTAATTGGAAATCAGGGGGGCAGATTTTCAAAAGTGTTGTAGTGCAGAATCACCCCCTTCCCGGGACCGTGAAAACGGTGTCAGACTCCCGGGATAATTACCAAGGGCCAGGTCACTTGCATTGACATTTTTCTCGGACGCGTTACCTTTTGTTCATGCGACAGCCACGGCTCAAGTTGGATTCTCAGGAAGGGCGGGGGTATTACCATTGCATTTCGCGGGTGGTGGACCGGCAGTTCCTCTTTGGTGCCAATGAGAAGGAGCAGTTCGTCCATTGGATGCTGGC
>CAILNN010000096.1 GCA_903835555.1 uncultured Verrucomicrobiota bacterium
AGGGCAGATTGAGCGGGCTGGAGTGAAATGCTCACGAACAATTTTCGCCCTCATTCCCAAAGGTTCCGTTCTCCAAAGTAACGACGGCGGTGCAACATGGGGCAATATCAGTTTGGGAACGAAATTGGAGGGGACCTGCGGGTGGTCCACGTTGGATGCGAAAGGGATATTGCATGTTGTCTCCGGTGGTTCGCGTGACCTTTGGAGTTGGGAAAGTGGTCAATGGAGGACACAGCGGGTGCAACTCGATTGGGATCGGACCCCATTTTCCGTCGCCTTCGATCCGCGAAACAGCAGCTGCGTCGTCGCCATCAGTGACGGTGGTGGGCTTAGTGTTTCGCTGGATGGCGGAGTCACTTGGACGATGCAAGGCCCCAACATGGTCTTTGCTAACAAACTGGGTTGGCTGCCCCAAAAGCCCGGATGGCGCTCCAATGCAGGAGTCACCATTGACCGCGATGGGATGTGTTGGATAGCCCAAGGGAATGAGGGTATCGCTAAGTTTCAGGTGCCTGATCAAAGTTCGAAAGCATCCCTTTCTGGAGTGAAGATCGACTCGGTAGGAATCGAGGAATTCGTCTCGCACGACGTGATCATGCCTCCGAAGGGTCCCGCCGTTTTCGCCGTTGAAGATGCGACCGGGCTCGTCACGTCGGACGTCGATCAATTTGCCGCGCATCAAATTCCGCTTCAGGACCAATTGATATCCAATGGAACCGGGCTCGCCTACTGCCCTAACTCACCGGATTTCATTGCGGTGGTTACGGCAGACGTCAATCACACCGGCTCGGGTAAGAGCTATTCCGGTTTCTCCGCCGACGGCGGAAAATCGTGGTCGCGTTTTGCTGGCTTGCCCAGGGATGTAGCGACAGGCAAGCCACTGGGAGCCGCTGGAAGCATCGCGATCAGTCGTCGCGACGGCTGGACCACCGGGAGCGACCATTTGGTCTGGTTGCCGACTGGCGAAGGTCCCACCTATTATTCGCGTGATGGCGGCAATTCCTGGAGTCCCAGCGCGGGGTTCCCGTTAAAAAGCGGTTATTGGAATTTCTCGCTCAAGCAACGTCTCCTCGCGTCTGACCCGTTTATTTCTGACAAATTCTATTTTGTCGGGAGTTGGGCGGGAGGCTTTTATATTTCATCGGATGGCGGCAAGACCTGGCAAAAACAAGAAGCCGCTGGGTTGCCCACCTTTAATCATCACTCCCAGCTCGCCTTGAATTTTGCTGTAAAGAATGACATTTGGTTTTGCGACGGATGGGATGGGGCCAGCCAACACGGTCTCTGGCATAGCTCGAATGGGGGAGCCACTTTCAAGAAGCTTCCTGGGATCGAATATGCCATCACGACTTGCTTGGGTGCGGGATCTGGGCGCACCGGAGACGCCCCATTTAGTGCTTACTTTTATGGCAAGGTTACCACCTCTTCCGAATGGGGTATTTTTCGATCGCTCGATGCCGGAGCAACCTGGTCGCGTGTGGCCTATTATCCAACCGGAATCTTTGACCAGCCAACCTGCATGGCGGCCTCGTGGGACAAATTTGCCGAAGTGATCGTCGGGTTCAACGGCAACAGCTTTGTGGTCGGAACTATGGCTTCTTCTCCGCCGAAGGTGCCTTGAGTTCTTCAATTCGAGCCCGGACCTTTTTCAGGATCAGCTTCTGGAGCGGGAGTTTCTTGGGGTCGCCACTCGTCAGCTTGGCTTCCATGGCCTCGGCTTGTTGCTGAAGCTTGGCGGCATCGGTTTCCTGACTCAACGCCTGCATCACCCGACGGACAATCGGTTTCTGCTCGGGGGTCAAGCCGACGAGGTCCGAGTCCTCACCGGGAGCCGCTGCTCCGGCCTTGCGGGTGTAAACGGCCACTGCACGATTTTCTTTCACCAGGTACTTCTTCGCAACGCGTTGAACATCCTCCACCGTAACCGCCTGAAGTCGGGGGCCTGCTTCGTTGACCTCGCGCCAGTCGCCCAAACCATCACTCATCAGCACTTGCCGGAATATCGGGAAATTGGCCGATAACTTTCGATACTCGCCGGCTGCAAATTGATTTTTGACCTTTTGCAGTTCGTCCGCCGGTATCGGCTCGTTCTTAATTCGTTCGATCTCTTGATAAAGGGCGGCTTCTACTTCCTCCGTTGTCTTTCCTTCACGGACTTCCGCTTCGACTTCGAAAGCCCCCGCCCATTTGCGGGAATCTTGCGCCGCACCCGCTTCAGTGGCGACCTGTCGGCCCAGAATCAAGCCCTTATAAAACCGCCCCGTCCGACCCGACAGCAGCAGTTGCAGGACGTCCAATGGGTAGCTGTCCTTGTGACCAAACCCGACCGTGCGCCAAAGGATGTCGATCTGTGGATTGGTTTCGGCCTCGGCGTAGTACCGCTTTTCGCCAACCGACGGAATCTCCAGGGTGGTCACTTCCGGTGGCGGATTGGAACCCTTGGGAATCCGGGCGAAATACCGGGTGACCATGGCTTCGGCGGCGGCGGGGTTAAAATCACCCACTAAAATCAGGGTGATGTTGTCGGGCTGATAGAACTGCTGATAAAAGTCGTCGGCCTGGCGCTTGGAAATCGCAGGGATATCGCTGGGCCATCCGATCACCGGCCAGTGATAGGGATGGGCATCCCAGAACATGGCATTGAACTGTTCGGCAAACTTTCCCGTGGGGGTTGATTCCGTGCGCATCCGGCGCTCCTCAAACACCACATCGCGCTCGGCATAGAATTCGCGGAATATTGGATGAAGCAGTCGCTCGCTTTCCATCCAGCACCAGAGTTCGAGCTTGTTGGCGGGAACGGTGATGAAATAGCCGGTCATGTCCTCGGTAGTAAAGGCATTCATCCCGGAACCACCAGCGGTGGTGTAAATCCGGTCGAACTCGTTTTTGACCAAGACCTGGCGCTCTGCCTCGATCAGTTTTTGGAACCTGGCTTCCAGCTCCTTGAAATGGTCGGACTTGCTTTCCGGGCTGGTGATGTCATCGACCTCGCCTTTCCGCAGTGCGTGACGCATCCGGGCTTCCTCGGCGCGCATTTCGTCACGGATGGCTTCCTGCTGGGCAAGAATATCCAGATCGCGGTTCGCATCGGTGGTACCGATGGTTGGTGTCCCTTTGAACATCATGTGCTCGAAGAGGTGGGCAATACCGGTGATGCCCGGACGTTCGTTGGCCGATCCCACGTGAGCCACCCATCCACCCGCTATTCGTGGCTCTTCATGTCGCTCCACCAACAGCAGCTTGAACCCGTTGGGCAGGTGCTTTTCCACCACCGGGATTTGCTGGGCCGAGAGCGTCAGGGCCGTCGCGCCAATAACGAGACATCCACGTAGGAGACTGTTCACGCGTCGAACCTGCTTGGAGACCGTCCATCGGTCAAACTTCAAGAATTGCGCCTCAGGGCAACTCACCCCACAGTTTTTCCAGTCGCCCAAACCGACCCGACCCGGCATGAATCCACCCACACGCTTTTTCGTCCCACCTCTCCACACCCTGACTCGAACGTTGGCAGCGGTGGCATCCGGGCGTTTGGCTCCCGAACTCGTGCTGCGGGGAGCCCGACTGCTATCTACTTACACAGATCGATGGCTCGATGATCGCGAAATCTGGATTCACCAAGGCCGGATCGCGGCGGTCAAACCAGCAGGGACGGCCATCGAAAGTCACGGAACACGAATTTACGATGTGCAAGGGGGTATACTGGCCCCCGGCTTGGTGGACCCCCACGTCCATATAGAATCGTCGATGATCACGGCCTGTGCCTATGCCGAGGCGGCGTTGCTCAACGGGACGACCACTCTGTTTTGTGACAGCCACGAAATTGGGAATGTGTGCGACGTGGCCGGGATCGAATGGATGTTGGAGGACGCCCGGCAAGCTCCGCTCAATATTTTCCTCACCGTACCCAGCACCGTACCGGCGACATCGGCCACCTTCGAGACCGCAGGCGGAGACCTGACGGCGGAGAAAATTGCGGGTATTTTCGACCGGTGGCCAGAGGCAATCGCTCTCGGTGAGAAAATGGATTTTGTATCGGTGGCCTTCGGAGACGAACGAAGTCACGCCATTCTGGCTGCCGCACTTCAGCGTGGGCGACCCATCTGTGGTCATATCTACGGGAGGGAATTCGTGGCGGCCTGTGCCGCCAGTGGGATCACCGATACCCATGAAGCCATCGATGCGGAAATAGCCGAGGATTTCCTGGAGGCGGGTCTTTGGATCTTCTTGCGTGGCGGTAACCCAACCACGCCCTGGCATTCGCTCCCTCTGGCCATTCAGGCCGTGACCCGACTGGGTGCCAACCCCAAACGGGTTTGCGTTTGCACCGATGATCGAGATGCCGATGATCTCTTTGCCTTTGGACTGGATTGGGTCGTTCGCCAAGCCCGGGAGGCCGGAATTAACCCCACCACGGCCTGGAGTTTGGGCTCCCTCCACCCGGCGACCCGCTACGGCATGGATGGTGAGATCGGTGCCTTGGGCCATGGACGCCGCGCCGATATCGTTCTCCTAAATGAGGCGCTCGAACCGCAGTCTACCTGGTATGGCGGTCAGTTGATGGTGGAAAACCGCAAAATCACCCCTCTGCTGGATTCCGCGCTGAGTCAACCGTACCGATACCCCGCTGCCGCCTATCGGACGGTCTATGTTCGGGATGGCGTGGCGCTTACTCCGCCACTGCCCAAGCAGCCGGTGACGGCCAATATTCTCCGCGTGGCACTGCCGGGAATCTTAACCTTCCACGAACGGCGCACTCTTTCTCCTGCGGACTGCTGGCAAGCCACCTTGCAGATGCAGCGAGACCTTTGCTTTCTCACCGTGATCGAGCGTCACGGCAAGAACGGCGGAGTCGGGTATGGCCTGTTGCAGGATTTCGGTCTGAAGTCAGGTGCCGTAGCCAGCAGTGTCGGGCATGATGCCCACAACCTGATCATCGCTGGAACCAACGAAACGGACATGCGGGTGGCCCTCGATTGGCTGCGGACGAATCAAGGCGGCGTTTGTGTCGTTCGAGACAGGGTGGTGTTGGCGGGCGTCCCTCTGCCGATCGCCGGTCTGCTATCGGATCAGCGTGCCGGGGTGGTCGCCGAAGAAACCCGGCGGCTCAAGGAAATTTGGACCGGTGCCGGATGCCTGCTGCCCTACATGGGATTCAACCTGCTCCCACTTTCCGTCATACCCGAAATCCGTTTGACTGACAAAGGGCTGGTGACGGTCCCAGGAATGCAGGTGGTGCCATTGTTTGAAGATGCCGAATAGCCCCTGTCCGCCAGGTCATGGAGCGCGCCCGTCCTCTGGCGCTTTGGAAAAAGGCCGTGAAAGGGAAGGCGACCGATAATTAATGGTGGGCTTTTCGGGTTGGGAGGCAAACGAGCGGTAGGGGACAACCGCAGTCCAAGACGTTACCGTACGGATTTCGGGTGAATTTCTCCCCCCAGCCCGATAGACACCTGTTCAGATTTAAAAAGCTCGTCAATGGACCAACCCCAACTCTCCTGGATCACCGATTTCATTTGGAACATTGCCGATGATGTTCTGCGCGACGTCTTCGTCCGCGCAAATATCGCGACGTCATCCTGCCCATGACCGTGCTGCGGCGCCTCGATGCCGTGCTGGAGCCGACCAAGCAGGACGTCCTCGACATGAAAGCCGCACTCGATCGGGCAAAAATCACCAATCAAGACGCTGCCCTGCGCTCGGCAGCCAAAGAGGCGTTCTACAACACCTCCCCCTTTACCCTCCGTGACCTGAAGTCCCGAAAGACCCGGCAGACCCTCAAAGACGACTTTCTGGCTTACCTCGACGGCTTTTCGCCCAACGTCCAGGACATCATCAAAAACTTCGAGTTCAGGAATCAAATCCCCAAACTCTCCGAATCCGATGGCCTCGGCCAGCTGGTCGAGAAGTTTTTGGACAAAGACATCAACCTCAGTCCCCGCCCAGTCGGCAATCTGCCCGGTCTGGATAATCATTCCATGGGCACCGTCTTTGAAGACTTGGTGCGCAAGTTCAATGAAGAAAATAACGCCGAAGCCGGCGAACACTGGACACCCCGCGACGCCGTGCGGCTCATGGCCAGCCTGATGTTTCTTCCGGTGGCCGACCAGATCGAGTCGGGTACCTATCTGCTTTATGATTGCGCCTGCGGCACGGGCGGGATGCTCACCGTCGCCGAGGAAACCCTCCAAAAGATTGCCAAAGAACATGGCAAACAGGTCGCCACCCACCTCTACGGGCAGGAAATCAGTGGCGAGACCTACGCCATTTGCAAGTCCGACCTCCTGCTCAAGGGCGATGGCGACGCCGCCGATAATATCGTCGGCGGCCCCGCGTTCTCGACCCTGTCCAACGATCAGTTCCGTTCCCACACCTTCGACTTCATGCTCGCCAATCCCCCGTACGGAAAGAGCTGGAAGACCGATCTGGAGCGCATGAGCGGCGAAGGCTCGAAGAAAGACGTCAAAGACCCCCGGTTTGTCATCGAGTACGCGGGCAATCCCGAGTACTCGCTCATCACCCGCAGCAGCGATGGCCAGATGCTCTTTCTGGCCAATATGCTCAGCAAGATGAAGCATGATACCCGGCTCGGCAGCCGGATCGCCGAGGTGCACAATGGTTCCTCACTCTTCACCGGCGATGCCGGGCAGGGCGAGAGCAACATCCGCCGCTGGGTGATCGAGAGCGATTGGCTGGAGGCCATTGTCGCATTGCCGCTCAACCTGTTCTACAACACCGGCATCGCCACCTACGTCTGGGTGCTTTCCAATCGCAAGGCCAAGGCGCGGCGCGGCAAAGTGCAGCTCATCGACGCCACCCAGTGGTTCCGGCCCTTGCGCAAAAACATGGGCAAGAAGAACTGCGAACTCGCCGCCGAGGACATCCAGCGCATCTGCGACACCTTCCTCGCCTTCAAGGAAACGCCGCAGTCGAAAATCTTCCCCAATGCCGCCTTCGGGTATTGGAAAGTGAAGGTCGAGCGCCCGCTCCGCCTCCACAGCCAGCTCACCCGCCAGCGCATCGAGACCTTGCGCTTTGCCTCCGGCGACGAAGATATCCGCTCCGCTCTCTACCAGCAGCTCGGCGAGGCTCTATTCCAAGACCCCGCTTCCGTCCGCCCGCAGTTGGAAAAGCTCATCCAGGATTGGGGCAAAGCCGACAGTGGCCAAGACGAGGAAGCCGAAGGCGATTCCCCCGCAGCGCAAAAAAGTCTGCCTGATAAAAAGAAGAAAAAGCTCCTCAGCGAAGCCACCTGGAAGCGCGATGCGCTGCTGCTTCGGGCGGCCCATCAGCTTCGCCAGATACTCGGCGAGGCGGTCTTCCAGGACCACAACCTCTTCCTGGCCAAGGTCGATGCCGCCCTTAAGAAACTCGATCATCCACCCACCGCTTCCGAATTAAACTTGATCGTCCAGGCCGTCAGTTGGCGCGTCGAAGATGCCCCGCCCGTGATTAAAAAAGTCCACCGGCCCGGCAAAGGCGGCACCGGCGCGCCGTTGAAAGCCGATCCTTTGCACGGATTGTACGAGACCAAAGTGGATGGCAAGACCTGCCTCGTCGAATACGAGCCCGATAGCGAATTGCGCGATTTCGAGCAAATCCCTTTCCTGGAGGCCCCGACGTCTGGATTACCCGGCGGTCTGCCCTCTCCGGCGACTACCCAGCAGGGCATCGAAGCCTTCATCCGCCGCGAAGTCCTGCCTTACACGCCCGATGCCTGGATCGTCGAGGCCGACACCACCATCGGCTACGAGATCAGCTTTACCCGCCACTTCTACCAGCCGCCCCAGCTCCGCACACTGGCGCAGATCAGCGCCGACATCCTCGCGCTGGAACAGGAGACAGAAGGCCTGCTTCAAGAAATCACGAAGGGAGCCACGGCATGATAGAGGGACTCAAGCCCTATGCGGAATACAAGGAGTCGGGGCAGAAATGGCTCGGGGGGGTTCCTGCACACTGGGAGCTGAAACCCGGCCACGCGGCGTTCGCTCCGAGGAAAGAATCCAACCGTGGGATGAAGGAGAAGACCGTTCTCTCGCTCAGCTATGGGCGCATCAAGGTAAAGGCAACCGACAAACAACACGGATTGGTTCCTGAGTCATACGAGACATATCAAGTCGTCAACGACGGCAACATCATCATTCGTGGAACGGATCTTCAGAACGACCAGACCAGCCTCCGCATTGGCCTTTCGAGGAATCGCGGAATCATCTCGTCCGCCTATCTCTGCCTCGAAGCGCAGCCATCCATCACACCTGATTACGGCTACCAGATCCTTAACGTCTTCGACATCACGAAGGCCATTTACCGTTTCGGCTCTGGCCTCCGCCAGAACCTCGACCACGGCGAAATCAAACGACTCCCCATCTTCCTGCCGCCTTTGGACGAACAAGCGGCCATCGTGCGGTTTCTGGACCACGCGAACCGAAAGATCGATGGCTTCATCCGCGCCAAGCGGAAGCTGATCGGTCTGTTGAACGAGCAAAAACAGGCCATCATCCACCGCGCCGTCACCCGTGGTCTCGATCCCAACGTCCCTCTCAAACCCTCCGGTATCCCTTGGCTTGGGGATATACCAAAGCACTGGGAGGTGCGTCAGATAAGGCGGGCTACAACTTTCGTTACGTCGGGTTCGCGTGGATGGGCTGACTATTATAGCGATGACGGCCTGGTTTTTATTCAGAGCGGAAATCTTGGTCGAAACATGGCGCTTGACTTCTCTTACACTCAATATGTTCAGCCCCCTTCCGGTGCCGAAGGCGAGCGCACACGTGTCCAGAAGGGGGACCTGTTGATTTGCATAACAGGTGCCCTAACAGGCAATGTTGCTCACGTTGATCGAGAACTGGAGAAACCTTCCTTCGTGAATCAACATGTGGCATTGGTTCGTGCCAAGCAAACAACAGTGCGACCCAGGTTTTTGGCATACGCACTTCGGTCGGAGATCGGACAGAGTCAGTTCAAGACGAGCGAATATGGAGGTACCAAACAAGGATTGGGCCTCGGGGATGTGAAAGACGCATTCTTTCCCTTACCCTGTTTGCCAGAGCAAGAAGCCATAATCGACTATCTCGATTCGTCGCTGTCCATTTTCTATAATGCAATCTCGCGCACCGAACGCGAAATCGCGCTGATGCAGGAATACCGCACGCGCCTGACTGCCGACATCGTGAGCGGCAAGCTGGACGTGCGCGAAGCCGCCGCCCGCCTGCCCGACCTGCCCCACGAAGCCGTCACTGTGCCTGTCACGGACGAGCCCTTGGAAGACATCGAACCCGAGGAGGCTGACGCATGAGTGTCGAGCATCCCATCCTCAGGACAGCAGGCCCCCCGGATCTTTATTTGAGTGGAAAACGTCCTTCCTGTCTAAGTACCTGATCACAAGCATGTTACTATTTGAGTAGAAAACGTCCGCACGAAAACCTGGACCATCCAATCGCTGGATTTAGCGTTTGAAGCATGTCAACCTAAAAGCGGTCGGAAACGTGCGTTTCTAGTGGGGCATTGTGAACTGCTTGGGAAACTCGCTGCAGCGTCTTGGACGGCGGTACCTATAAGCAACGATCACCCACTTTCCGGGCGGCAAGCCGCCTCGAGTTTTTATTTGAGTGGAAAACGTCCATCCTGTCTAAGTACCTGATCACAAGCATGTTACTATTTGAGTAGAAAACGTCCACATGAAAACCTGGACCATCAAAGCGCTGGAATTGCTGCGAGCGAGCTTGGAGCCGCCCAGGCACGAATTGAATGAGATCGATTGGAAGGCGGCGCTGTCGCCAGACAAAAAACGGCTCACAGAGCATTTGTCGGCCTTCGCCAACCACCCCGGCGGGGGCTTTCTTGCCTTTGGTATTTGATTCCACTGGTACTCCAATCGGCCTGAATGAAGCGACCGTAGAGGCAACGGTGAATCAACTGGCCAACCTGGGCCGAAACGGTCTCGAACCTCCCCTGATGCTCGATCATGCAATCGGCGAATTCAACTCCTCGAAACTGCTGCTCCTCTATGTACCGGAATCGGCCGTAAAGCCAGTCCACTTAAGGGGCAAAAGCTTGGACGAGGCCTTTATCCGCTCCGGTGGCTCGACACGGAAAGCGTCGCGGCAGGAGATCGGTACCATGATGTTGAACAGCCGGACGCCCCGCTGGGAAGAACTTCGGGCAAGCATGTTACTATTTGAGTAGAAAACGTCCGCATGAAAACCTGGACCGTCCCAGCGCTGGAATTACAGCGAGCGAGGTTGGAGTCGCCCGACGGCAGTCCAAGACGCTACCGCGCGTTACGGGAGCCGGGGAAAGTCCGCCAGGTCATGGAGTGCGGTATTCGACTCTTCTGGTGACAATCGACCCCGATAGGCTCAATTTTACGAAGCTCACTTGACGCTTGTCATGATTGAACTCGTTGAAGGCAATTTGTTGGAGGCCAACGCCGATGCACTCGTCAACACGGTGAATACCGAAGGCGTGATGGGCAAGGGCCTTGCCTTGCAGTTCAAAACGAAGTTTCCAGAGATGTTTGAAGAATACCATCGGGCCTGCCAGGCGGGCGAGGTTCGCCCTGGCCGAATGCACATTGTTGAGCGCCGTGAGATGTTCCGGCCCCGCTATATCATCAATTTCCCCACCAAGCGCCAATGGCGATTCCCATCGCGCATGGAAGACATCGAGGCCGGGCTGCGGGCACTCGCTGGTGACATTGAACGATTACACATCCGAAGCATCGCAATCCCGCCGTTAGGCTGCGGGAATGGCGGGTTGGATTGGAATCAGGTCCTTCCCAAAATCCAGTCGGCACTCGGACCACTACCGGATTTACATGTTTTCGTCTTTCAACCCCAAACGATACCCGGCGCTCAACAGCAGAGGACCAGTGAAGCAGCGGGGAAAAGGCGACTGTCACTTCAAAGGACCTCATGAGCCAAGCCACGCCAACACAAAAGGAACCCGTGCAGCGTGCGATTCCGGATAAAAAACGTGGACCGGACATTCCATCCATCCGAGAGATTCGACTCTCCAATCTGCTCTCGTTTGGACCAAAGACACCATCACTACCCCTTGGACCCCTCAACGTCTTGATTGGCCCCAACGGAGCCGGAAAATCCAACCTCATCGAGGCACTCGCTCTCATGCGGGCGACACCCGTTTCTCCTGATTCAGGTGGAAGCGGAGATGTCCGTAGCGTTTTGCGACGGAGTGGTGGTGTCAGTGAGTGGATTTGGAAAGGCGACAAGGCTGCAAAGGCTTCAGTCTACCTGGAAATCTGGAATGCCCAAAGAATGGGGCCTTTGGTGCACTTCTTTGAATTTTGCTTCGATGGCGAAGGTTTTGGATTGTCGGATGAACGCATTCTTCGCAGGCGCCTTGATGGCCTGGGCACAATTTTGTTTCATCCGTACTCTCTCAACGGTGGAAAACCGCAGGTATCCTTAAAGGGAAGCCCAAGGTTAAAAGCTATTCCCATCTCCGTCGAGAGAAATGTTTCTATCATTGCACAACTGAGAGATCCAAAGGAATACCCGGAAATAAGCCTTCTGGCAGACACCTACCTGAAATGGCGCATCTACCGGGAATGGTCGTTTGGTCGTAACACGGTGTTCCGAACACCACAGCGGGCAGATAGCCGAAATGATCGTTTGGAGGAGGATTTCTCGAATCTCGGCCTCTTTCTGAGTCGCCTTGGGAAATCGCCTAAAGCGAAGCGGGATATTGTGGACGGTTTGTCAGACCTTTACGAAGGGTTTACCAATTTTGAGGTCATCGTAGAGGGTGGGTCCGTGCAGGTGTTTTTCACCGAAGGCGACTTCTCCATTCCCGCCACCCGGCTATCGGACGGCACCCTCCGCTACCTCTGTCTGTTGGCCATCCTCTGCGATCCGACCCCTCCGCCCTTGATTTGCATCGAAGAGCCTGAATTGGGCCTTCACCCGGATATAATTCCCAGTCTCGCGAAACACCTCGTGGCTGCTTCAGAGCGGACCCAGTTGATCGTGACCACCCATTCCGACATTCTCGTGGACGCTCTGAGCGACTGCCCGGAATCCGTGGTGATCTGTGAGAAGCATGACGGCGCGACCGAAATGACCCGCCTCAACAAGGACGACATGAAGGTCTGGCTGGAAAAATATCGCCTCGGTGAGCTCTGGATACAGGGCCAGTTGGGAGGGACACGTTGGTGAATGCTAAAATCTACTTCGAAGGCGGGGCCAACGGGTCCAATGATGACGGGAGTAGTTCCAATTTGGGGAACATCGAATGTCGAAAGGCGTTTCATTCCTTGCTAGACAAAATGGGATTTAAAGGGCGGAAACCCCGGCTGGTTCACCGAAACCGTCTTCACGATCACGCCCGCCTTTGAAAGGCACCAATCTTACTATCAGTTAGTAAGCGACAGACAATGTGAAACGCGATTGACAATGCAAAGCAATTGTGCAATGCAATTGCGAATCGCATACTGGGCGTATGACTCAATCAACGATTACCGACCGAT
>CAILNN010000097.1 GCA_903835555.1 uncultured Verrucomicrobiota bacterium
GAAGCAAGAGCCGGAGCTGCGGAACTGCGGTCTCCATCGGCTTCTTAGTCATTCGTGGAGTGGAAACCACAGTTACTGAATGCCCAGCCGCCATGAGTGTCAATGCCGCACTGCACCCGGCTGGGCCACCCCCAACCACAACAACATCGACCATTGGCTACGGTTCCTCCTCCCAGTGGTCACCATTGCGCACGCTCACGAATTTCAAATCATACCAACCTTTCAACATCTGTGAAAAACGGTCATAGTTGTCATCCCGGTCTGGATCGTCGGGGTTCGCGGAACGTGAGTCGAGTAACCGTGTCCATCGCTGCTGATCCGTTTGTCCTGATGGAAAGACATCATCCGGACGATGCGCCGCCCACCACATAAAGGTGTAACTATTTCCGATCTCATCGTCATTGGATTCCTTTTGGCAATCATAAAAGTCCGCCTGCCAAGGCAAAGCCATTTGTTGACTAAAAAAGCCGGGGCGAAACTCAATGGCTCCGACTCGCAAGGGGGGGATCGAAATCTCAGCAAGTGGCTGAGCGGAAACCTTTAGTCGAAGGGGAGAACTGTAGAGTTCCGGGGTCCGAATCAGCCAACTGCAATCAATCCCAGGATAAAATGGGCCACCAACACTGTTGTCTGCTGCGGCCTTATCAAGCTGATCAGGCGTGGGATTTAAGGAACTGGTGCCGTTCGGTTCCGATCCGGGCCAGTCATCGACGAAATTACCCGCCGCCCACTCACGAAGAAGGGCGTATTGCACTCGCGTGACACTAAAGAGACTGTTTGGGGCCGGATCTCCCTCTATAACTTCTCCGTCCGAAAACCGTTCCAAAGACCGATAATTGTCCCCGTTGCCGCGTGGCATTTTGTCCCACTCGATTGTTGTGGCGTCTGGGTTCCGCATCTTTACAAAGATTGTCTCTCTGAACGATTGTCCGTCCGGACCGAAAAGTCTGCCATAATCAATGGTCCTCCTATGGTAGTATTGAGTCGCAAGGCTGGACACATGTAGGTCACGAACGCCAAGCGCTCGCTTGAGCAGAGGATATATCTCCTTCAAGAAGGATGGCCTGTAGCCATTTAGCGTCATGCCTCCATTCGCTGCCCATGCCGCTTGCTGTCTGCTCATCGTGAGTAATTCCCCGCTCAGTTCAAAAGGGCCAATGGGGATGGGCTTCCGAACAGCAACATCCCAGATTGTGTCGTACAGCGTAACGACATTTCCAATCGGTGGTGCGAAATCAGGTGGTCCTACTAGCACCCAGGCTGCCTCGGCATCAATGAATGTACCGTCGGTTAGGCAGACTCGTGCCTTGACAGGCCCATCGCTCGCATCATCAAACCACGTATCGTTATTGGCGTATTCCCTCATGGGCAAGGTCGGCTCTCCATCGGGCTGCCTCGCATTGGTATCGGACTGGCCATAGCCCCCCAATACAACCAGCCGACCTTCATCCAGTTTCAACGTTCCAAGTGATTGAATAGGGATATCCCGGTTTGGATTGGTCATCTCCACTTCACCGCCGTCCTTTGCGCTTAACTGCTTCTCACCAACATCGACCTCGAGCTTCGCTTCGCGGTCGGCGGGCGCAACCGTTGCGTTCCTCAGATTTGTTAGCTCGTCTTTGATAAGGCTATTACCTGGTATCTGACTCCGTTCGATATAGTTATCCAACGCTCCGTTTTGACCGTCGAAAGCGAAAAAGGAAGCTTTGCGGTTCGCCAAATGGACCCGCCACTGGATGTCCACGACATCCGCTGCTCCGAGTTTTACCTCCATCGGATTTCCCCACTTCTGGGTAGCCTCATCTAGAAAATACTCGAATACCCGAAATCTTGCCCCTTGGCGCTTAATACGACCGTGATCGTCTCTAAACGAATTGAATTTCTTGGTAGCGTCATCCCAATTCGGGGGTACGCCCGGGGTCTCAGGACCAACATAATACGCGGTCGGCGAATTGCCCATTCGTGCAACGCCAATCGCGGGATGAATTCGGAAAGTACGGGCCATATTTTTCTTGTTTGGAAGCTGACTGATCATTTAGAAAATGACTTGAAAAAATTCACCAACTGCTCCCGCTTATCGTCCGGTAAATCCCGATCGGGTGGCATTTTGATACCGACCTTCGCGTTGACCGCCAGACTTCCGACGATTAACGCTCGGCGATTGAAGGTGTTGGTCCTATTGAAGACAGAAAATTTCACGGTTCCATGGCATCGATAGCAATATTGATTCATGGTATTCAGCACGTTTTTTTCATTCTTATTCCATTGAGGAGAAGGCCCGATAGCGCGTTGGATTGGTGGCAAGTGCGCAAAATTTGTCGAATGGAGCTCCTGCCATTTTGCTGAGGCCAATGTTTCATCGTGAAACGGCTGCGCTTGCTTCGCATGCTTATCAGCCTCAAGGTTAAACTTCGCGATGATGTCAAACGCCTGGCGGTATTTGGGGGAATCCGGATCATTGGTTCCGGCATCAAACAATAGCGCCAAGCCCGAATCTTTCAGCTTTTGGAAATCATTTTCAAGACGGTCAAACCAATGATCTGTATCCAAAAAATTGAGCAGCGGACGCTGCGGGTTAAGCCCGTGGCACGCGACGCAGCCCTCCGGCACGAAGTAGTCTTTATTACCCACACCGCTTAATTCGTTCGCGTCGAAGCTGGCGTTGAGAGCATACCCTAGCCTCCCTCCCGAAGAGAGGTTTTGGTAATCCAGCCAGTAGGCACTGTCCATCGTCGCATCATTATCTTTCTGCGGAGGCGGACGGCGTATTTTATCCGGATCTGGCAGCAGCATCACTTGTGTGTTCACCGATTCGTTTGAACGAGCAAATGGAATAGCTCCCTGGGACGTAAACGTGTTGAAGAGGATCACGGCCGCCACAATGCTGTTGCTTTTTGCCGGGGAACCCACTTGGGACCTAAGTCGGACTAGTTTGCGCCAACCCAATCTAAAGTCTTTGTCGCCCTCTTTAAACTTGACGTTCATTATTTTGGGTGCAAAGAAACGTGAAGCCAGAACATCGGCCCGATCTGCCCCAAGCCCCATCAATACTTCAGGGTCATCATATTCAAGATTGGTTGAAGTCAGATTGGTATACCCAAGATACGCAGCCAAATCTGTTAGTGTTGTTTGACTGACTTTATCTGGTGTCGAATAATTGAGCTTTTCGGAAAGGGATTTATAGTATTTTTTTGCACTCGACAGGCTCCCTGTGGGCACATCAGCGTGCAATCTATTCAACCATAGCCCGAGACCGACGATGATCAGCGAGCGTTGGAAGCGACGTAGATACAATCTATTCGATCGTGACTGAAGGAGACGTCGAAGAGGAATATGCATTTGGTATAATAAATATTATTTTGGTGATTGCATTACTTGCGAGTCAAAAAGATTGCCACCTCAATCGTGTGGATGAGGTACGAAGTCGGCGGCTGAGCTGTCAACTTCGTTCATAGGGGTCGACATTATTGGGATTCGGAATTGAAATCCATCGAATGGCTGGGATAAGACAGCCTAAGGACATGCCACCCGGCCACTGGGACCAGCCGCCTGTTCCGCACACCCGGGACTTCCTTCCCCGAATTCTACCATCCAGATGACCATGATTGTCATACTGTATATAGCGAGATTTCGGTCCAAAATGTATCATCTTCGGAAAAAATCTTTGGGATATTTCCATGAGTCTTGCGCAGGGCGGAGCCCGGGCGGAGCCGTGGTGGGAAGTTCGGGGAGGAAATCGGTCAGAGAGTCCTGGAAGGAGTAAAACTGCGGCGATTGCAACTCAGGTTGAAGGAGTATAGGGGAGCTCCGCTTTGGCAGACGCCGCTCGTAAGGCGACGCTGACTAGACGAGGCGAAAACCCGTTCTGGCCAGATCGGCGGGTCTGAGGCCAATGGGGCTGAACATTTGGAGCGAGGTCTTCCAGAAGTGTATTGGGTTCCGGCTTTCCTCCCGCCTGGTCGCTCGGGAACGGATTGAGGCTCTTTGGGATCAGCGCTGACATCGACTGACGTCGGACGGCTAGGGGGGTGGCAATGACCTTTGTAGTCGCAGATAAAATCAGGCTTTCGCCGAACATTTCTCACGGTGCTATGGTGCGGTAAAACCGTTGGCCTTGGGTGCCAACCCCAAAGTCTTCAGCTTGAAAGCGGCCCAATGAGTCGGCCGCCACCGTTTGCATGGTTGTCCAATGGTTTAGATCATCCGAAGCCTGGGCGTGATAC
>CAILNN010000098.1 GCA_903835555.1 uncultured Verrucomicrobiota bacterium
GGGCGCGACCTTTATGTCCTGGCACAGCATCAGCGTGCCAGCGGAGTTGTTTCCACCAATCGGCTCGCTTTGGGGCGTTCGCATGTTGTGCTTTGCACAGCCGAGTTACTTCCCCAGGTCGAAGCCATCCTGAGCGAGGCCGGATGCGGGCAATACACCAGACTGGATCAGTCATCAGGCGTGCCCGTCGGCTGGGTCGGGCTTCGCGGCGTATCGCCGACCAAGGCAATGGCTTTGGAGGCCGGTGTTGATGCGTTTTACGCCATCAAGCCAGCACCGGACATTGAAATCGAACTTGAGGGCGGCGTATGCCTGCGGGTATCGCATCTGATCCCAGCATAATTGCTTGCCAGAGAATAGGGATTTGGGTAAGTCACCCCTCAGAAATCCTCCTGTACGATGAAGACCCGATTCCGGTTACTGATCCTCGCGTTCCTAGCCCCGTGGCTGGTGCACAGCCAAACCGTCAACAGTGGTAGCAACGGCAGCGACGGTATATTCAACCCGTCGACGAATACCGTGGTCGACATGGCTGACCACCCGGACGGGATTTACCAATTTATTGAGGTCGATATTCCAGCCGGGGTAACCATCACGTTCAAGCCAAACGTCAGGAACACTCCTGTTGTTTGGTTGGTACAGAGCAACGTTTTCATTGACGGAAGGGTTGATGTTAGTGGCAATCCTCCAGGAACCGGGGGCATCATCGGGGGCAGTGGGGGACCCGGCGGGTGGTCTGGAGGTAATGGAGGTAGCAATCCAACTCCAGGGCAAGGCCTGGGTGGTGGGAGCGGAACAAACATTTATTACCCTTCAGGGAAGGCCTTTTCTCCTCCCCCTGTGGGATGCGGTTCTTACAATTATGGGAATCAATTCTTATTGCCACTTCTGGGAGGTTCGGGTGGCGGTGGGGTTGGTGGTAATGTATACAACTCTGGTGGCGGCGGTGGCGGAGGTTCCATCTTGATCGCCTGTTCTGGACAAGTGCTATTAAATGGCGTTTTAATTGCCAATGGCGGAGACGGTGGAGTCGGCGGAGGTGGCAGCGGAGGTAGCGTGCGGATTGTCGCCCGTGATTTCTCGGGAACCGGAATCCTTTACGCAAGTGGAGGCACCGGAGCTAACGGTTACTGCCAAAACCCTGGGAGAATACGGATTGATGTCTTGAATTATAACTTCGGAGGTGGAATCGCCGGACAGTTCACTCGGGGATTCCAACCGATAATTCTTCCCGTTCCCGGGGAAGGACTCCAAATCAGCATTGCAAGTGTCGGTGGCATCAGTATCCCTGCTAATCCAACAGGTTCGCTTGGCTCCCCCGATGTTATCCTGAGCGCGCAGCAGGCTCCGTCGATCCCGGTGGTTGTGCAGTGCACCGGTGTGCCGCTGAACACGACAATCACGGTTACGGCGAATTCCGCCTATGGCGTTTCGGTTTCCGGCTCGGGCCTCAATTCAGTTGGCACAGTGGCCAGCAGCGCGGCGACCATCTACGTCCCACTTCCACGCGGCAGCGGCATTTTGGCAGCGAGCGCTACCGTGCCCGTCACCGGAAACGGTGTCGGCCCCGGTATGATTCGCATACCGAGACAAGGCAATGCGGATGGGGCATCCCCGGAGAAGGCAGGTCAACCAACCCGAGCGTCGAAGCACCTCTCCGAACTGCCCTATTCGGATA
>CAILNN010000099.1 GCA_903835555.1 uncultured Verrucomicrobiota bacterium
AACCGGGCGCCTGACAGTTCCTGCGCTGCTTGTTTCCGGTTTGGGAATTCTAGTCGTAGCCCGTTACGGTTATGCCCGCAAGGAAGCCGGGGCATCGGGAACACCCCTGCGCATGCCCTTGAGCTGGTGGGGCGGCATGGGACTGGTGGCGTTGGCCGTCGCCGCCATCTTTGCCCTCCTGGGATGGCTGGCAACGCATCTGACCCAATGGATTTGAGGGAGGTATGGCTTGCGTCCGACGACCAGGGGAAGGCATGGCCTCGTAGTTCTGGCCGCCGTAAACGGGAAAATCGCCTGTGGATTCCCGTTCCAGAGCGCAAATCGGCGCTTGATGCCCGCCCCAACGCGGCGCGATGAGATAGGCCACATAAGCGCTAACTTGTTTGGTTGACGTTTTTCGGGACACTTCTCATCGTCTCGCCATGTCAGAGATCAATGGCTGTGAGGAGGATTGGGATCTATTGCGTTCATTCTTCCCGGCGAATTGGGAAGAACTGGCGCAAACCACCAATGCGATGAAAGGACTGCGCCAAGACAAATCCGTTGCGGATTGTTTGCGGGTGCTCCTTTTGCATGTGGGCTGCGGGCTTTCGCTGCGAGAAACTGTGGTTCGCGCGCGTATGGCCGGTCTGTCGGACCTTTCGGACGTTGCTTTGCTAAAGAGGCTGCGCAAGAGCCAGGATTGGCTTTATCAACTCTGCATGGCTTTGTTCGCCGAGCGGGGAATGCTCGGACGTGCATTGGACAAGCAGTCTTTTCGCCTCCTCGACGGCACGGAAGTCAAGGAACCCGGCACAACCGGCAGCCTTTGGCGGATTCATTATAGTCTGCGCTGGCCCGAATTGCAGTGTGACTATTTCAAAGTGACGCCTAATCAGGGCGAGGGTAATGGGGAATGCCTGCAACAATTCCCTATGAGCGCCGGAGATTATGCCGTTGCCGATCGAGGCTATTCGCATGCATCGGGAATTCACTCCGTCACCCGGCAAAAGGCATTCATTACCGTGCGGTTGAATCCCCATGGGATTCGACTGCAAACCCAAACGGGTGAACCTTTTCCCCTGTTGGAACGACTCAAACCTATCCAGACGACCGGCGAAATGGCGGCCTGGAATATCCTGATTCCTTTTGAAACGGAGCCGCCGGTGGCGGCGCGTCTTTGCGTGGTCCGTAAGACAAAGGCTGCCATCGACCTGGCCCTGAAGAAATTGCGCCGTAAATCCAGCAAACATGGTACCCAGTTGCAACCGGAGACGCTCATCTACGCCGAATACGTCATGGTTCTAACGACGTTCCCCGAGGCCGAGTTTCCCACGGCCCAGGTGTTGGAGTGCTACCGATTGCGTTGGCAGGTCGAACTGGTCTTCAAACGCTTCAAACAAATCGCCCAGTTAGGGCATCTGCCCAAACACGATCCTGTCAGCGCAAAGGCTTGGTTGTACGGCAAATTGTTTGTAGCCCTTCTCACCGAGATGCTCATCCAAGAAGCCCGCACCTTTTCCCCCTGGGGGTTCACCATCCGAACGGTCGGCGAACCACAATAGTCCGTGGCGGGAATTTGCCTTCGCCTTCCGGCAAGTCACCCAAGCCATCTTGCCACGACTCACACTACTGGAAACGCTCCATAATTGGTCGGAAATCAAGGAAGGCCTGCGGGAATCAAACCGAAAGCGAAAAACTCAGGAAGAAATATTCAGTCAAACAAGTTAGCGCTTATGGGGTTCAGCCCCCCCTAACCGGCACCTCTTTCCCATGGCTAAATCCCTCGCTCCCCATTCATAATTCATCCTTTCCCCATCCATGGCCAAATCCCCTCCCGCGCCCAAGTCCGTCGAATCCTTCCGCTACCCCGACGCCACCCGGAAGAACATCCCCACCGCCGAGCACCAGAGCGTCATCGCCAGGGAACAGGAAAGCCCGCGCAAGGTAAAATACCCGCGCAATACCGACCTCGATCCCCAGCTCGTGTGGCGCGGCAAGGACGAGCAAGACTGGAGCGACCTCGTCGTCAATGCCCCGCCCCTCTACATCCAGGAGAAGGTCCATCCCAAGGTATTAATCGACGACCTCCTGCGCCAGACGAAGACCGCGAAGTCCCAGGAAATCGATTTCCAGGCTGACCTTTTTGGCGACTTCAACGGCATCCCCAAGGGGGCCGACAAGACCGAATTTTACGCCCACGACCAGAATTGGACCAACCGAATGATCCTGGGCGATTCCCTCCACGTCATGGCCAGCCTCGCCGAACGCGAGGGCCTGCGGGGTAAGGTACAGTGCATCTATTTCGACCCACCCTACGGCATCAAGTTCAATAGCAATTTCCAGTGGTCCACCACCAGCCGCGACGTCAAGGACGGCAGCGCCGAGCACATCGCCCGGGAGCCCGAGCAGGTCAAAGCCTTCCGTGACACCTGGAGGGACGGGATTCACAGCTACCTCACCTACATCCGGGACAGGTTGACGGTTGCGCGGGACCTGTTGCACGAGTCGGGCTCGATTTTCGTGCAGATTGGAGATGAAAATGTCCATCGAATCCGGTCGCTATTGGACGAGATTTTTGGTGATGCTAATTTTATAAGCCTTATATGTTATTCGACTACGGGTGGATTCTCGTCCGCCAGTACACTTAGCCGAACCGGGGACTACATCCTTTGGTATGCCCGAGACCTATCGAGAGTAAAATATCGTCAATTGCATATCGAAAAAAGTCTTCAAGATGCAGCGCAGAATGACTACGACCAAATAGAATTGGATAACCTACAGCGTCGGGCTATGCGGCCTGACGAAAAGCTGAACCCCAGGGAACTCCCAGCTAATTCTAGAATATTCACCGATGATAATCCTACGAGTCAGGGTACCGGGGCTGCGACAGCCGACTTCGAACATCAAGGTCGCTCATTTCACCCTGGGCTGGCAAACCATTGGAAAGCGCCAATTCCTGACGGAATGAGACGATTATCCGAGTCAAACCGGCTCCAAATCACCCCGAAGGGCAAGCTGCGGTACATCCGATTTTTTACCGATTTTGACCAAAACCCTGTAACAAATTCATGGTTCGATATCGCCGGATCGGTTCAAGATCGTGCGGACCCCAAGATTTATGTCGTCCAGACGAGCGTAAAAATTTACGAAAGATGTCTGTTGATGGCGACCGATCCCGGTGACCTTGTCCTCGACCCGACCTGTGGATCGGGCACAAGTGCGACGGTGAGTGAAAAATGGGGCCGCCGTTGGATTACCATTGACACCTCCCGCGTCGCTTTGGCCTTGGCCCGAGCCCGCATCATGGGTGCTCGCTACCCGTTTTACCTCCTTTCCGATAGTCCAGATGGCGCGAAAAAAAAGGCCGAGGCCTACGGTTCCTCTTTTGCTCCTCAGGGGCTTGCTTTCCAGCACAACGTCCGCCACGGCTTTGTTTACGAGGGTGTCCCCCATATCACTCTCAAATCCATCGCCAACAATGCCGAAATCGACGTCATCTGGGAGACATGGCAAAAGACCCTGGAACCGTTGCGCGAACAATTGAACGCCGCCGTGAAAAGTAGTTGGCAGGAGTGGGAAATTCCCCGCGAAGCCGACGCCAAATGGTCCGAGGCAGCGCGGAAACTCCACGCCGCCTGGTGGGAGGCCCGCATCGCCCGGCAGCGGGAAATCGATGCCTCCATCGCCGCCAAGGCCGAGTTCGAATACCTCTACGACAAACCGTACGAGGACAAAAAGAAGGTTCGTGTCGCCGGTCCCTTCACCGTCGAAAGCCTCTCCCCTCACCGCGTCCTCGGCGTCGATGAAAACGATGAACTGATTGATACCGCCGACGAAGGCAGTCCCGATTACCTCCATAAAAAGACCTTCCCCGAGATGATTCTGGAGAACCTGCGGTCCGCCGGGGTCCAGCAGGCCCACAAGGCCGGGCGCATCAGCTTCACCTCGCTGGTCCCGTGGCCGGGGCACATGGTTTGCGCTGAGGGCCGGTATCCGGAAGGGGATGGCGAGAAACGCGCCGCCATCTTCATCGGACCGGAATTCGGCACCGTCCAGCGCGCCGACCTGGTCTCAGCCGCCCGCGAGGCCGGGGATGGAGGCTTCGATGTCCTGATCGCCTGCGCGTTCAATTACGACGCCCACGCCACCGAATTCAACAAACTCGGTCGTATCCCCGTCCTCAAGGCCCGGATGAATGCCGACCTCCACATGGCCGAGGACCTCAAAAACACTGGCAAGGGCAACCTCTTCGTCATCTTTGGCGAGCCCGACCTCACCCTGATCCCCGAGCGGGACGGTCAGTATCGGGTCAAGATCAACGGTGTCGACGTCTTCCATCCCCAGACCGGCGAGGTGATTTCCTCCGAGCCCGACAATATCGCATGCTGGTTCATCGATACCGACTACAACGAAGAAAGCTTCTTCGTCCGGCACGCCTACTTCCTGGGGGCCAACGATCCCTACAGCGCCCTCAAGACCACCTTGAAGGCCGAGATCAACGAAGCCGCCTGGACATCCCTGCACAGCGACACCTCCTGCCCTTTCCCCAAACCCAACTCCGGACGCATCGCTGTCAAAGTCATCAACCACCTCGGCGACGAAGTCATGAAGGTCTTCCGGATTTGACTCAAATGTCCGGCAAGCCTATCACGTGCACCCAGTGAAGCTTGGGAACTCGCCCGTCGTTGAGGTCGTTTTGGACATCGACTGTGATTTGCCGCCAGATTTTGATTTGGCGAGGTCGGAGGACCGTTTCACGGAAGTGTTTCTGCACGGCTATCCCAAACTTCGAAAGCCAATCGTTGCGATGCATCGCGTGGAGATGAAAGACGGATCTCCGCTGCATACATCCGCCGAGTTTGGGGTGTCCGCTTTCCAGCATGTGAGTGAGGACGAAAAGCAGATCGTTCAGGTGCGTCGGGAGGGATTTTCGTTTAATAGACTGGCTCCGTATTATGGACTAGACGAATGCCTTCCGGAAATCGAGCGGACTTGGCGTTTGTTTATCGGGTTGGCTTCCCCAATCAAAATCCGTCTAATCCGGCTGCGGTACGTCAATCTAATTTCGTTGCCGATCCTACCTGGCCAGCCTTTGCAATTGAGCGAGTACCTCGTAAACAGTCCCTCTCTTCCCGACAAAGAGAGTCTTGGCTTGTTGCGATTTCTGGACCAGCGAGCGGCGTTGGAGAAGGAAACCAAGCAGGTGGTCGAATGGGTATTGACATCGCAAGGCGTTGTCGAAGACCGACTACCTGTGATTCTGGATATCAGCTCTATTTCAACTATTACGGGAGGACTCGACGACTGGGGGGGCATATTAAGCCAAATTCAGTCGTTGCGACGATTGAATAATCAGGTATTCTCCAAAATCCTGACTGAAAAATGCCTCCAATTGTTTCATCCATTGGACTGACCGCATACGCTCCCTTGAGTGCCTATGTGCGCCAGAGCAGTGCCATATCTGAGGCGGCAACCAAAAGCCGCGAGGCTGCTGGCATTTTGGTCTTTCATATTGAGCAGTCGGAGGTTTGGTTTGGCCCACTCCGAAAGGCGCAATCGGAATTGCGGGCGCTGGCATCGGAATGTTTCTGTAACGGATGGGATGGTGAAGGTGCCCTTGGTCTCCATCCTTCTGCCGTGGCAACAGCGGAATATATTTTACGTTCGTTGCCTGGATGGGCTCCGTATCCTGAATTTGCTCCAGAACCCGATGGGGCGATCTCGCTCGATTGGATTCAGGCGCGTAACCGGTTTTTCTCCCTGAGTGTTGGTAAGACCCGTCGACTAGCATTTTCTTGGGTCGACGGTTCCGACAGGGGTTACGGCGTGGCAACTTTCGATGGCAAGGAACTGCCAACCATGGTTTTAGAGGGAATCCGAACAGTCCTTCTCAATGGGAGTTCTTCCGTCAGGGCTTGAAGACGTCATTCGTGACGGCGAGGAACTCTGCCGTTTCCTGACGCAGAGCAACCAGTTTAATCAAACCATGGTTAAACCCGCTGCCTTTCTTCCAAGCCCCAAAAGTCGGGAAACCTCAGTGTTCCGGCATGGAGCCGAACCTGCTGACCAACTTTGGACCATTGGCGCAGCGGCATTGGGAAGCCGAGCGTTTTACGGGGCAGCCATCTTCAACCTAAGTGCGACGGGTGACGCAGGTCTCACCGTTTCCGCTGCGGAGCCACCTCCTCGTCACGCCGCAATTCGCGGTTGGCCATGGGACGACAAAGACCCTGAGCTGACCAAGGCGCGACAGAAGGAAAAAGCAGGAATCATCGCGAGCCGTTCCCTTCTGTTGCTCAAGCCTAAAGTGTCTTAATGCCGCAACGACACTGGAATTTGCCCCAAGTCATTATTTTCATTATAGAGTACATACAAGCCAATAGAACTCCAGATCGGCCCTGGTATTGAAGCCCGAAGAATTGGTACCCATCAAACGTAACACCTGGGTTTCATCCTTCATAATTTCCGCCCGCCCATGCTCCGCATCGCCGACACCTTCACTGACAGCCTCGCCCGGCTCACCGGCGACCAGCAAAAGGCCGCCAAGACCACGGCGTTCGATTTGCAGCTCAATCCCGCCAGCCCTGGATTTCATTTCCACAAGCTCGACCGCGCCAAAGACCCTAACTTCTGGTCCGTCCGGTGGGCAGCGACCTCCGGCTGATCGTCCACCGGACCGACTCCAGCCTGCTCCTCTGCTACGTCGACCACCATGACAAGGCCTACCAATGGGCCGAGCGCCGCAAGCTCGAAACCCACCCCAAGACCGGTGCCGCCCAATTCGTCGAAATCCGCCAGACCGTCCGGGAGGTGACCGTCCCGGTTTACACCCAGATCGAACTCCCGTCCCCGCCACCATCCCCCAAACGGGCATTGTTCGCCCACCTGACCGACGATCAGCTTCTGGCCTATGGCGTCCCTCCGGAATGGCTGGCCGACGTTCGGACGGCCAGCGAGGAAACCCTGTTGGGCCTCGCCGATCACTTTCCCGCCGAGGCATCCGAGGCCCTCCTGGAACTGGCCACCGGTGGCAAGCCACGGGTCCCGCAACCCGTCGGCCCCGAGGTCAGCCCCTTCGATCATCCCGATGCCCAGCGTCGCTTCCGCGTCATGGGCAATATCGAGGAACTCCGGCAGGCTCTCGAATTCCCCTGGGACAAGTGGACCGTCTTCCTGCACCCCGAGCAGCGCCAGTGGGTGGAGCGGGACTATGCCGGACCCGCCCGGGTCTCCGGTTCAGCGGGCACCGGCAAGACCATCGTGGCCCTTCATCGCGCCGTGTATCTGGCCCGGAAGCATCCCGACATCCGGGTCCTCAAGACCGAGGAAGAAGAGACATCCGCCATCGCCGCTTGGATTACTGACCAGACCAAGGCAGGGGTTTTGCCTCATGAATTCGGGGTGTTCGTGCGGACCCAGGACCAATTTCCACGAGCACATGCAGCAATCGACCGGGCGGGATTGACCTCCAAGACCCTCGACGATCACGTGGAGACCGCGAGCGGCAAGGTCTCGATTGGCACCATGCACCCGGCCAAGGGCTTGGAATTCCGGGCCGTTGTGGTACTGGCCTGCGACGACGAAATCGTTCCACTCCAAAGCCGCATCGAAACCGTGGGCGACGAAGCCGATCTGAAAGACATCTACGACACCGAACGCCATCTGCTCTACGTGGCCTGCACCCGCGCCCGCGACCACCTGCTGGTGACCGGCGTCACCCCCGCCTCCGAATTCCTCGATGACCTCGCTCCAAGAGGCTGACAGTTCATTGCTCGATTTTTGTTGGATCAATCGTCATATGGTAATCGTCACACAAGATGAATATAAATATATCGTTTTCTGAAAATATCGAAAGCGGCCACGTCGTAGAACAATCACCTGAACCTCGGGTAGAAGGCCTATCGGAACAGGAATTCAAGGGGCTATCAGCGTTGTATGCAGCGCTAGCGGCAAAGCGATGTTCCTTGGATCTAACGAGGTGGAGTGTTCCTGCTCTGACATTTACCGCGCAGGCATTCCTCTTAACGCTTGCGTATAACAAGGACTTGCCCTGCGAAGTCCAGGTATTTCTTGCTTGCACGTCATTTGGAATTGCATTGGCGTCATGTCATCTGTTTCGACGAACAAGCAAGCACGAGCGTATTGCCTCAATAGTATTGGAACAGTATGAGATGCAACTGTTTCGGGGGAAAAACGAAGTTCTTAAAATATCTTTGGATTCGCTTCCCTTTCCCCACACCCGATGGAATCTCGATCAGCTGGAACGAGAGTTTAAGTGTGGCAATTTAGATTGGTTTAGGCCTGGGGGGTATTGGGGAGTTATTCCTGTTGTAGTTGCAACCTTGGGTCTTCTGTTTAAGTTCAAATGCCTGTATT
>CAILNN010000100.1 GCA_903835555.1 uncultured Verrucomicrobiota bacterium
CGACGTCGATTTGGTGCGGGAAATCAAACAGGTGGTGGGTGACGCTGACTCCGATCACTTCGTCGCTCACCCTTGCGAACGCCTCCCGCACCGGATGGCCAGTGTTTTCAAGTGCCTTGGCCGTCCCGAAGGAGTTACCGCCGAGACGCCCGAACCGATGACCGCCAGGCCCGAAAAGGTGAGTCGCGTTGCTGGAAGCGACGAGTTTTTTCCCCGTCGACATCTACCAGTTCCTGGACCTTGAAACTGCGCTCAATCAGTTGGAGTCCATGAGGCAAGCCGCCACGCAGTTGCCGGGATTGTTTGAGGGCACCGAGGAGCAACGAAGCCCCCGCCTGTTTTGGTCAGCAAATAGGCAAATGCATTTTGAAAACACGGCCTAATGCCAGCCGTTCGCGCGGTTGATCGTGGCGATGATCTGCCGCCGCCGCTCGGCATTAACTGCACCGCGCCGATTTATCAGGGTCGCCTTTTGGATGGTATACAGGAGGTCACATTTGCAAAGTGTCGGCCAATCCAGACCGTCGTTCTCATCCAGGATGACTTCGTTGGGTTTTGGCGGTCTCAGCGCCCTTTGTGATGCACAGAGGAGCACGCTCACTTCGGGTTTGTTGGCCACTCGGTCCGGGTGCGAGACGATGACCGCTGGATGCGGTTCCGGCCAACCGGCTGCCTGCCAACTGAAGATATCCCAAGCTTTCATTCCATCACGGGTGGCGGGGAAGGTAAGCCAGCAAGGTGATGTTCGAGCGCGTCGAATTCGCTGTTGGACTCCTCATAACATATCCGGGCTTCGTCTCGTGCCAACGGCACCAAGCCTTTGAGCGGGCTGGGGGACAATTGTTCGCGCAGTTTGGGCAACCCCAGCTTCATGCTTTGCCGCATGATGTCGGCCATGGACAAACCCAACTCTTCAGACGCGTGACGCATCTCCCCGAGCAAGTCGGGCGGGATGGCCAAGGGATACGTGTTACCCTTCATGTAGGAAACCTACATCGATCAGCCATTCTGTCAACATCCCTCGATTCCCAGGGCAAGTCTGCATCGACCGGACGGATAGCACCTGTTCCTCTTGGAACCTCCTGGGGCAGTCGGGGATTGATTTATGCACCGTTCGCCATCGTTCGACCGCATGAGCAACTGGATTGTCGCTGACCCGGTGCATTTGGGCGGAAGCCCACGCGTGCGTGATACGCGCATTTCTGTGGCGTTTCTCCTGGAGTCGCTCGCCGTCGGTCTTTCGGTCGCTGAAATCGTGGGCGCATACCCCAGTTTGACTGGTGAAGCGGTGCGCTGGTGGAACTGGCGAATCGGAAACACCAGCCGTCGCGCTTTGCTTCAATGGTTCGATTCGCTGATCCCGCAGATTGTCCTGATGCTAGAAAACGGTAAGCGCCTGATCGAACTCCGATAGGAAGTTAAGAGTCCGGCAGTAATAGTCGGCACAAAATGAGATTCATCTGGCAGTTTGGAAGAATGGTCTGGACTGATTCTGAAAGACTACGATATGCACACCGGCTATCGTGTGGCTCGTCATTGGCAGAAGCAGTACAGTCCGCTTCCGATTGGAAAACGGCTGGGATTGAAAAGACAGCTGGTTTTGGGAGGCGATAGTGCGGAGAAAATCGCGCTAGCCACTGACTGGTTTCTCTGCGACTTTTGTCAGTAGTTCTAATTCGCGACCATGCCCTTTCGGAGCCTTTGCCGACGCTTGAGGCTAACCCAAAATCACGTGCCGGACGGAGGTCACCGTTTCGGTGAACTCCCGACCTCTAAATGACGCATGAGCGCCTCAGCCCACGCTCCGACCGAGGTTATGAATGACGTCACTCAAATCCTCCAGGCTGTCGAACGGGGCGATTCAAAAGCCGCGCATGAGTTGCTCGCGCTGGTTTATGACGAACTGCGGCGGGTGGCGGCGCACAAGATGGCTTACGAAGCTCCGGGTCAAACACTTCAACCGACTGCCCTTGTCCACGAAGCCTGGCTACACCTTGGCGGGGATCAGCAACCACCCTGGCAAAACCGAGCGCACTTTTTCGGTGCGGCGGCCGAGGCCATGCGGCGCATCCTGGTGGACCGCGCGCGGGGGAAGCAGTCTCTGAAGCGCGGTGGCGACCTCCAACAGGTGGATTTGGAATCCGTGGAACCGGCCTCGCCCATGCCCGACGACGAGTTGCTGGCGTTGGACGAAGCGCTGGATCGTCTGGCTACGGTAGACACCCGAGCGGCGAAAATGGTCAAGCTCTGCTTTTTCGTCGGGTTGACACAAGACGAGGCGGCGCGCGAGTTGGGCGTTTCGCTAGCCACGGCGGAGCGGGTTTGGGGATTTGCCCGGGCCTGGCTATTGCGCGAGATGCAAAAGAGAACGACTGAAACCTAAAAAACTGTGAGGGGATTTGCGTTCGGATTCCGCATGAACAAGTTGAAGGACAAAGCGCCTCCACCAATCCATTGTGCCAAGCGCAGATCGCATCATCGAGTTGCTTCATGACGCCAAATCCCGGTCTGTCGGCATAGAGCGCGACCGGTTCCTGGACGAGGCTTGCCGGGATGACACGGCGTTAAAGGACCAAATTCTTTCGCTATTGGCGGCAGACGGAGCCAGCTCGGAATTCTTGATGTTTAGCCCAACCCACCGCCCCGCTGTACTTCCCGCTGAGAAGCCCGGCGACCGGATCGGCCGATACAAATTGCTCGAACAAATCGGCGAGGGCGGCTGCGGCGTCGTTTACATGGCGGAACAAATCGAACCGGTGCGCCGCCGGGTGGCGCTCAAGGTCATCAAGCTCGGCATGGATACCAAGTCGGTCATCGGACGCTTTGAAGCCGAGCGTCAGGCGCTCGCCTTGATGGATCACCCGAACATCGCCAAAGTCCTCGATGGCGGTGCGACCGACACGGGGCGTCCGTACTTCGTCATGGAATTGGTGCGCGGGGTCAAAATTACGGATTACTGCGACGAGAATCATCTGTCCACGAATGAGCGGCTCACCCTCTTCATACAGGTTTGTCAGGCTGTCCAGCATGCCCACCAAAAGGGGATCATCCATCGCGACATCAAACCCTCGAACATTCTGGTCACCAACCATGACGACGTGGCCGTGCCCAAGGTCATCGATTTCGGCATCGCCAAAGCCACCAGCGGACAGCTCACGGACAAGACGGTCTTCACGGCCTTCGCGCAGTTCATCGGGACGCCCGCGTACATGAGTCCGGAGCAGGCGCAAATGAGCGGGTTGGACGTCGACACGCGGGCGGACATCTATTCGCTCGGAGTCCTTCTTTACGAACTGCTTACCGGCCGCACGCCGTTTGATAGCCAGGAACTACTCGCCGCTGGGCTGGATGAAATGCGCCGCAGGATTCGCGAGGATGAACCAGCCAAACCTTCGACTCGTCTGAGCACCTTGCAAGCGATCGACCTGACTACCGTGGCGAAGCGCCGGCATGTTGAATCGCCGAAACTCATTCATCTCATTCGTGGTGATTTGGATTGGTTGGTGATGAAGTGCCTGGAGAAAGACCGCACCCGCCGTTATGAGACCGCCAACGGTCTCGCGCTGGACGTCGAGCGGCACCTGAACAACGAACCAATCATCGCGCGGCCTCCGAGCACTGGCTACCGATTTCAGAAACTCGTTCATCGGAACAAGCTGGCTTTCGCCGCTGCGAGTGCGATCACAGCAGCGCTCCTTCTTGGCCTTGGCGTTTCGACTTGGATGTACTTCAAGGCACAGGGAGAAAAAAAGAGGGCGCAGACCGAAGCGGCCAAGGCAAACGCCGTCAGCGATTTTCTGCGAGAGATGTTAGGCTCGGCAAATCCTGATGCCCTCAAAGGTTCGGATTATACCGTCCGCCAACTGCTTGACGACTTCTCCGCAGGGCTGGCAAACCAGCTCGCCGGCCAACCCGAAGTCGAGGCCACCGTGCGCGCCACCATCGGGAGAGCCTACTTCCGGCTCGGCGTGACCGACAAGGCACAGGCGCAACTCGAGCGGGCGTTGGCATTGCAGCGTCATATCTCTGGAGGTTCGGACGAACCGGTGGCCGGGTTTTTGGTGGATTACGCCTGGGTTTGCTTTGAACAGGGCCAATACGGGAGGGGCGAACCCTTCGTGCAGGAGGCCCTCGAAATTTATCGAAAGCGCGGGACAGGCGGCCAGCCGGTCATCCGTGCGTTGTGGACGTCGCAGAGAATACTGATTGCGCAATCGCGCTTCACGGAGGCGGAGTCCGTTTTTGAGGAAGCCATGGCCATCGCCTGCAAGACGCCGGCCACCGAGTTTCCTGAAATCGCGAGCATGATGCAGGGGCTGGCGGATGTGAAGAACCAACAATTCCAATTCGCCGAGGCCGAATCGTTGGCGTCGAAAGCGGTCGCGATGCATCGGCGACTAAACGGCGCAGAGCATCCGGAAACCGGGTGGGCACTTCTCAGTTTGGAGGCCGCACTAAAAGGTCGGCAGAAGTTGGCGGATGCGGAGGCGGCTTGCCGGGAAGCTCTCATGATCTTTCGCAAGTACTACTCCCCTGGTCATAAGAGCATGAAGGTGGCGGTTAGTGAACTGGGATCGGTGCTCAAGGCCCGGGGAGATTCCCGGGGACTCGAGGCCCTGGCACTCCAGCGACTCAACGACGCCAGCCAACGAATTGAACGGTCCGACGCAGATACTGAGGCGTGGATTGAACGGGCTGTCGCTCACATCGATCTCAATCTGCGGGACGCGGCGCTGGAGGATTACGCAAGGGCGATTGCGCTCTCTCCGGAAGATGGGACCCTTCGATCACAGCTCGCCGAACTGCTGGTGGCACAATACAAATGGGCTGAGGCGGAGCACGTACTCCGCGAGGCGCTGACGCTCCAGAGGAAATCAGTTGGCAATGAGCACCCTGACGTGGCCAGCTCCCTGCACCGATTGGGGAACATCCTGCGCGATTCCGGGCGGTGGTCCGAGGCCGAAGCGGCATTCAACGAAGCGGTGACGATGCGCCGGAAACTGTTTGGCCAAGAGAATCTCGACCTTGCCAATTCCATTCATGACTTGGCTTGGGTGCTCAATCATAACGGTAAGGGGGCCGAGGCCGAAACGCTGTCTCGCGAGGAGTTGGCGATGCGTCGAAAATTGCTGGGCAACGACCATCCCGACGTGACCGTCACAATCAACGACCTAGCCGTTTATCTCATCGCCCGAGGGAAATCATCGGAGGCCGAAGCGATGGTCCGGCAAGCGCTGGCACTGCAACGAAAATCGGTTGGCAGCGAACACCCGGACGTGGCCGGCTTGCTGCACAAATTGGGGTATATCCTGCGCGCATCCGGCCGGTGGTCCGAAGCCGAAGCGGCATACAGCGACGCGGTGGCGATGCGTCGGAGACTGTTGGGCAACGAGAATCTCGATCTCGCCATTTCCATCCACGATCTGGCCTGGATACTCCATCACAATGGCAAGCCGCCCGAGGCCGAAGCACTCTCGCGCGAGGAGTTGGCGATGCGCCGAAAGCTGTTGGGCGACAGACATCCGGCCGTGGCCAATACACTCAAGGACCTGGCCGTCTATCTCGTTCCTCAGGGAAAATCATCCGAGGCCGAAACGCTCGCCCGAGAAGCTTTGTCGGTACAGAAGCAGTTCTTTGGCGATGTCCATCGGGAGGTGGAGATTGCCCTTGCATCTCTGGCCCGAGTGCTCCAGCAGGAAGGCAAGCTCGCAGAGGCTGAGGCTGTCTGGCGCGAGGAACTGGCCGTGGAGAGAAAACTGTCGGGCGAGGAGCATCCTTTTGTGGCTAATTCCCTCCGGAATTTGGCCCGTGTGCTCCAAGCGGAAGGCAAGCTGGCTGGGGCGCTTGCGATCGGAGGGAAAGTCGCACCCGAGGATGAGGAGTTGGCTGCGATGATCGCCGCCTTTACCAAGACTCTGCTTGCAGAGAACAAGTTCATTGAGGCCGAACCCCGGGCCCGCGAGTGCCTGACCATCCGCGACAAGAAACTCCCGGATGATTGGCGGACGTTTAACGCCAGGGGTATGCTCGGGGCCAGTCTGCTCGGGCAGGGAAAATTCACAGAAGCTGAGCCGTTGCTGCTCTCTGGGTACGAAGGCATGAAACAACGGGAGGACAAGATTCCCCCCCTGGGCAAGCCACGCATTAAGGAAACCATACTGCGCCTCGTGCAACTCTACGAGGCGAGAGGGCAAACGGAGAAAGCCGCCGAATGGCAGCGGAAATCGACGGAGTTCGACCAAGGCGAAGCCGAAAAGAAAACCGCCGCCCCCCTGCCGTAGAGATTCAGGTTTTCCTCTTCAACACGTCAGAAACGTCTGGTTCAACGCTCGCCCTTATTCCCGTCTTTTTCCTCGATGGGCCGGAGAATCATTCGCCGCGCCCGGCAAATGCTCCAGGCTCGATTGCTCAAGCGGTAACCGAGTCAAAGGACGGCGGACATAGGATTTTCCTTTTACTGGGGAGAGCGTCAGGGAGAAAGCAAACCATAATTTCTTCTCGTGGTGTCCGGTAATCCGACAAGAAATAGTTGAGGGGTTTTGTCCGCCTAATCCGCATGACTGGATGAAAGGCAATCATCCCATGAAAACTCGGAATCACTTGGCGTTAGGTTTTGTTATCGCGTGCGTCCTGGCAAACGCCGTGCGCGGTGCCGATGTCTTTACCCCGACCGGCAGCCTTGGCACCGCGCGCTATGGCCACACGGCCACGCTATTGCCGAACGGCAAGGTGCTCGTCGTGGGGGGCCAGGATGGCCTCATCGTGAGTAGCGCCGCCCTGAGCAGCGCGGAGGTGTACGATCCGACCACCGGCACCGGGTCACCCGCTGGCGGCCTTTCCGACGCGCGCGTTGCTCATACCGCCACGCTGCTGCCCACCGGCAGGGTGCTGGTCACGGGGGGCAAGGGCCCAGGTGGCATTGTCGGCGGCTGCTGCATTCTCAACAGCGCGGAGTTGTCTGCTCCCGAACTGTCACTCCTCAACGCGATCCTCAACCCGATCAAGTCAGGCGACGGCTCAGTCCAACTTGGTTTCAGCAACCCCAGCGGCCCCAGCTATCATGTTCTGGCGAGCACCAATTCCGCCGCGCCGCTCAACACCTGGTCGAACCTGGGTTCCGCCACCGAAACGCCGCCGGGTTCCGGCCATTTCCTGTTCACCGACCACCAAGCGCCGAATTATCCGCGACGCTTCTACCGGGTCGTCTCTCCGTGATGAATCAGCCAACCGGCTGCCTAAGGAATCCTAAACTGTGAGACGTGAATCACAGACTTTAAGTTCCACGCTCAGGCTTTAAGTCGCATCTCGCTTCGGTGTGAAGTTAGCAGAAATCTCTCTGTCTTCTGACCGGTTATGCTTCCCGTTACCGTCCTCGAGTTGCCTGTTTTTTGCCCAGCCTCCCCTTAAATCTGCCACGGCGAAAAAGTATTTGAGGGGTTTCGTCCGCCCAATCCGCATGACCGGTTGAAAGACAAGAATGCCATGAAACCTGTGAATCGAATTGTCCTCAGTTTTGTCATCCCGTTCTTCCTGGCGGCGGTCGCGCAAGGTGACGGCTTTGCCCCCACTGGCAGCATGACATCCCCACGCTACGCGCACACGGCCACGCTGCTGCCCAACGGCGGGGTGCTCGTTCTGGGAGGGGTTGGAGTGGGAGGCAGAACGCTCGGCGACGCCGAGATTTACCTTCCAGCCACCGGCGCATGGACGAACGCCGCCGGGCTCGATATCGCCGCCCTCGAATCACATACGGCGACCCTTCTGGGCAACTCCAACCTGCTCGCAGTGGGTGGCTTCAATGACAACGGCTCGCTGGCAAGCGCCCATCTTTATAATCCGTCCACCGGAGGGTGGAAGAAGACCGGCAGCCTGTTTGCATCGCGCCATCTGCATACAGCCATCCTGCTCGGAGGCGGCAAGGTGCTCGTGGCGGGAGGCGCGGACGACTACGACGTCACGTTATCCAGCACCGAGGTCTATAATCCGGTGACCGGCTACTGGACCCGGACCGGCAGCCTTGGCGACGCCCGCTGCTCCCACACGGCCACCCTGCTGCTCAGCGGCAAAGCGCTCGTTGCCGGCGGCGAAGACTACTACAGCTCCATCGCGATTGCGGGCGCGGAACTATATGACCCGGCGACCGGCTACTGGACCCGGACCGGCAGCCTCCGCGACGCGCGCGGCAGCCACACGGCCACCCTCCTGACCAACGGCTGGGTCCTCGTCGCAGGAGGCCTCGATAAGAACCTCGCTCCGTTGGCAACTGCGGAGCTTTATGATCCCGGCTCCGGTACCTGGACCCGCACTGGCGCGCTCGGGTTGGCCCGTTCTGATCACACGGCCACCCTCCTGCCCGGTGGCAAGGTTCTCGTGGCGGGCGGTCAGACGGCGCCGAGCACCAACGGAGACTGGTCGTTGAGCGCGGAAATCTACGATCCGGCGACCGGCTCATGGTCCAACGCGGCGAACCTGGGTGTCGGGCGCTACTCCCACACCGCTACCCTGCTGCCCAACGGCAAGGTGCTCATCGCGGGGGGCGAAGGCGGTGCCGGCGCCCCGGGGAGCGCGGAGCTCTATACACCGTGACAACTCCACGGCAACGAGCCGAATTTCGCCAGCCTCCAGATGGTAGTTACCACTATTCAAACACCAAACAGATAAAGCTTAATGAAATCTAAAGTTAAATCACTTGCCAAAATCAGCCGCCGCGCCACACAGGTTCTCGTGGCGGGCGGGTTGGCGGTTGCCGCGCATGGCACCGACCATTTTGCCCCCACGGGCAGCCTCATCACGGCGCGCGGATATCAAACCGCCACGCTCCTGGCGAGCGGCAAAGTCCTCGTCGTGGGAGGCGAGGATATCCACACCGTCACGTTTGAGGACGCGGAATTGTATGATCCGGTCACCGGCTACTGGACACCGACCGGCAGCCTCGATGAAGGCCGGAGTGGCCATTCGGCGACCCTCCTGCCCAACGGCAAGGTGCTGGTCGCGGGGGGGAATCATTGGGTCTTTGGGGTGCTCGACAGTGCGGAAGTTTATGATCCGAGCACCGGCGAATGGTCCACGACCGAAGCGCTCGATGACGGGCGCACTTATCACACGGCCACCCTCCTTCCCAATGGCAAGGTGCTCGTCGCGGGGGGAGACAACACCTTCAGCACATTCAGCAGCTCGCTACTATATGATCCGGACGCGGGCACCTGGTCCTCAACGGGCGATCTCAACGTCCCGCGCGACGCTCACACCGCCACCCTGCTGCCCAACGGAAGAGTGATCGTGGTGGGCGGATTCGATGAGCAATTCGTACCCATGGCAAGCGCGGAACTCTATGATCCCGCTAGGGGCGAATGGTCTCCGACCGGCAGCCTAGGCACTGCGCGCCAGGGACACACGGCCACATTGCTGCCCAATGGAAATGTACTTGTCGCCGGTGGCCAGAATCCCGACGGTGTGAGTTTAGCCAGCGCGGAACTATACGATTCGGCCACCGGCAAATGGTCCCCCACCGGCAGCTTGGCCGGCGAACGGGCGGGTCATACGGATGCGTTGCTTCACGACGGCCGGGTCTTTGTTGCGGGTGGTTCGGACACCCAGTCCCTTCCCGTGGCGTTCGCGGAGGTGTATGATCCGGTCACCGGACAATGGTCGTCGTCCGGCCCCCTCTATTACGTCCGCATTAATCACAGCGCCACGCTCCTGCCCGATGGCCAAGTGCTCCTGGCGGGCGGCGTGGGCGATAATGAATTCATCCTGGCGAGCTCGGAGCTGTACAATCCCGTAACTACCATCCTGAACCCGATCGTCAACCCGTTTCGATCGGGAGACGGATCAGTCCTATTTGGCTTCAGCAGCCCGAGCGGACCAAGCTACAGTGTATTGGCCAGCACCAACTCCTCCTCCCCCCTGAGATATTGGAAAAACCTCGGCCCGGCCACTCAAACGCCACCTGGCTCCGGCCAGTTCCAGTTCACCGATCATTTCGCGCAGGATCATCCTCAGCGCTTCTACCGAGTGACCTCGCCCTAAGGAAACGATGCCTCCCGCGCAACGAACTCAGCCATTATGGCATCGAATCCTGAAACCGTCGCCAAGCGTCTACGCGTCAGGGCAATCTTGTTGGCCCTGGTAGCAGTTCTCCTTTTCGTCCTTGCCTACGACGAACACCGAATCGGCGAGCGCCCGAACTCCGCCATCGCGCAGGGGGTTGTCTTTCTTTCGCTCAGTGTTGTATTCCTTAGCGCGGCACACATGCGCAGGCGCAGAGCGGACCAATCCGGCGATGGGAACGCTCCGCCGGAATCCAAATGAACGATGGGCGTATCTGGCTGGGACCCGCCCAAAATCGCGAAATGCGATTTTCGGGGATCGAGGGATCGAAGGTATCAGCGTAGGAGACTGCTATCCAAAATGTTACACGTGGAGCCAGCGGTCGGGACTGAACCTGAAGATTAATGGTAACTCCCTGCAAATTAGGCGGGTGCAAATTCGCCCATAAGAAGGTTCCTCCACTGCTTTGGCCTGCGGTTCCATACTCCCGAACTACGCGAGCTAACACGTTGACTGACACCAGGGAAAGGGAAGTTTTCTCGATAGCCGAAACCTGCCGGTAAAGCGCAGTCCGAAGCCGAAAATGACGAGACCTAGCCCAATCCCCTGCCAGGGAGCAATCCCAGCCAAAGGTCTCCTTCACTGCGTTGCACACCCCGCAACTTTGGCCCCTCGAATGAACCAATCTTGGGTAAACAGTCAGTCAGAAGGCCTCGAACTAGGTTGGGGTGGGAAGCATCTCCGGCTGGGGGACCAGCCCAAAATTCTTTTGCGCTTGACGTGCACATCTGCGTAAGTGCCTGATAGGTAATAGAGTCGGTGAAAAGAATCAGACCCTCGATTCTCGAGTGGCTGAAAACAGGGCCTAAGAACAGTTGAAGTCAGATCGATAATACCGTTCAATGTCATCCATGCCAGACGCGCCCTCTTTGGTTGAAAGGCAGATCGCCGAGTTTATAGACCGGTTCGAACCGAAAGCAGCGAGGATTATTCGCCAATGCCGCCAAGAGTTGCGCAGGTTGCTGCCCACCGCGACGGAGCTCATCTATGACAACTATAACTTCTTTGTCATCGGCTATTGCAGTTCAGCCATGCCTTCCAGCTGTGTCGTCTCGCTCGCGGCTGCGGCCAATGGCGTTGGGCTTTCTTTCTATCACGGCGCGACGCTAAGTGACCCATCGCATTTGCTTCAGGGGGCCGGCAAGCAAAATCGGTTCATTAGGCTGCCGTCGGTGGAAGCGTTGAAGGTGCCCGGAGTGCTTGCGCTGATTCAGCAGGCGGTCGAGTGTGCCCCGTTGCCATTGCCGAGTGCAGGCGGCGGAAAGACCATCATCCAGTCGGTTTCGACGAAACAGAAACCGCGTCGCAAGGCGAACAATTAAATTCAAACGGCGATCGCCGTGGATATCATTGATACGCCAATGCACAAGCCGGAGTCTCATGATTTCTTAAAGGGCCTTCACCCCATTCACCGTCTCGGGACCGCCGTCCGCATCTTTTCCTGATTGGTGGCAGCATTTAGGAAATAGGCGCGGGTGAGGTCGTTGAGCTCAGGAGTGAACGATTGGTCCTGGATGCGCAGTAGAGCGGTCGCCAACTTGTTAATGGCGTTAACCTTGCGAGGTTGCGAGGAATGGCCACCGGGGTCGGTAACCGTCAGTTCGAAGTCGGCATAGGTTTTCTCCGCACCCCGCCAAGTGAAATATTCGGGCAAGCCCGTCTGCTCGTTCAACACCCCGCCGCCAACGTCAATGTTGAGCACTAGGTCAGCATCTGCCAGCTTGTCCGCGATGATGGCGCTGGTCTTCATCGTCGTCTCCTCATCGCCCGAGAACTCCAAAACCACATCGCGGCGCGGTTGATAGCCTTCGCGTTTTAGCTCGATGAGGGAAGCGATGGCGATTGTGCCATCCAATTTCATGTCGATATCTCCTCTTCAGCCCATCCGCCAGCAACCAGGGCGGCCTTATAGAGCGCTGCAACTTCCAGTGTTTTGTTGCCGGGCCCGCGCACCGAGCGCAAAGCGATGGCCTTCCTTGCCAAATCGAGCGACTGAGCCTCCGCCTGCGGGTGGTTTACGATTGCCGCCTGTCCGACTGCCATGATGGTTGCGGACATCACGGCTACTGCTTTTCGGCTGACCACAATCTGTTTGCGCATCTTGCCGGAAGGCTAAACCGCCGATTTTTTCAAGGGAATAACCATTTTGCCTGGGATCGTGGGAGTACGGGTCACTTCTTCACAAGGTGATATTCCGAGAATTCCAGGAACTTCTGCCAATCGAACATCTCGATGGAATGGCCGCCTGGGCGGTTGTGATAGCCGACGTCTGACTGGATGATGGCTTCGCCAACTGGAGGTGAGGTTTCCGATGTTAACCCCTTCTTCCCCAGCAGGCGGTACACCTCGCTGGCGTAGTAGGCCCCGAGATATTCGCCGCGCGGGTCGGCCCAAGTGTCGTCCACGCCGCTGTGGACGTAGACGGGGCGCGGGGCGATGCAGGCGAGTAACATATGCTGGTCCACCGGGAGATCGTCCTCGTTGCGAACAAATTTCCACGCGTTGCGACAAAGCCAGTAGGGAAAGCGCGTGACCATTTTTTCCATGTTTTCGCCGTAGTTGCGTTTCCAGAGTGCCGCTCCCGCGCAGCCCGACTGCGCCGAGATAGCCAGGGCAAAACGTTGGTCTTGAGCGGCAGTCCAGAGGGTCGTCTTCCCCATTTTGGAATGTCCCATGATGGCGACGCGTTTGGCGTCGATGTCATGGTCGGTTTCGAGATAGTCCATGGCGCGCGATGCGCTCCACGCAATGGCCGAGATGCAGCCCCATTCATTCGCCTTGGGAAAGCTTTGATTGGTGCGGTAAAAGAGAGGATGGATTCCCGATTGAAACTCGACCTCGTTGTGCCGGACCAAGGCACCCTGAGACACGACGACATAACCGAAGCCCCTTTGGAGGATATCCCCGAGCGGGATTCCGTTACGGAGGAATCCGGGTTTCTCTGGATGGGCATCGTGACCGTCATCCTTGGTATTGGCAAAGCTGAGTTGCAGGATCGCTGGAGCGGGCTTGGCAGCGCCGTTGGGGGTGAACACGAGGATGGTCATGTCCGCCGAGCCCTTGGCGTTCATGAATTTGATCTTTACGTCCTTGCGGGTGGCCTTCCCGCCCATGAAGGCAGGGTCGGTTTTCAACACCTCAAACCTGGTTTCGATCGGGGCCTCGGGCGACGGGACAATTCCGTAAATCAGGTTGCCGAACAGCGCCATGATCTGCGGACGGCGGATTTGGAACCAGTCCTCCGCAGTTGTGACGAGTCTGCCCTCCGAAGTGACGAGGACCGGCGGGAGGTCGTAGGGAGGCACCATGGCCTCGTCCAGGACTACATCCTTATCGTGATACTTACCGTCTTCAGCCAAAGACGTAGCCAGGGTTGCCAGGCAGAGCAGACCGGTGGCGATGAGCTTCTTCATGAAATATCCGGAACAGATTAGCAGGGGCACGCGCCGGAAGCGATGCCAAATTAAGGCTTTCAGTCCCTTCTGTCGCCATAGCATGGCAGTGAAGAAGCCGCTCACCAACATGAACAACTGCATGCGGAAACCGTGGACAAAAGCCTGGAAGATATAGGCGACTTTGCTCTGGCTGACTTCCTGCACCGTCCAGGGAAATCCCAAGGCAAAGGAGAGGGCGACGTGGTACGCGATGCCGAGCAGCATGGCAGCGGCCCGGAGGGCGTCGAGGTCATGTCGACGTTCGTTGGGTGCCTGAGGGGTTCTCATCTTCAAACGAGCGATTTCATAATCATGTGAACAGTTTGCCACGGATTTCCCAAGTCGATAACAAAGGTCCTGGCGAATCGGCACCCGAATGCACGAGAAGAATGGTTTCTAGACGGGATTCGTCAATCCATAAGTTCTGGAAGGCCACGGAGCCGATAGCCTGGTTCGTGGGGAACGAACACGCTCGTAGAGTGGCATGCAATCCGCCAATCTCCACACGCCGCCTCCTGAAACTTTTTGAATAAACAGCTTGGGGAAAGCGAGGCCCAAACCCAACATGGAGTTTCGAGAGTTTTCCATGAAACAGAGGATTCAAGCTCTCTCCGGCGGATGGTCTCCGCTTGTCGCCCTGCTCATCGGCTTGTTCCTGCACGGGTGGTCACTGACATCTTGAAGACTTCGGAGCACGAATGAAGGGAAAACCTCACCTTTAGGCCCAGCGGGACATAGCCAGGGCAACCTGTTCAAAGTTGCTGATGCGCCATTTGCCGTCCCCGACCAAGGATGCACGGCGTTGGTGGGCTGCAGCCTGCTCCGGACTCTCCCGGTGGGTTCACCCTCATCGAACTGCTGGTCGTCATTGCCATTATCCAGTGAACAACAAAGTCGCGTAAAAAACGCGTTTCAGGCGGCATTGGACGGGGTCCATCGGCGTATCATCAGCGCCTTCATGGCGTCATTGACCACCAGGCAAGAAACCATGGCAAAACCAAAAACGAGCATCGTCTGCCGCCACGGCAAAGGTACAAGTCCCGGCAGATGGACGAAAGTTAACAACGTGCCTCCAACAGCATTTGCGACGATGGCCGCAATAAGGCTCCAACTTGGCATTGTTGCCCCGAACCATCGTCGCTCCCTTGCAGAGACGATGGAGAACGCAGCGAAGTAGAGGAGGGTCAGAAAGCTGAACGTGCAAAGGCGATCGGCGCTAGTCGCTAACTCGAACCGACGCCATGCAAACCATAGTAGAAACAACGCCTCGACAACCATGATTACTCCGAGGACCACCGACACCCACACGAATCCAGCGATGTTCCAGGTTTCCGGCTTCTTTGAAGATCGTACATTGTCGGTAGCCAGAGAGATTTTGGCGAAGTCTGTCATGAATGTCAGGAGCAACATCGCAAACGCTGATACCACGAACCGCCCCGTGACAATATAGGCGATGGCGACGAAGGACGACTTGAGTATGGTTCGGCTAATCTTGTTGATGACCCAGGTCAGGATGCGTTGGTAAATGGTTCGCCCCTGCTCGACTAGGGCCACAATGTTAATTAAGCCAGCTTCGGTGAGCACCACGCTTGCGGCACCCTTCGCTACGTCCGTCGCGGTACTTACGGCGATTCCAACCTCGGCTTGGCGCAAGGCCGGGGCGTCGTTGACGCCATCCCCGGTCATGCCGGTCACATGGCCCGCCGCCTGAAGGTTCTTCACCACCATATACTTGTCCTCGGGGAACACTTCTGCGAGGCCGTCGGCACCATCCATGAGATTCAGCGCGGTTTTTCCTTTCTCTGCCTCTGATGCCTTCAAATCGGACGCCCGGCGGATATTGGGCAACCCAACCCCTTTTCCAATTTCAGTTGCCACCGCCAAAGCGTCGCCCGTGAGCATCTTAACGGAAACGCCCAGATCATGGAGAGTCGCGATCAACTGCTTTGCGTCAGGCCGCAGTGGATCGTAGAGTGCGACCAATCCAATTAAGGCAATGGCCCCGGTCTCGGGACCATGAGCCACCGCGAGCATCCGATAGCCTTTTGCAGCAGAATCCTGGATGCGAGACTCGAGAGCCTCGATCGCCGAAGCCTTTAAGCCACATGCCTCGCCAATCGATCGCACGGCACCCTTCATCACCCGAAACCGCCGCCCATCCTGCTCTATAATAGCTTCGGTGCGACGGTTCTTTGCGTCAAACGGGGAGAACGAGATGCGGGTCGCCTTCGAAACCGTGTCGGACAGGTGACGCTCCGTCGCGGCGGCAAGAAACACCAGGTCAATAGGGTCCTGATTGGACTGCTGTGACGCCAGTGCGCCAGCTACGACCACTTGTGCTTCGGTGGCCTGATCCAACGGGATTACCTCCGTGACAGCTAATTGGTTCATGGTGATGGTACCGGTCTTATCTACGCAGAGCACGTCCATTGTCGCGGCGTCTTCGGCAGCACTGAGGCGGGTGACTAAAACACCCCGCTTGGCGAGTTCTTTTGCCCCGAGCGCCATGCTGACGGTAAACATCACCGGCAGGGCGACCGGCACGGCGCTCATCAATAGCACAAGCAATAGGGGGACCATCTCCAGCAGGGGTACGCCGCGCAGGAGCGATAAACAGACCACTATGGCGAGCAGGACGCCGACGACGGCAAAGAGCCAGCGCACCACCTTGGCCACCACCATTTCGATGTGCAGCTTTGGTCGTGCATTCTGCACGAGCTCGGTCGTGCGGCCGAACCAGGTCTTTGAGCCTATGAGGACCACCACCGCGTTCCCTTCCCCCTGCCGGACTACCGAGCCCTCGGAGAGAATTGCTCCAGGCAACTTGTCGGCATCCTTGGATTCCCCGGTGAGCGCGGATTGATCGACAGTTATCATTCCGGTCAGAAGTTTTGCATCGGCGGGAACAATATCACCAGGCCTCAACCGTAAAACGTCACCAGGTACCAACTCTCTGGCAGGAACCATCCGCCAGGCCGCATTGCGGAGCACCCGCGAGTTGACCTGAAGCTTTCGGCGAAGTGCCTCGACAACTCCGGAGGCTCGCCGTTCTTGTAGAACGCTCAAAATAGCGTTGGTAACGAGCAAACCGCTGATCACTATGAGGTCGGAGTACTTCCCCAGCACGGCCGATAGAATCATGATCAATTCGAGCATCCACGCGGACAGACCCCAAAATTTGCCGAGGAATACGAGAACCGGGCGGCCTTTCTTTTGGGCGACTTCATTGAAGCCATTTTCCCCTCGGCGCGCTTCGACGTCCGAAGTTGCGAGTCCCGTATCGGGGTTAACCTGGAGTTTGGCGAGTGTGTCTGGAATTGAAAGCGATAGGATTTCAGGCACGTTGACAGTGTTCGTGGTCATTGGCGTGTCTGCCCAAGACCAGATTCAATTCGGCAAATGCGCCTGGTTTCCTGAATCCCATGGGCGCAAAGCCAATATAGATTGGATTCGCTGCTGCAGCGAATTGGCTCCCTGTCCAGGGAATCCACGAGTCGTACTTCGGCAATTGACTTTCCCATGGGATTTTTGTCCTCCCCTACTTCCTACTTCAAGTTCCCAGTCTCAAATTCGAGCCTGTCGCGTTGCATCAGGTATTCATATTGGGCATTGGCACGGGCCACTTGCGCGCTAGTTTCTGTCAACTCGGCTTGGTTGAGATCCAGAAATGAACTCAGTCCCTGTTCGTAACGGGCCTTTGCCAGAGCCAAAGACGCGTCGGCGTTTTGCACCAGCGCCTCCGTCAGGCGGATTTGCTCACATGCATGATGGGCCGCCAGCCACGACAATCGAACCTCGCGCATCACCGATTCTTCCACATCCCGTACCTTCGCTTCGGCGGCGTCCGCCAGTGCCTTGGCTTGTCGCTGTCGGCCCGAAGTGTATCCTCCGTTGAATAGCGGAAGACTGATGTTGACCCCAGCCGCCGCGAAACGGCTCTCCAAATGGTCGTCGTGGATAAGGGAAGCTCCGCCCGAGCCAAAGGCATTCAGAGTTGGGTAATCGAGAGCGGTTTCGGCCTTCTGTCGTTCTCGGGCTGAGCGCTGCTCAGCTTGCGCTAGCGCAACCTCCGGTCGATGTGCCAGGGCAACGACAACCATTCCGCCAACCTCCTCGGCCATGTCGAGGGCGGTTGTTACCTCTTCTACTTGAATTGATTCTGGAGACTTGATCCCGGTCAACGAGGCCAGGGTGGTTTGGGCGGATTGAATCTCTGTTTCCGCCTGGTCGAGCAATAACCGTGATTCCTCGACCGCGACCCGCGCAAAGCTGACGTCCAATTGGGACCTCAGTTGGTTGCTGGCCAGGTTGCTGATGTACTCCAGTACCAATTTTCGCGCGTCGCTTCTCTGAATGGCGACTCGGCGCAAGGCCAGTCCTCGCAGCACCTGAAAATAGGCCCCATCCACCTCCAATAACAATTGAGCCCGGGTCGCCAGCACCTGTTCACGGCTCGATTTCTCGTCTTCCCGGGCGGAAGCTGTTAAATGCGAGGTCCGCCCAAAATCGGTCAACACCTGAGTGAAGCTCAACCCGACCGCCGCACGGTCATAAATCAACGGGTTATTGAGCCCGCCTGCTGCTATCCGGGTGTTGGCGTCCCCAGTTCCCACAGCCGTGCCATTGAGCGATACCGTCGGGAAATAGGCCGAACGGGCAACGGTGGTCGCAGCGCGCGCGGCGACGGCTCGAAGTTCCGCTACCGTGATTCCAGGATGATTTTGGAGTACCCGCTCCCTTGCTATTGGGAGAGACAGGACATAAGGCGACCCCGTCACCGCCGTTGCATTCGTCTCCCCGTGAGCTTCTAACGCGGCCCATGCCACAACCCATAATAGCGCTGCCGAAGCGATCGCCCGTAAATAGCAAATGGATATAGGAATCATGATGTGGCGGATGAATTTCCCCGGTCGTGCAACCAAACGTAAGCCGCTGGTACCAGAAAAACGGAAAGAACAACCGATACGCCTAACCCGCCAATGATAGCGCGGGCTAGAGGAGCATACGCTTCGCTTCCTGTTCCCCATTTCAAGGCCATCGGAATCAGTCCAATCAAAGTGGCCAGCGAAGTCATCAAGATCGGGCGCAGGCGAACCCGGCATGCCATGGCTGCCGCCTCTCGGACCCCCATGCCGTCTCGACAAAGTCGATTGGTGAATTCAACGATCAGGATGCTGTTGGAAACGACGATGCCAACCATCATCACCACTCCCATCAGTGACATGATGTTAAAGGTGGTGCCTGTGATCCAAAGAAGCCCCAGCACACCGGTCAATCCGGTGGGAACCGCCAATAGAATGAGGAGTGGATCGATAAAGGACCGAAACTGGGCGAGCAGGATTAGGTAGACCAGAATCACCGACAATAGCAGCCCAAAGCCAAAACTCCGAAAGGACCGGTCCATTCCGACCACGCTGCCCCGCACCGCCACCCGTGTATTCTCCGGGGGCGGCATCGCATCCAAGATACTCTGAACGGTTCGGTTCAAATCCCCCAAGTCTTCGCTCACTGGAGCGACATACACATCAATGACCCGCCGCAATTGATAATGGTCCACCTCTGTCGGGGAACGGGTCGGCGTGAGTCGGCTAACCGCATCCAAGTGGGCCGGACGAGGCTGCCCTGGTCCCCGCAACGTGATGGATTGCAGGTCTTCCAAACGGGTTACCTTGTTTTCCGGGTACTGCACCGTTAGCAGGTAGTCATTACCGGTTTTTGGGTCGACCCAGAAGCTCGGCGCGATCATCCCATCGGATGTCAACGCGGTGATGACGTTCTGAATCACCTCCCGCTCGCTGAGGCCTAGTTGTGACGCCCGCTGGCGATCGATATCGAGCCGTAATGCAGGATAATCGACATCCTGTGGAACCAACACGTCAGCGACCCCGCGCAGACCACGAAGTCGCTCTGCCAATTCCGTTGCATAGGCGTGGGATCGATTCAGGTCTGAACCCGTCACCTGAATATCGATCGGTGCCGGTAGGCCCAGATTGAGCACGGCGTCTACCAAACCGCCCGATTGAAAATAGGTATTCAGTTCGGGAACCTCCCGCTGCAGCCGGGCGCGAACTCGCGCCATGTACGTGTAACTTCCGATTTTATGCGCCTCTTTAAGGCTGACTTGAACAAAGGCGGTATGCTGCCCGGCATTGCTCGTATATATGGCCGAAAAATCCGGCGTGATGCCGATATTGGCGACGATACGTTCCAACTCTTCGTCGGGGACTTCCTGATGGATGATCGCCTCGACTTTGGAAACCAATCCTTCGGTGATTTCCAGCCGGGAACCGGTGGGAGCCTTGAGATTGACGACGAATTGGCCGGGATCGGTGCGGGGAAAATAGGCGGTGCCAACCCATGGGAATAGCCCCAGACTAATAATGAAAAGTCCAAGAATGAGTCCCGCCGTCCATCTATAATGTCGTAAGGCAACCGCCAGAATCGACTCATACCGCACGAGGACACTCTCGAATCCAGCATTGAATCCAGCCTGAATCTTTCCCGCTACTCCGGAACCACCGGTATGTCCATGTGCCACCGACTCGGGACGAATAAATAAAGAACAAAAAAGTGGCACCACCGACATCGCCACCAGATAGGATGCCAGGACGGAAATTACAACCCCTGCCGCTAAAGAACCAAAGAGGTAACGACTGACACCATCCAGAAAGGTCACCGGAAAGAAAACCACCACCGTGGTCAAAGTCGCGGCGAGAACCGGCAGAGCGACCTCAATTCCACCGTGCTCCGCAGCCATCGGACCATGCGTGCCCTTTTCCAGGTGTCGAAAGATGTTTTCCAGTACCACCACTGAATCGTCGATTAGGCGGGACAAGGCGAGGGCTAATCCACCCAGCACCATGGTGTTGATGGTACCGCCGATGAGTCTAAGTACCGCGAACGTCACGAGCAGTGAGAGTGGGATCGATAGGAAGACCCCGATGGTTGCCCGGCCATTTCCTAGAAACAACAGGATCATCACCCCCGTCAAAACCAATCCAGTCAGGCCTTCGTGAATCAGATTCTGAACCGCCGTCTTGACGAAAACGGATTGGTCGAAAACAACGTCGGTGACCAGATTGCGGGGAACATCCAGTAGTTGCGACAGGGCTCGTCGAACACCGGAAACTACGGCGATGGTGTTGGCATCGCCGCCTTGCTTCAAGACCGGTAAATACACCGATCGTTGGCCATCGACTCGAACAATGTTGTATTGATTTTGCGAGGCGTCCTTGGCCTCTCCAATGTCTCCCACCAAGACCGTGGAGCGACCAATTGTTTTGAGCGGTATCTGATTAAGAGCGGCGGGATCGGGAACCTGCGCGTTGGCGTAAAGATTGTAATCAAAGGGCCCTACCCGGACATCTCCGGCTGGAAGGATCAGGTTCGATTCGTTCACCGCGCGAACCACGTCCATGATGCTCATTCCGTAGGACTCCAATTTGGTCGGATCGACAAACACTTGCATTTGGCGATACCGCCCGCCGAACGGTTGGGGTACCGACGCCCCCGGCACATTGGCCACTTGGTTTCGGACATTGTACTGGCCTTGGTCCCGGAGTTGGGTCTCATCGAGTCCTTCGCCTTTGAGCGTGATCAGGCAAACGGGCAGGCTGGAGGCATCAAATTTCAAGACAACCGGGGGAAGCGTGCCGGGAGGTAGACGGCGCAGGTTTGCTGTCGCCAAATTGGCGATGGTGGTCACTGCGGAATCCGGATCAGTGCCGGGCTGAAAATAGACCTTGATCAGGCTGACACCGGGTAAAGACCGCGATTCCATGTGATCGACCCCGCTGGCCAGAGTGAAGAATCGCTCAAACCGTCCGGTGATGGACGATTCAATCTGTTCCGGGGGCATACCCGCGTAAAACGTCGCTACGACCACCACTGGAATTCGAATTTCCGGAAATAGATCGACGGGCAGTTGTAGCAGGCTTGTGAACCCGAGCACCAGCGTCAGCAGGCAGATAACCAGTACGAAATACGGATAACGAAGGGAAAAGCGCGACATAGGAACGGTTCAACGAGTTTTGGATGAATTGATGAACGCTCGTTCATTAAGCCCCTTCGCCGAACCGGAAGCAGGTTCAGCATCTTGCACGTTCACCTCTTGACCTGAACGGATGCGATTACCTCCGGCAATTACGACCGATTCTCCTTCGCGCAGACCTTCCAACACCTCGGCACGATCCGAGGTCTCTAATCCCAGTCGAACAACTCGTTCCTCAATTCGGTGGTCCGCAGTCACCACCTGGACACGGTCCACCGATTGGCGCTTCACCGCTATCAACGGGACACTCAGTGCGTTGGTACGCTCGGCGGGATGAATGATCACTGTCACGTAGGTACCTGGAACCAGTTCCAGCGACTCATTTACGATATCGGCTTCAACGTCCATCGTCCGGGTCAAGGAATTGAGTTCATGTCCCAACCGGGCAATCTGATTGGTTACCACCCGTCCATTATCAAATCGGATTTGAATCCCATCGCCGACATGAAGGCCGGAGACATATCCCATTGAGACCGGGAAGGTGAGTCGCAGACGTTGGGCTTGCGCCAACCGGACCAGCGGTTTGGCTTGCCCGCTTGGAGCCAGTCCTCCCTGTAGAAAATCGCCAGGATGCGCTGTGAGTCGGGTGACCACCCCGCCAAACGGAGCCGTGATTTTTGTTGCCGCTTCCTGGGCCAATAATCGTGCTAACTCCGCCTTGGCTACCTGAACCTGTTCGCAGGCCACGGCGTAAGCAGCGGCTGTGGATTGATCCTTTGCCCGGGCCGTGTCGAGGTCTTGTTGAGAAAGCAATTGAGGCTGGGACCTGGCCGCCGCCTCCAGTCGGGTCCAAGCTACCGATTGCTCATGGGCAAGCACTTCGCAGCGTTTGGCATCTTCCTCGGCGCGGCGTTGCCCCGCTTTCGCACGCTCTATTTCTTCCGGAAGGAGAGGGACATCGAGTTCGGCCAATAACTCTCCTTCTTTGACCCGCGAACCCAAGTCTACAAAAAGCTTTCGGACAAATCCCGCCGTGCGGGCCTCTAATTCCACGGCGAACCATGGCAAAAGCTCACCGGCCACCCGAACCTCGGATTGGAGCTTGCCCCGCGTGATCGGAGCTACCCGAACGCTCGGGCGTGGCTCTGTGGAGGATGACCGATTTCCTCCTTTTAGTACGCCCCAAGTGCCCAAGGCCAAGGCACATAGAATCAATCCCACGGTGATCAGACGCCACCGATTAGTTCTTGACCCGGGTTGTGGAGGGTGAACAGGACCCGGCTCAGATGAATGAGGAATAGGATGAGTGTTGTGCAAGAAATAGACCTTTCCTAGGCCGCGTTTTCAAAATGGCTTTGTCTAGATGCGCCAGCCAAAACAGGCGGGGCGAGGCGCGACGCGGTCGAGTATTTGGATATCCGTGACCGAGGGGCAACGAAGCCCCCGCCTGTTTTGGCCAGCAGATAGGCAAATGCATTTTGAAAACACGGCCTAGGTTTGACCTGAAGTTCGCGGCAGGAAAACCCGAAAGGTGCTACCGAATCCTAGGCGACTTTCTACTTCAACATGGCCGCGATGCGCTTGGCAGATCGCCTTTACGATGGATAATCCGATTCCGACCCCACCGAGTTCCCGACTTCGAGCCCGATCGACTCGGAAAAAACGCTCAAACAGATGTGGAACTGCCTCATGAGGAATGCCCATACCGGTGTCCTGGACCTCCAGTATGGCGTTCTCGGAATTAGACCGCACAGAGATTGTGATTCGGCCACCTGAATTCGTGTACTTTATTGCATTATCGCACAGGTTGACCACGATTTGCTTCAGGCGTGCTCTGTCTCCAGAAACCCACGCCCTACCGGGCGTTTGACAGGTCATGGTGATCTCTTTGTCTTCGGCGAGAAGTTCCATCTGCTCAGCCGTGACCGCTGCCACTTCGGATAGATCAACCGTTTCCCATTCTTCCTGGGTTTGCCCGAAATCCAGACGTGAGAGGGTCAACAGACTTTCAACAAGGTGACTCAATCTTTGTACCTCTTCAAAGAGCAGCCCGAGGCTCGGCTGAAGCCAGGGTTCCAATCTTGAGTCTCGAAGCACCTGTTCGAGTTCGCCTTTCAAAATTGTTAGCGGTGTCCGTAGTTCGTGGGAAGCATCAACCTCGAAACGCTGGTTAAGTTGAAAGGCTTCGTCCAACCGTGAAATCATCTGGTTCAATGTCTCCGTCAGGTGGGCGATCTCATCCCGTTGGCGTGGCACCGGGAGCCGTTCGCTCAGGCTTTGGGATGTGATTCGCGCCGCCGCCGCGGCAATTGCTTCGACCGGTGCCAACGTCCTTCTGACCAACAGGCAGGCTCCGAGCATGGCCATGAGTGCAAAAATGCATGCCACACCCAAGAATAGGGCCATTGACTCATGAATCCTGGAATAGACTGGCTCCAGCGATTCCCCCGCCTGAATCCACTCGCCTTGTTCCGTACTCACCATCCCGATCACGACCCGCGTCCCATCCGATAATCGTACTTTTTGCACCCCCGTTTGTAAGGCAATGCCAAAACCGTTGAGGGGATCAGATGCTGGTCGTGTCGGATAGATCAATGTACCGTCTTTGTCCGTGATTCGAAATAGCCACTCTTTCGATCGGGGTGCAAATCGTAGATCGATCTCTTCTGAAAGTGTTCGTCCAGTTGGAAACTGGTGCCAGGCCCAAATGGTCTCTGCTATTCGTGCTGCTCGCTGTTGCTGGGTTGACGATAAAGCTCTGATCAAGGACTCGCTCAATCCAGCATACAGGACAACACCGAGAAATACGAGACCTCCGACAAGCCACGCACCGTACCAAATCAGCAGGCGAAACTTTAGAGACTTTCCTTTCATAGGTCGGGAGTCTTCAAGCAATATCCCATTCCTCGAACCGTATGAATTAACTTTACGGATTGACCATCGTCGATTTTCGCCCGTAAATGCCGTATATAAACATCTACTATGTTCGTTAACCCTTCAAAACTTTCGTCCCAGACCTTTTCCATAATCATGGTTCGGGTGAGCACTCGACCTCGATTCGTGGCGAGGTATTCCAATAGCCAATACTCTTTGCCCGAAATTGAAATGTTACGTCCGCCACGCCGAACATTTTGGCTTAGGCGGTCGATTTCAAGATCGCCAACTTTGATCAACTGGGACGATGTCGTACGCGGACGCCGCAGCAATGCTCGGATTCGCAATAATAACTCTTCGAAGTCGAACGGCTTGGTTATATAGTCGTCTGCTCCGCCATCGAAGTGCAATGCCTTATCACCCATGGCCCTGCGAGCCGTCAATATGATAATCGCCGTTTGAATTCCACGTGCCCGCAGCAATCGAAGCACTTCTGTCCCGCTTAATACCGGGAGCATGAGGTCGAGAATGATGAGATCATAGGGGACCTCGGTTGCCCGGGTCAGCCCGTCTTCCCCATCCATGGCTACGTCTAACGCCCAGCCCTCGGCTCGTAACCCTCGCGCAATAAAATTTGCCACTTTAGGCTCATCCTCAATCAGCAACAGTCGCATACCTTGGAATACGGTACTCTAGTCCTATGAAATGAACATGAACCCGAGATTATTTCATTTTCATGTAGAAAGTTCGCTGGGCCCCCTGGATTTGTGGTCGGCGTGGCTCGCCAAGCGCCGAGTCCATTCTTGAGACACGCACATCTGATGTTCAAGACTGCAGGAAGGAAAGGCCCAATCGGTGTTCAGGAGTCGCCCGCCGAATTTTCCGCAAACGAGGCCTCGGTCCGAAGCAGATCGTGTAGGGTCACCAAACCGATTACCTCGCCGTCCTCCCGGTCCAGCACGACGACCATATGAGTGTCGGAGTCGATCAGAAGAGCTTGTAAATCGGCGACTGTCTGGTTGCGGCGGCAGGTAACTGGGCTCGCTAACCTGGGTTCTCGTTTTCCGATCAGCGCCGTCTCAGCCTCGCTCCGGGTCATAATGCCGCTCAGCTTCCCAGCCAACAGAACGGGAAACCGTTCGTAAGGTGAGGTCAATGCATCGCGGAGAGCGGCTGGAGAGAGTTCCGCGAGAATCTTTGGTGAAAAGTTCGCGACGGCAGACACCGATAATTCCCTCCAGCTTTGCAGGTCCCGGGGGGGGCGCACATGCTCCAAACGATGACCGTCCTGCGCGAGAAGTGCGTCGTAAAAGTTCTCGTGGTTCATCCTTCGTCCAATCGTCTGGCTGACGAGCGCACCCAACATCAAGGCTGGGACCAAAGCGAATTCGTGGGTCATCTCAAAGACCATGAGAATTCCTGTCACCGGCGCAAAGACGACTGCGCCCAGACAAGCGCTCATTCCGACCACCCCTAGGGCGATTGCGTCTCCCCGAGGGACATGCCAAACAAGGCCGACTAGACCCGCGATGGCGAGGCCGCTCATCCCACCGAAGAATAGCGTTGGTGAAAAGATTCCGCCACATCCGCCCATTCCATAGCAGCACACCGTCGCGATAAACTTGGTCAAGAGCAGGACGACGGCAAGTTGCCACCCAAGATCGCCTCTCAATGCGCTGGAAAGATCGTCATAACCCAAACTGAAAACGCCCAAATGTCCGGTTTGCCAGAAAACGCAAACGCCTAGGACCCAAGTGATTAAGGCACCAAAGACCGGGATCAGCCAGGCAGGAATCCATCGGACACCCTTCATTCGAAGCCTGAGACCCAACGATAGCCGTTGGAAATAGACGCCGACGGTGCCCGCGAATGCAGCGACTAAGGGGGTAAGCAGGTACGCCCGCCACGAGGGTGACTCCACGCCCTGTAATGAGAACGACGGCTGCTTGCCAATTACGGCGTGAACGACGAATGCCCCGAGAACGGAGGCCAGAAGAATTGAGCCAAGAAACCGGCTGTTCAGGTCACCGATGATTTCTTCCATCACAAATGTCGTCGCCGCAATGGGCGTATTAAAGGCGGCGGCCAAACCCGCGGCTGCACCAGCCGCTGCCGGTGCTCGTCGGCGCTGTTTGGCCTCACCAGACCATGCGGCAAGGTTGGAGCCCACAGCCCCCGCAAGTTGGACGCTTGGGCCCTCGCGTCCAAGGCTGGACCCGCCGCCGACACTCAGAATTCCGGCAACGAACTTGACCCAAATGACCCGGGCAGGAATGGAGCCGAAGTCCTTCCAGAAGGCGAGCTTCAATTGCGGCACGCCGCTGCCTGCTGCCTCGCGGCAAAACGAGGATAATAGCCAGCCCACTGTCAGCGAAGTACCAACCATCACGGCAAGACTACCGAACAAGAACATTGCGATGGATTCGTGCGAAAGCCGTTGGATGCCGTTTTGGTAGACCCAACTGATTCCCAACTGAAAAGCCACGGCAGACCCGCCCGCTCCCACGCCATAGATGCAGGTCGCTAATATATTCCGCGAACGGGTCGGTAGACTGCGAAAGAGGTACTGGAAGTTCGAATTCATTTAACGCACTTGACCCAAAGGTCCGAATGGATCAGACCGAGATTGAAAAAGCGGCGGTTTACGAGTTTAAATCCCTTCGAACGCAAGCAGTTGTCGGGGGGCGTCAGCCGCTTCGCTGAAAGTCCCGTTGCCGCGCGGAAGCAGGCATACATCGCTCCATGAATTACCTGGGCGCGAAACCGTCGCCAACCCCGGTGCGGGATGCAAAAGTCACCGAGAAGCCACCGCGCATCCTCTGTCGCGCTACCCCCAACCCTTCCAACTAGGTCGGCGAGCTCCTCTGGACAGAAGCAATCAAGGAAAAAGTGAGTCACGATAAGATCGAAAACTCGGTCGGTCGGTTTCCATGTCAACGCATCCATTTCCCGGAAATCGACGCGTGAGAGGTCCAATCCCTCCTTTCGAATCCGACTTATCGCCTGTCGTATCATCATCGGGCTTTTTTCAACAATGGTGACTTCGATTCCTGGTGTATACCGCAAGAGTTCGATCAAAAACCGTCCCGGGCCCTCGCCCAGAATCAACGCCCGCTGTCGCCCAAACGTTTCGGCCAAGAATGAAGTTCTGCACCGTTGCAATATCCGACCAGCCAAGAGCGCCTCCATTGGTCGGTACACGGGTGCCAACACGTCGAAACTCACCCGTCGGCCTTCGGTTTGGCTTTTGACCGATGTTTCCACCAAATTCCGGCTGCCACGCCTCCGGCGCCGTAAGCAGCAACATCCCAAGGGTCTGACGTTCCACGATGAAGCCAGACCGGACCAATAAACTCGCAGATCGCCGACCACACCAGGAGATGAAGCCCAATTTCACACCACGAAGGCACCCCATCTTCGGTCCTAAGTCCCGTTTTCCGCTGCACCCAAAGGACCACCGGTAAAGCCGCTGGAATCAGCAGAAGATCATTGAACTGGCCGCGCAAAAAAGGGGACGCCACAAGCGGCTTGACCAACCATCGGTTGATTGCATAGCAGGTTGTCGCGGTCAGGAATAATTCGTCGCCAAGATAGCGGAACCGTTTCACAGGAGCGCCCACAATATGAATCCCGAACCGACAGCAAGGAGAAATTTCATGAACGGAATCATTCGGGCACAACTAAACCGGAAAGTGCATGAAATACAAGCGTTGGGATCGCACCCTGCAACTGGGGTTAATATCGCTGCGCCAATATATCTGAAATCAGGGCGGACCGCTCCGCCCATCTCGCAGCGACTATCGGTACCACAAGAGTCATCGCCACGGCGGAAAAACCAGGTGCGCCGAGGAATTCCTTGAGTGCCCAAAGCACCCAGAGCCCATGAGCCACGCACGCAGCTGCAAGGACCGAAAGCACCGGAGTTGCTGAGCGGCGGGTCATGAACAGCAATCCCAGCGGCGGTCCGAAGCAGGCAAGCGGCGCTGATGCCACCCAAAGTCCCAGTTGGGCCTCTAATCCTCCGTTAGTCGAATCGGTGGCGAGCCCAAGAAAAGCCGACAAAGTCATCAGTAAAACGCACGAAGCAACAGCAGACCTCAGGCGGACTCGTCGTCGAAAGATCAAAACGAGGTACAGCGGCACAGCCGAACACCCCCCGGCCAAAGGGAAGAGCGCAAGGCCACCGGAGAATCCCGCAACAAATTCCCAGATACCGCGCTCCCCGGAATCCCTCGAACCGTCGGCCAAGGCGATCCTACGGCCCCGAAAAAGCAGCAACGCACCGAAACCTGTCCAGAGCCCTGCTTGGAGGGACAAACCGATCATGGTCGCGCCACCCTTGGCAAACAAGTCAATGCCTAGCGGAGCGCCAACCAAGAAACCGAGGACCGCCCAACCGACGGCGGGCCAATCGATGCGCGAAGTGCAAAGAAGATATGTTGCAGCGCTGGTCATTCCGACGCTCTGCAGTGCAAACCCGAGCGTTCGTGCGCCCTCAACGTCCGCGCCGTGATTGAATACTAAATACGAGGCACTTAAGGCCCCGCCGCCGAGTGGTGCCACCGTTCCTGCGATTGACCGAAACCCCAGCCCGGCCCAAAGCCACCACGGATGTTCCATCCGGGGAATCGCCTGCCCAATCTGAGCCAGCCAAAGTGTAAAAAAGGCCCCGAACCAAGCCTGAAGAGGGGCGTACGAGCGTGCTGCCCAAGTCGCGGCCAAAGGGCGCTTCATGTTGTACGGCCTGACGTTCCTGGAACGACTCCAATTCATCATGAACGAAAATCTCCGCCATGGAAGAAGCCTGCTGGTTATCGTTATCGGTATCTCCACAATGAAGGTGCTGCCCACTCAATCCTTATTCCTACTGTCAATGTGGTCCGTCGTGCAAATCCCCGTAGAATCCGATTCCAACAACATTCGACTCAAACGTTCCGCTGCTAGAGACTGCCCCGTTTCTCCCGCGATCGATCTCGTCCTTGCCCGACGCAAAGAAGAGTCCTCTCCGACTGTATCGGCGTGGTCGGAGTTGGTCCGCGAACCGCTCATGGCCGCCGCAGTTCGATCCCAAAACTCCTGACCGTAGCGCTGGTGGATTCTATCATCGCCGATGATCGCGAAACGCCGTGACCGCGGGGCAAAATAAAGGAGGACGCCGTTGCGTTCAGGCGTCTGGTGCATCCGGAGCTTGACAAATTGTCGCCGCGCCTCGGCCATCAACGGTGCGACTCAACTGCACTAAAATAGGTAAAACACCCCATAGGATGTGATCTTTCCTTCCTCCATACTGATTAATCAAGACCCGGGCCATTCTCATCGAGGGAGCATATTGCGACGAAATACGTGACCGAGCAGCAACGAAGCCACCGCCTGTATTGGCCAGCAGATAGGCAAATGCATTTTGAAAACACGGCCTAGTCGCGGCATCGAAGCACAATCAGGCAATCCATTCAAACCTTGGGATACCCCTGTGCTCCAGCACATCTTGGAACAACCGGATCGTAGTTATATGTAGCTCTGAAGGAAAACCGATGACTAATACACAGGCGCTGCAAAAGTGTGAAATCGGCATGGTCGGCTTGGGCGTGATGGGACGCAACCTCGTGCTGAACATGGCCGACCACGGCTTCCGAGTTGCGGGTTATGACCGGAACCCGGCCCAGATCGCCTCGTTGCGGATGGAAGCAGCCGAACGCAGCATCGCCGGCGCGCCGAACGTCTCTGATTTCATCGCACTCCTTCGCCGACCTCGCGCCATCATGATGCTGGTTCCTGCCGGCGCTCCAGTGGATTCCGTTATCAAGAATTTGTTGCCGCACTTGGCCACAGGCGATCTTATTATTGATGCGGGGAATTCTTACTTTAAAGACACGGATTTGCGCGCCGTCAACCTGGCGGCGAAAGGCATTCTCTTTCTTGGCGTGGGCATTTCGGGTGGAGAAAGCGGCGCGCGTCATGGACCGAGCATCATGCCTGGTGGACCGAAGGAGGCCTACGAGAGCGTCCGTCCGGTCTTTGAAGCGGCCGCTGCGCATGTCGACGGTACTCCGTGCGTGGCCTGGCTTGGCCCTGGTTCAACAGGACATTTCGTGAAAATGGTCCATAACGGCATCGAATACGGTGTTATGCAGCTTCTCGCCGAGACCTACGACCTGATGAAACGCGGGCTCAGCATGGACGACGATGAACTGCAAGTGGTCTATGCGTCATGGAACCAAAACGAAGGCAATAGCTATCTTATTGAAATCACCGGCCATATTTTCTCCAAAAAGGACGACAAGACGGGGAAGCGGCTGATTGACGAGATTCTCGCAGTTGCCAAGCAAAACGGCACAGGCATGTGGACCTCCCAGAGTGCCATGGCGCTTCAGGTGCCGACCCCGAACATTGATATCGCGGTGGCGATGCGGGCAATTTCGGCGGTTGAACGGGAACGCGAACAGGCCAGTGCGCTTTATCAGCGAATCCAACCGCCCTTCAAAGGCGACCGCGCCGCGTTTGTGACGCATTTGCGCCGGGCGCTTCATGCCGCGATGATCATCACCTACGCGCAGGGGTTTGCGGTCTTGGCGGCGGCTTCTGGCAAATACAAGTATCACCTTGATCTTGAAGTCGTGGCGCGCATCTGGCGGGGCGGCTGCATCATCCGGGCCGCGTTGCTAGGAGACATTTGTGCTGCCTTTCACGCCCAACCCGCGCTGCCAAACATACTGGTGAATTCCAACTTGGCGCGCACGGTTATGGGGCATCAAGACTCTTTGCGCCAATTGGTTTGCCAAGCGGTTGAGTGGGGGTTGCCGGCGCCGGGTTTCGCGGCGTCTCTGAGTTATCTCGACGCATATAGAAGCCTCTGGCAGCCGGCCAATTTGATCCAGGCCCAGCGCGATTATTTCGGCGCGCACACCTATGAGCGGAATGATGCCAACGGCGCGTTTCACTCCGAATGGGAGAGTGAGGCAGAAACATGAAATCGGATGGTGAGCTCGAACCGACGGTGTTCGTCATTTTTGGCGGGGCTGGTGACTTGACCTGGCGAAAGCTGGTCCCGGCCTTGTTCGATCTCTCACAGGACCGCGGCCTGCCCTCCCGGTTTGCAGTCATAGCGGTGGATCGCGCCAAATCCAGCGACATTGTGTTGCGCCGCCGGTTGCACGAGGGGGTAAATCACTTCTCACGCTTCGGCAAATCGAACGCCGCCGCCTGGAATCAGTTCGCTCTGCATATCCATTACCAGCAGGGCAAGTTTGAGACCCTGCATACTTATACGGCTCTGGGCGCGCAATGCGCGAAACTGGAAAAGGCTTGGGCCGCAAAAGCGCATCGCATCTTTTACATGGCCACTCCGCCAAGCATGTTCGGCGAAATTCCAAAATATCTCGGCAAGGCTGGTCTCGCACGCGACCGGGATTGGGCGCGAATCGTAATCGAAAAGCCAATCGGCTGCGATTTGGAATCCGCCCGCGCTCTGAATTCCATTCTCGCCGCCAGCTTTGACGAGTCCCAGATTTATCGCATTGACCATTATCTCGGCAAAGAAACGGTGCAGAATCTCCTCGCCTTCCGTTTCGCCAATCCGCTATTCGAACCGCTCTGGAATCGCCGTTACATTGACTATGTGACCATCACGGTCGCCGAAACCGTGGGGGTCGAGCATCGCGGCGGTTACTACGACCACGCCGGCGCGCTCCGGGACATGGTGCAGAATCATCTGACGCAGCTGTTCTGTCTTGTCGCTATGGAACCGATGGTTTCCTTCGACGCCGATGAAATTCGCAACAAAAAGGTGGACGTGCTCCACGCGGTTCGTCCGATACAGCGCGACACCGTCCCGAAAAGCGCAGTGCGCGGACAATATGGTTCCGGGGATCTGAACCGAAAAACGATGCCCGGATATTGCGAGGAAGACGGTGTAGCTCGCGATTCTCAGACGGAAACTTTTGCGGCATTGAAGCTGTTTATTGACAACTGGCGCTGGCAGGGCGTGCCGTTTTATCTGCGCACGGGCAAGCGCCTGCCGCAACAGGCGTCGGAAGTTGCCATTCAATTTCTTGCAGTGCCGCACCAACCCTTCCCGCCCGATGCTTCACTGGGCTGGCAACCGTCCCGATTGATCCTTTCGATTCAACCAGAGGAAGGCATCGTGCTCGGGTTTCAGGCAAAGTACCCAGGACCGAGAATGCAGCTGCGGCCCGTGGATATGCGGTTCTATTATCGGGAGAGCTTCGATGCTCCTTCGCCCGATGCCTATGAAACGCTGTTGTGGGACGTAATGAAAAGCGACGCGACGCTCTTCATGCGCGCCGATCAGGTGGAGGCTGCCTGGCAATTACTAATGCCGGTGCTCGAAGCGTGGCAGGCCACGGCGCCAAGTGATTTTCCGAACTACGCCGCTGGAACCTGGGGACCCGAGGACGTTCAGGGATTGCTGGCACCCGGACACCGTTGGCCTCTGCCGACTGAATTGACCACCGCTGGCATGGTGACACGGAAGAAGTCATGACCCTCAAATGAAACACGAATTCAAAGTTGGAGATACTGTCGGATGGAATTCGGAAGCGGGACACGTCCGCGGGACTATCAGGAGAAAGATCACCGAGAAGCGGCTCCTTTTCCAGATAGCGCGAGGCCCAATAGCCACTCGGTCCGGGTGCGAGACGATGACCGTCGGATGCTGTCCCGGCCAACCAGGTGCCTGCCAACCAGTTCGACTTTGTTAGCCTTCTGGCGAAAGTCATAGGTCATTCATTTCAATTGTGACACAGACCAGGAACCGGGGACCATGCTGAAGGCATGGCAGCTAATAGCCGGTGGTTGAGCGCAGCGACACCACCGGATTGCCGGAAAAGCAGGCCCTGCACCCCGGAGGGGTGCCAGCACCCACCATTTCGAATCTGGGCTAGCATTTGCGCGATTCACCGATACTCCGGGAGCATGGGAAGGGAGTCTGGATAGATTGGCTTGCATCCCTTCAAGATGCGGAAACTAACGAATCTTTCGATCCGGTGGTAGTCGCTGGGTAGGTGCAATTTGAACAGAAAGACCCCATTTCCCTCGGCGTCTGTCTCAAAACATCTGCACACAATGCTACTGGCCAACAGGTTTCAAATGGAGCCGGTGGTCGGGATTGAACCTGAAGTTCCGACGTAACTCCTTGCAAAATAGGCGGTTACAAATTAGCCCACAAGAATAATCCTCCACTGCTTTCGCCTACATTTCCATACTCCGGAACTAAGCCGACTGACACTTTCACTGACACCCCTCGTCTGCCTTTTTGACGATTATTGCGGGGCAAAAACCGGGCTCAGAGGCGTTTTGCATGATTTTCAACCCCATCGAGATGGTGGCGACTTGCTTTCATTCACATCCCATTTTTGGCGGCGGCACCTTCGACTCTTTGTAGCCATTGCCCAACTGCTGTTCGGGGATACCTTTCGATCCGAAGACCGACGGATGGCCGTTTCGGGAAGAATTTCGGATCAATCAATTTGGAATAGGTCGGCAATCTTCCTGGCACGCAGATCATTGGTCAGCTTTAGGACCTAGTTGACCGACCTAGATCAATGCGTAGCCGAGGGCATGCAGATTGGGAATAATCTAGCTATCGGCGTAAGAGATCGTGAATTGCATGGAACTCTTGTGGCGCGATCGAAACCGCTATTTGCTTGTCTGTACGATTAAGTCGGCTGCGCCGTAGTGCGGTCACCGAACGCGATGGATGTACGAGCAGATGTGGGATTTGAGCGCGTGCATGAAGCTGCTGAAGCAGAGGTTCACGCAGTGGTACAACCGGAGGAATGACCGCAAGGGGACGCTTTGGGAGGAACGCTTCAAGAGCGTGTTGGTCGAGGGACGACGGGAATCGCTGGCGGCGGTGGCGGCGTATATCGACCTGAATCAGGTGCGGGCACGGTTGGTCGAGGACCCGAAGGATTTTAGATGGTGCGGCTACGGAGCGTCGGTGGCCGGGCAGAGAGCGCCGAAGGAGGGAATCGCGGCGATATTGAATGCCGGCCAAGGGAAGGAGGCGACCCTTACCGAGGCGTTGGCGTTGTACCGGATGTGGATATTCGGCGAAGGAATGATCGAGAGAATCAATGCCGAGGGCGAGCCGCAGGTTCGACCGGGAATCCACCCGGAACGGGTGCGCGAGGCATTGGCGCGGAAGGGCAAGCTCACCGGTGGAAAAGACTGGAGTCATCGCCGATGATCGAAAATCCGGGCCCACCCCCCGTGCGGCGTATCGAGATCAACTGATTTCAACTCTTCCGGAGGAAGAAGGCTTGCCTATATCGGGGGACTACCGCGAAACTAACGAGGAACAGAACAATTTTCGTAGCCACGTCTTCACCTAACCGAACATCGCAGTTCGATACCGAGAGCATGAACGCGAATTTTCATATCCGTCTCGTGGGCGGGTCATTCATCGCGGCGGCCCTGATGATGTGGCTGGGCTGGGTCCTTCTTCCCGTCAAGATAGGCGCGTTTTTCGATCCAAACGTGTTTGGACAAATCCATGATCAATTCCATCTCTGGATTTGGATATATCGGGTGCATCTATTTGGGATGATCGTTACAGTCATTGCCCTTTTCGCGCTGATGGCGTTAGTCGCTCAATCCCCCTCGCGGATCTTGATCTGGCCGGGAGCGGCAGTCGCGTCGTCCGGCATGCTAGTGAGCGCCTTGGCGGCGGCGTTTTATTATCACCATGGCGCCTGGGGCTCGCTCGGACCGGCCGCCTCAGACCCTGATGCCGCAAAAAATCTTGTAGAAGCGCTGAAAATTGAAACCGAATATGTCACTTGCCTGACGCGGTTCGGGCGGGTATTCGGCGGTTTGGGTCTGCTCACGTTGGCGTGGGGAATTGCGCGTTGGAAACTCCTTCCGATCTGGAGCGCCTGCGCGGCGGCGATAATCGGGATTGCTGCAATGGCGCTCACTATGGCTCTGCCGGACCAGCTCACCTACTACCAACCCATCTTTCATACCCACGCTTTGTGGATGGCGGCGACCGGCCTTCACATCTGGCGGCGCGGAATCGTGGAGGGCGGCTCCCCATCTGTGGTCCCGTTAGTGTGAGGTCTGAAATGGTGAGGTCTTTCGTGTCGTTCGGGCAGCGGGTGAGAAAACCCGTGCGGTCAAACTTCTCGATCAGCGTCTCCGGATCCGGCAGCGTTGCGGGTTCGCATTCCAGGTCGCGGTGTGCGTGATGACGGTCCTGCCAATGCCCGCGTCTTTGAGGGTGATGCCTCCCTTCAAAACCAGCGGCTGCGTGAGCCGATACGTGACCTCCGCCATTTCGATGACCGTGCCGTTTTTCGCCTCGGCTACTACGGCGACCAGTATCTCCACGGACACGAATGACTGCCCGGATGCATGAGCCGCTCCAAAACAACAGGCAACGATGGGAAAGACGAGAACTGCATGGTTGTTCATAGTAAATGTGCTGGGTTGACGAGGACGGCGGATCCTAATCTTACGGATTGCGAGAAGGTTACGGGGCGGCAGCAACTTCGTAGATTTGAACAAGCTCGGCGTCGGCGAATTCGCAGCGGTCACTGGCGGTGAGTTGAGTAGCGGCGGGGCCATGAAGACGATCTGCTCCGCCCCCGGCGGGACCTCGACCAGTCCGGTGATTTCGTGCCAGCCCGCGGCGTCTGCAGAACCGGTGGGAAAAAATTTGGCGTTGTGGGCATGGGCTGTCCATTTCCCGTCGCTCGTTTTCCAACCGACGTCCAATGCGCCCTGTCCGCGACCCCAGCATTTCACACGCAGGCGGGCGGCTACTGGCTTCGGCCCTGTTCTTGGTCTTCAGACTGGTTTGGACACCCGTCTGGGTGTCCTCGCAGTAGTAGGTCTGCTTCCGACGAAATAGGATGAACCGTGGTTTCACAGCGCCGGTTACATCGGAAACGGGTTCGTTTAAACGGCGTGAACGAGCAGTTGGCGAGTTTCACTCCCGGAAGTTCGGGTGATTGACGGTTTTTGAGGAGGGAGCCGAAAAACGCCTAATTTCCCGATCTGAGGCTCGAGAAGACAACCGTAGATCGCTGAACAACAACAGGTTAGACATGGAGCCGGTGGTCGGGATTGAACCTGAAGTTCCGACGTAACTCCCTGCAAATTAGGCGGGTGCAAATTTCACGACAAGAATAATCCTCCACTGCTTTGGCCCACTATTCCATACTCCGGAACTACACCAACTGACACATTCACTGACTGTCACCCTCTTTCAGTCCATTTGACGATTATTGCGGGGAAAAAACCGACATCTGAGGCGTTTTGTATGGTTCTGGATCCGTAGGTCAAAGCAGTGAGCGATTTCAACGCCGCAGCTTTTTCAGGTGTCCATTTTGGTGTCCACTTGGACCG
>CAILNN010000101.1 GCA_903835555.1 uncultured Verrucomicrobiota bacterium
GAGCTTCTCCCGGATGGACGCCCGATTGCTCAGGTGATTGCCACCGCGCTTGCGTCGCACCGATCGCAAGGTTTCGGGCACTTCTCCCCGTCTCCCTGGATGCGGGCACCGCAGTCATGGACCCTGGTCAAGAGCGTCGTGCCCTTTACCAAAGACGAAACCAACTTTTTTAGCGGTTTACCGGTAATCGGAGATGCACCCGACCGCCTGTTGGCACCAGGCGACGATTCACCATTGAATGTCTTCAGCCTGCGCTTTCGCGCCCGGTCTGCGGTTGAAGCTTACCTGCAGGTTTGTCGGGAGCAACGGATACAGCACGCGACCCAATCGTTTGTCGCTGATATTCCGGTCGTCGCTGGCGAGGCGTCGCCCGTAAGACTCTGGATCGAAAATGCGGGAACCAATGGCTTGAATGCCGAGGTCTCGCTGTCCGCCCCTCCCGGCTGGCAAGTGGCCACCAACTTCCACATGCGTTTTTCACCGTTGCGGACAAACATCAACACCTTTTGGATGACCGCCCCAGATGGCCAATTCACGGATGAAAACCTCGATTTGCTCGCCCGGGTGGATGGTCGCGAATATCGAGCATCGGCCCGACTGCACCCGGTTCCTCACCTTCTAGTTCCCCAGGCCCAAACCCAACTCCTGGTCGATGCCGCTGATTCCGATCCCGCCTGGGCTGCTCTGCCACCGCAGGAGATCGCTTTCACCAATGTTTGGGAGGGCAAGGTACGTGATGCTGCGGACAGCAGTGCGGTCTTTCGCGTGGCCCACGACACGACCAACTTCTATTTCGAGATCCGAGTGCGCGATGACTCCATTGTCTCCAATTTATTGCCGACCGATATTCGCGGCCATTGGCGGACTGATTCCGTAGAGCTTTGTATCGACCCGCACCCGGGCTCTTCTCATGCCTTGGGCTGCTTCAAGCTCGGGATCGTGCCGTTTGATACCACCGGTCACGTGGGAGCTTCTCGCGATGCCGATGCACAGCCGGGACCGGCAAATGAAACCTGTCCGGGCACACGCCTGATATCGTGGCGGACGTCCGATGGCTATGCCATTCGCGCCTCGGTCCCGCGATCGGAAGCGGGGATTCCAGATGGCAACCATCCCCGAATTGGCTTCAATGTCTTGGTCTATGATGCCGATCAAACCGGGGCGGCAATCGGGGATAACGTCAATAAGTCGCGGATTGCCTGGTCCCCTCGGTCCGGTGTTCAGGGGAGACCGGAAGACTGGGGACGCGCCGACTTACGTTGAAACAGGGATGGCATCGTCCCATGGAACCTCGAATATCGGGACCAATTGGCGAAACCCTTTAACTCCCACCGGTTCCAACGCTTTGCAACGTTTCGCCAATTCGGGCGCGTGCTCGACGAGCTCCAAATAGGTGCCTTCCCCGATAATAATACGACTTCGACCGGAAACCCCTTCCAATCGCGCGGCGAGATTCACTTCCCGCCCGAAGACGGTGTAATTCATGATATGGCTTTCACTGCCCATCAAGCCGACCGTCATTTCTCCGGTGTTGATTCCTGTTCCCAATTGCAGGGTGGGAAGCTTAGGCAACGGAGGTAAACCGCTTGCCAGTCGATTCTGATTTTCGGCCTCTCGGCGGGTATTTTCAGCCTCTCGCTCCCGGTTCAGACGTTGGATGGCCCGTTGGGCTTCAATCGCCGCGGTAACACAGCGAACCGCATGTTTCTGTTCGTTTAATGGAGCTCCCCAAAACGCCATGACGCAGTCGCCTATGTACTTGTCGAGGGTTCCTTGCTGCGATTTAACCACATCCGCGATCGTCGCAAGGTAGGTATTGACCGTGGCAAGGACTGCGCTCGCCTGGGTTTCGTAGTAGTTTTGGGCGTCTGCACCGGTGAGATTCTGGACACGCACATGTTCTTCCGCCGCCGCCTGGAATTGGTCGGTCATTTCGGTGAATCCCCGAATATCGGCAAAAAAAACGGTCAATTTCCGCCGTGAACCTCCCAAGGCATGCTGGTCCGAGCGCAACAGCTCCTGGACCACATCGGGGGAGACGATTTTGGAGAAAATACCCCGAACCCGTCGTTGCTCACGTTGTTCAAACACGACTCGCCAGGTCAACATGACCGCGTGATTGAGCAGCAATCCTGAAAAAATCGGATGCGCGACGGGAATCCATAGGCGGCCCTGAATGAAAACCCAGAACGCAATCCCCAAATAAGCCACGGCAACGACCACGACCACCAGGGCAGCAACGACAATTCTCCTCCGGAGCGTCACCCACGCTCCAATCATGCCCAAAATCAGTTCGCAGACCAATTCGCCTCCGATAGGAAGGCGTTTAATAAATCGATCCTGGATAATGGAGTTGGCGATATTGATGTAACTGGCGACCAAAAAGTCGGAGTTGGCGAGGGGCGTGGGACCCAAGTCCGCCATGTTATTGCCCGTCGCGGTCGAACCCATCACCACAACGTGGTTCGTCCAAATAGGCTCGACCGCATTTGTCGGGTCCTCTTGCATTTGAAGGTCAGCCGCGATAAGGGATTCGATCGGTTGTACAAGAACATCCTTGGATTCGGTGCGGTGGGTCCAATTAATCAGGAATGAGTTCTTATAATCCAATGGGATGGTGCGTTCGACGCCGTTCGTTCCCCGCAATCGAATGGCCCCCGGCAGGATTTCCGCCTTATCCAGGTCCAGTCCCAGTGCGTTGGCGGCCACCACGATGCCGAGATGCCAGATTTTGCGAGGATTCTCATAGGCACCCGTCTTGATTAATTTGCCCCGGATATCGTTGGTAAATTGGCGATCCTGGTTGAGGGGAAACGGACTCCGCTCGTCCAGGTTCAGGTCAAATTGTTCCAAGCTCCCATCCTGTCTGCGGGTAACCTCAATGTTGTGCCGATTCGCGAATCCTTCCAGCGGTAGGCTGATATACTCGCATTCCTGAAAAGCATATACTCGCCGAACCGACCCATCCACGTCCCGAGAAGAGTCGACTCCGGCCAAGTCGGCCGCCGCACCGCGAAATCCGCGCGCGGGCGGAAGATCGGTCAATGCGCCGACATAGACGTTGCCGAACTTTTTCATCACGTTGATCAGGAACTTGTCCGAAGAAATATCATTAGTTGCCCCATCCTCCACCCACTCAACTTCTCTGTCATTGCTCCGCGTATCCGGCAAAAGAATGTCCATTCCAATGGCTGTTGCCCCTTGGCGGTTCAATTCCCGGATGACCCTTCCGTACAGATGCCGGGGATAGGGAGGAACATACGCTTCTCCGAGGGGGAATCCCTTGCTCAGTCGTCGCAAGGTGCTGTCCGTAATGGTGACCATTCCCAAATTGGTGGAAAGCGGTGTTGCAAACGGAGTGGCTTGTCGGACCCGAAGATCGTACAGGATCAGTTCCAGTCGATGAAACACATCGAAATCTCGCGCCCGCTCGCCCCAACGATCAAGACCGCTTGGGGCGGCAATCACCGGTTGCCGGTCGAGCCACGCCGTAAGGGCGGTCACCAAACATCCAATTGCAAGAACGACTGCGGTAATCCATACGGCCACCGATTTCTTCAGCCAGATTTGAATCAGGCGCATAACGCAGTTTTCAGCCAAGACATGCTTCGCCACAAAACAAAAGCCCAGAACAACCGGAGTTGTTCTGGGCCAAATGAAATAGAGGTCGAATTTTCTACCTGAGCTATTTACCTGAACCGCTAACCGGAGAAACGATCGTCAATGGACCGGTCGGGACTGGGAGGTCGGTATCATAAACTTTGTCACCGCTGTCAAAAGGTGACTTCGTGCCAGGGGGAATTTCAACTACACCAGGGATCGAAGGGTCAAACATCTGGCCCGCCGAAACATTGAAATTGGCGGGGCGTCCTGTGGAAGGGTCCGTCCAAATCACATCGGCCGAGCCCTCGAAGACATAGACAACACCCGACAAGGTTGCAGTAAAGATCGTGCCACGAATTGCTGCCGTGGTGGTCGGAGAAGCAACCGTGTAAACGGACTGAGCGGACGTCCTCTTGACCCGACCACTGATACTGCCGCCCTTAACTCCCAGTTTCGTTGAAATAACTGGTTCAGACCCGGTATCATCATAGGTCAATTCGTCCACCGCCAACTTGGAGTTCTCATCCACCAACAAGTCTGGGCCGTTTCTGGCCAGAAAAAGTTTGGCCAATGACTTTGGACCTGTGGCAATAACAGACGGTGGCGTGGCAACCTGCCCAACTTGAACCGGTTTGTTATCCAAAGTGACGGTGCCTTCAACCCTGGTAAACTTGGCTTCGCCCGTCTTTGCTGGCCGGGCCAAAACGGTTGCAGAGGCAGCGGCAAGCGCTACGACAAGACCCAACAGCGGTTTGATTTTCGAGGACCTATTCATGGGAAAAACCCTTTCAACTACGTTCTTTTTCTACAAGTAACTCTATCAACTTGACGCTCGATGTCAATGCCTTTCGAGTCCAATTGAACCTGCAACTTCGCGGCACAACCCCAATTGGTCTGGGCTCGATCTTCCCGGCCAGTCTTTTCCTGCGCACAAAACCGCTGTATTTTGACTCGCAGCCCTAGTGCCGTGTTTCCGAAATAGCTTACAATATGTCCATTACTCGACCGCATCGAACGTCGCCCCAGCCTGTTTTTGCTGGCGCATACAGACAAAGCCATTTTGAAAACACGCCCTAGCCATTCTTGTGCATCTCCGATATCCTTTTTCACCATTCCATGCACTTACGGTATTTTCTCATCTGGTCCTTTCTCTTGCTGGCATGGATCGTGAACGCTGGACCGGATGACGATTATATCGCCGTTTATCGGGCACTCTCAAGTGCCGACACGGAACAGCTTCAGGGCCATACGACCCTGGCTAGACGTCAATTCCAAGAAGCCCGGGAGCGGTTGCTGGCTCTCCACAAAGCCTACCCAAGCTGGAATGAAAAGGTGGTCGGTTTTCGGCTCCGTTATATCGATGAAAAACTGACTGAATTGGGTCCCGAAACCGCAGGCTCTGGAGTCACAACTCCCGAGACGACCAGTCCTGCCAATATCCAACGACCCGCGTTGGCACCCGAAGGGGAAGTCCTCGACCAGTTTAATCGGCTCAACCAGCAGATCGGCGAGTTAACCCGCGATCGCCAGGCTTTGGAGGCCAAACTGCGGGAAGCACTCTCAGCCCAACCAGCGCCGGTGGATCCCCGCGACCTGCAGCAAGCGGTCGAGAAAATCTCCGCCCTCCAAGCTACCAATCAGGTGTTGTCCGCCCAATTGGAGCGCCAAGTATCAGAACGAAAAAACTTGGTCGAAAAAGTCGTCGCTGATGAAGCCCGGGAAGCACTCAATGAAGCCAACCGTCAATTGCTTTCCCAGCGTATCTTGATGGCCAATCTCGAAAAGGAGCGGACGGGTCTTGACGCAGAGCTCAAGAGCCTCAAGGAGGGTGAATTGAAAGGGCTCAAGTCTGAAAATACTTCTTTGAAAGCCCAGGTGACCGAATTGAAAACGGAGACCGAGCGCGGACGCCAAATCGCGGAGCTCACCGGTAAACTTAGTGCGCTGCAGGACAAGTTTGACGCTGCACAAAAGGAAAACAGCGATCTCCTTTCCGACCGAGCTCGGCTCGAAAAGCAAATCGAAGACTACCGGTCGCATCAAACGGAGGAATCCTCCCTGCGTATCCGAAAACTGGAAACCGATCTGGCTGTCGCCAAGGCCGATGCCAGCCGGAATTCAGCCCGGGTTGAACAGTTGACGGTCGAGATCCAAAAGGAGAGCAGCAAGGCGGGCATTCTTCAGCAGGACAATCAGGCTTTGACCGCCCGAGTTGCCGCGTTAACCACCCAGCTTGCCAATGCCCAAAAGGCGGAAATCGCCTTGGCCGCAGAGCAACTCCAGCGGAAGGAACTCGAAGCCCAACTCAAATCGGCTGAACAGCGATTGCAAGCGGCCGCCGTTCCTGATGGGCGCGGTGCCACGGATGACGGAGCCCCCGACCCAGGGAACCCTAGCGCTGGTTCGACCTTCCAGAACTCCCAAGTCTCCATTCTTTCCGCTGAGGTCGCGAGGCTCCGCAGTTCATTGCAGGAAGGGCATGACCGGGAACTTCGCTTGCAAACGCTTTTGGCCGAGGTCGACCGTCAACGACAACAATGGACTACCGAAAAGGCAGACCTGCTAGCTCGAATCCATCAGTTGGAACGATCGTCGGGACGCGAGAATGGGGCATCCGGAACGCCAGCGGGCTATCAAAAGCTTGAAGCCCGTGTCCGAGAGCTGGAAAAGCAGCGGGAAGAGTTAACCCAAAAGCTGGCCGAAGCTGCCGTTCGGGTGGATACTGAAGGCGGGGTTATCCGGGAAGCCAATCCCGTAACTCCCCGCGAAAAAGCTGTTGAATTTCGCCTTCGCCGGGGGCCCTAGTTTGCTTTCGGCAATTCGCCCTTGCGGTAACTGGCCAGCGCACTTTCCAACTCCGCTTTCATTTCCGCAGGGGCCACCTTGATGGCCTTTTCCTCGGCTTGGATGGCTTCGTCACGCTTGTCCAATCGGAACAAAATTCTGGCTTGGGTATCGAGAATCGCCGCCCCTCCATCTTCGGCCAATGCGATGCCGCGTCCTGCGGCTTTGTTCCCCAGTGCTAGGTCTTCGGCCGAAGCCGCTGCGTCAGTCGCAATGCCCCAGGCAAATTGGTTGAACGCTTGTGCCGTCTGATTCGATGGCTTGAGGGAATCGGACTTGGGATAAATGGATTCCAGAAGACCATATGCTCCCTTGTAATCCCGCTTCGCGGTCAGCAGGTAAAGCTTCATGCTCTGCGCCTGGCTCTTTTCGCCCAGCGTCTCGATTTCCGACACCGCAACTCCAGCAGCCTCCCAATCCTTGCCCCGAATTCCCTTGTTGAAGGCCTGCGAAAGTGCGCTGATTTTCGCTTGGTTGAGGAATGTAGCTGCTGACTTTTGAATATCAAACGTCCGATCGATGACCGAGGCGATAATCCCGTCGTCCAACGTCATTGGATGCCCAATCCAGGCCAATATACCGTCCGGATTGATCACGAATGCGGTTGGAATTCCGTTTTGCCCGGCGGCCTTCATCCAATGCTCAGCCATCTTTCCCGTTTCGTTCCCATCCTTGTCGTCCAGTGCGACCCGGTAGGTCATTTTCTCCCCCATTTTCTTGAGGAAAGGAGCCACCAACGTCTCATCCTTCTCCCAACAATCCTGTCCAATGACCACCAATCCCTTGTCTTTGAATTTTTGGTGAATTTCGTTCAAGTGCGGAATGGATACCCGGCATGGCCCACACCACGTTGCCCAAAACTCAACGATGTAGGTCTTGCCCTTTTCAAATCCGACCACCGGCTCGCCTTGCACCCATTTGCCGACCTGCAGCGACGGAGGAGCGTCGCCTATCTTGACGGACGGAGTTGCAGCTTGAAGGGCCCCAAACAGTAGGGAGTATCCCGCAGCCAGGGAGGTCAGAAGGAGGACGGATTTTTTCATTTTTTGGATGGGAATCAATTTCAGCAAAAACATCGACTGATTGACTATAATACCCGTTCAATCATCTCCTAAAGTCCGTCTGTCCGGAACGGCACCGCCGGAAGGCCGGCTTGGTTATACAGGTTCCCATCGGGATTATCGGCCCAATCGTACCGAACGTAAACGGGCTGGTTGATCGACGGAGCGGATAAAATAACGGTGTCTCCTAAAATCGTCGCATCCGCCCAGACAAAGCGCTTGTCGGCCCCGGCGATTGCAAAGCCCCTCAATTTTGGCCCATTCTGTACCACCAATCCGCCGTTCAAATGATCGAAATGAAGAATGGCGCGGTTGCCGTCAATTTCGAGGGACCGATACACCGGACCCGAATAGGGAATCGATTCGTGATAGGCGATGGCCCGTGCGGCCAGGGCCAATCGTCGGCCTACTTCCTGTTTGTTTTTGGGGTGAATGTCCTGGGCGTCGCCAATATCGATCGCCAGTGCAACTCCCGAGTTTCCCGCCCGTTGAGCACCGAGTACTTGCGCTTCCCGCAATTCCGCCCACGCCGATTCACCTGGTTGCGGATGAGCGGCCATGAAATTGGCCAACTGAACCACGAAAAAAGGAAATGGCCCCACTTCAAACCGAGCGCGCCAATCTTCGATGAGCGTTGCCAACAACGTCCGATATTGGGCGGCTCTCCCTGCGTTGGATTCTCCTTGATACCAGATGGCACCTTTGATCCCAAACGGGATAAGCGGGGCAATCATTCCGTTATAAAGCACCGTGACCACATTCGGGTTGTTGTCGAGACGTTGGGGATAGGGCGTGGTCTGCTTGATAGACGCACTCGCAGCGTACCGCCAATCGCCGGCCAATTCGATGAAAACCGATGGGGTGTCGCCGCGGATAAGCTGCAAATCGTTGGCCTTCCCATAGATACCACCGCCACCGCCCGTGTCCAAGACCCGCACGGCAATCACATTTCGACCGGCCTTCAGTACCGACGGCTTCACCCGATATTCCCGGCTGATATTGTAACCTTCTGTCGATCCGACGGGTTGACCGTTGATATACGTGGTATCGTTGTCATCAATGGGCCCCAGACGAAGAATCGCCGCCTTGCCTTCCCAATCCGCGGGCAGCTCGATTTCTTTGCGGAACCAAACGACGCCGTCGTAGTCCGGCAGTCCCGACTCTTCCCACAACGTCGGCAATTTCATCGATTTCCAGGTCGTCACATCCAGCGATGGAGTGGCCCACGTATCCCCCCGGGTGCCCGGGTCGTTGTCCGTCCACCATTTTTCAATCTTCTTCGCCATGGGAGTGTCTGAATTGGCCGATTGGTCCTGCTGACGGATTTCCCGGACGGCATCGGCAAAATCGGGCATGCCCAAAAGTCGATCACCGCTGGTCCAGGCTTCGGCAATGGTTCCACCCCAGGAGGTATGGATTAGCCCGATCGGAACCTGAAGGTCTTCCTGGAGCGCCCGACCAAAGAAGTATCCCACCGCTGAAAAACCGCCCCACCCATCCTTTTTAACCGTTTCCGGTGAACAGACCAGCCATTGGCTATCAACGGTCTCAACGGGATGAAAGGAGGTTTTATGGGAAACAGTAAACAGCCGGATTTGCGGGCGATGTGCATCCGCGATTTCGGCCTCCGGGTTATTCACCTGCTGGATGCCCATTTCCATGTTGGATTGACCGGAACAAACCCACACATCGCCAATCAATACATCGTGCACGGTGACCGAGCTCGGACCGGAAACTTCCAGCTCAAACGGCCCGCCCGCGACCGCCTCTGGGAGTCGGGCCAACCACTTGCCATCGACTCCGGCTGTTGCTGTGGCCGATTGATGATTAAGCGTCACCGTCACCGCCGCCCCGGGTGTCGTCCAACCCCAGACGGGAATGGGAACGCCCCGTTGCAATACCACATGATCGGTAAACAACCGATGAAGGAACGGTTTCGCTTCTTCTGCGGCGCTCGCCCGAGCGACGCCCAGAACCCACACCAGCAGGGCCAGCATCCATCTTGATCCGTCGACACTGGCCATCTGCAGGCAGGAGTGGTTCGCCGAACACGTATGGGTCGTGGCAGGAAAGGACGTGCGTTTCATGATCCCATCCACCGTGTCGAGTGGGGGAGTGGTGGTCAATGGCAAAACGAATCCAGCGAGCCAACTTGGTGCGTTCATTGAGAGCTCACTGGCTTGAAGTTGCATTCTCAGAATGACGCCGAGAGACGACAAATGGGAATTTTCCAGGAACCAGACTGAGAAGGTAGGAAAGTCTCGGCAGGAACTTTACTCGGGGCTATGCATATTGGACATTGTCCTCATGAACTTCCGTTTCAGTCTGCCTAAATCGACTGAGGTAGCCTGTGAGTTTTTAGAACGGGCAGGCGGTGAAATCAATGTGATGAAATTGGTGAAGCTAGTCTATTTGCTTGACCGGCTTTCTTTGGACCGACGCGGGATTCCGGTCGTCGGGGGCGATTATTTGTCAATGCGCAACGGTCCGGTGACAAGCGAGCTTTTGGACTTGATCAACGCTGGACGACTCGTCGACGAATCGGACTCAAGTTGGGAAAGAGCGATTAGCAATCGTCTGGACCATGAGATCAGGTTGAAGTCAAAACCCGCGCGGAAATATCTTTCGGATATCGAACTGGAACTGATTAACTCGATCTGGGATGAACATGGCGGATCGAACCAGTGGGAATTGGTTAAATGGTGCCATGAGCATTGTCAGGAATGGAAACCTCTGGATCGCGGTTGCGCCCCAATCTCCATTGAATATTTAGGTCAAGCTCTGGGAAAATCGCCTACTGCCGTAGCTCGCCTAGTTTGCGAGGCTGCTGAGCTCAATCACCTGGATGAGATTTTCGCGGTCTCATGATTCGGTTGGGAACAGCGTTGAAGTCGTCGTCGGAGCCGTTTCACCGATTATTGGTGATTTCCGACCCGGAAACCAATGGCGGACAAATCGTGTTGGTGCGTATTACAACCGATGACGGGACGTGGCTCGAGAGGAATTCCTCCAGCAGCCGCTCGGCTGCTCGCTAAACTCTAGAATAGGGTGAATCAGGAAACCTGAATAAGGGCATCTATTATCCAATCGTCCATCTTTCGTGCCTACTTTCAAGCTCTCGCCATGCCCATCGTGGCGCGAACGGTGGGATGGCTGTTCTCTCGTCCTGCATTCTCATTGTCCCCATGGCAAATCATCGCTTGGTGGGAAGCTCGGCGCATCCCATTCAATGCCTTCATCCTGGTCTACGGCATGATCTGCATGGAAATTTATGATTGGGGGATTTCCGCTTCCGGACTCATTCCCCCCGGTGAATCTGCCATTCCGGCTGCGTTCTATTTCGTCGCTCCCATTGGTGTGAATTTTTGTTACACACTAGGATGGATGGTGGAGCTCATTGCCCGACGCCTCCGCCCATCGCTTCCCACCCGCGCTGGTCCATTGCTCCTGATAATGGGGATTGGGCTTTCTCTCCTGGTGGTTGGCGGACCAGCCGCGGTTTGGGGTGGGTGGCGGTTACTGACCTTCATCGGCATCCGGTTGCCCGTGACGTGATGCCTTGCCTCCGCGAACGGGCTTGGCTTACGGCTTCCAAACGATGCGGGCGATGCCGTCGTTGGTCGAGGCTGCTGGTGCTCCACCGTGGGTGATAAAATAAAGCGCGCCATCCGGTCCGAGACGTAGGGCCAAGGGTCCCGCCGAGCCCCCTTGCAGAAACGGTTCGCTCTCACCCGGCTTGCCTGTGGTCGCATCTACCGATGCGCTGCGAATCGTCTTGCGAGCAAAATCACAATAGAAAAACGCTCCATGGTATTTCGCCGGAAAACCAGGACCTGCCGTAGACGGTCGGTAGATGACCGCCCCCGTGCAGGAGGCACCTGTGTTCCGCTTGTAGGAAAACCACGGCGAAACAAAACCGTCGATTCGGTTGGTGCGCGACGTTGTCGACCAGCCGTCGCCGTACACCCGTGGCCATCCGAAATTAGCCCCGCCAACAATGCTGTTTACTTCATCATAATCGTCCGTCAAGTCGCCGCCGTTTTCCGCTTCAAGAATGAGTCCGGTCAGTGCATCATAATCGAGCGACCACGGTTGCCGGTGTCCCCGGGTAAAGATGGCGGCCTGCGCATCGGGCACGTGGGCGAATGGATTGTTGGTAGGTATGGAACCATCGAATCCGATGCGCAAGACCTTGCCACGAAGGTCGCGCAACGATTGTGCCTTGTTCTCCGGGTCATCACAGTACTGTTTAATCCGGGAGTTCTGATTATTTTCCCCGGTGCTGACGTAAAGCAACCGTTCTACCGGATGCGCCAGCAGGGCACCTCCTACGTGTTGACCTGCCGGGTCGCCCACCCACTCGATCAGGGTCGTTTCGCTCGCCGAATCCAGGGCAGACGCAGCTCCTTCGCCGACTACCGAAAAGCGCGCGATGCGCGCCCGATACTGGGACGGAGAATGTTGGGTTGCGTGATACGAAAGGAACACTTGCGGAGTTCGGGGAAAATCCGGGTGCAGCGCGACGCCGTGCATTCCACGGTCGCCGCTGACATCCGTGGCGACCCGGCCCACCCGATGGGACGTGTGGGCCGCGGTGTCAATCCGCCAGAGGTCACCCGCCCGCCCGGTAACCCAAGCCGAGCCGTCGGGGGCAAACGTCAGGTCCATCGGCTCACTCACTATTTCAGGGCCGACAACCGCCTCTACAGAAAACCCCGGCGGCAGGTGGACCTCCGCGAAGGCTGGGGATAGCCAGGTCAGGGTCGCGACAAGGGCGAGGAAAATGCGCGGGCGAAAAGGCATGGTGGGTTGAGGATGGGGAAATCCCACGCGAGCGTCCATAGCCATGACACAAATCGCGGCCTTTATGCGCATCCGCTGATTTTAGTTTTTTCCCGACGGGAGCCCTTTCAGTCCGGACCGAAGCCAGGCCAATCTGGCCTAGGGAATCTGGTCCCACATCGTGACCTTCGCTCCCGATCCGGTGGAAGGTGGCGCAGACCGGAAAGGTCGAGCGCGGCCGGCTTCGTGACCGTCGTCGGCCCTGCGTTTGCCAGCCAAATGATCTCCGCGGCCAGAAGCAAGAAGATGACGATTCGCGTGAGTTTCATGGAACGTCGTATGCTGGGTAATTCACTTTAAGGAAGTTAGAAACTCCACCAAATCACGCAGGTCGCGTTTGCTGAGCAACTGGCCGAAGCCCTCGGGCATTCCCGAAATTCCGCGTTGCTGTTCGGCGATCTCGGTCTTGCGAAGGGTCAGTAGGCCCTCTTCTGGAGAATTCAGCACGATTTGCTCCGTCGCTTCCTGCTTTACCGTTCCAGCGTGGAGTGATCCGTTTTTCATCGTGAGCGCAACACTTTCGAATCCAGGGGCGATCTTCGCATTTGGCGCAACCAGCGATTCGAGCAGATACTCGCGGGTCTGTCGCAGTCCGATTCCTGCCAGATTGGGTCCTACGTCTCCCCCTTCATTTCCAATCTTGTGACAGCGAACGCACGAGGCATCTGCACGTTCCATGAATATTTTACGACCCAAGCCAGAGTCCCCACCCTCCAGCGTCTCCCGGTAGCGGTCAAGAACACTTCCCTGATCCAGGCGGTCGTTAAAACGACGAACCAATGCTTTCAATGCCGGTCGCAAATTCGCCGCCTCCAGCACGTCCAGCCAAAGTTCAGGCGGCACCCGTCCCTCGATTAAGCGCTCCATCCATTCCCCGATGATACCATCGACGGCGTCCAATTTCGCCAGCTCCGAAAGGGCATTCTGCCGTTCCCCCAGGGTTCCGTTCTCAAGTATTCGGGTCCAACGACCGACAGCGTCGTTTGGCCGAAGTTCCGCGATGATTTTTCCCGCTTCCTTCCGGATGGATTCCTCGCTGTCACGGCTGAGACTTTCCGCAAGTTCCAACAAGGAGGAATCCTTTATCTGCGCAAGCGCTTTGAACGCCTCCAGACGCGTGGCTCCGTCCATCAAAGTGTCGGCGGCCAGGATTCGCAAAGAGGGCGCGCTTTCCTGCAACAGATAGTTCCCAGCCAACCGAAGCGCCGCCACAGGGCCTCCTGGGTGGTTTCGGTCACCGGAAGGCTTTGCCGTTCCACCAAGGTCGCGAGCAGGGGCATCAGACTGCTCATCGGCGCGTCATTGATGGCGCGAGCTGCCTCTAGGACTATCCATGGGTCCGGGTCATTTAAGAAATCGGCCAACTCCGGCATCTTCAAACGGCGCATGACCAGGAGGGACCCCAGGCGCACCGATGACGAAGCGTCGTGCGAGTACCGCTTCACACCTTCGGGATCACCGAGAGCTGCCCATGCGTACACTGCTGCATGTCGTAGCATGGCGTCTTCATCGCTATTTTGGCGAAGCAATTGAACCAGCGGTTCAACAGCTTCCTTCCTCCCAAGCTTGCCCAGGCTTTGAGCCGCGAAAAACTGAACGCGAGCGGATGCGGAGCCTGCCAGCAGCCCTGCCAATGGTGAGAAAGCGCCGACGTAGCGGCCGTCTCCCAGAACCTTCGCTGCCTGCGCCTGAACTTCCGCATCGTTATCGTCCAGCACGGTCGCCACCAACGCCAAGGCGCGGGTTTTCGCCTCGGGAAACCGGTCCGCAATTTGGCCCAGGCCCCATGTGGCATGCAAACGGGGAATGGTGTTGGTTTCATGCCTCAACACCTGTTCAAAGGCGGCCACCGAAGAGGTGCCACGATCGGCCAACTCGAACTGGGCCTCGCGCCGTACACGCAAGTCCGGATGGCCAAGCCATTGCGTCAACTCAGCAACGTCCCGACTGGTCATCCCTTCGGCAATCAAGCGACGAGTTTCCGTGACGCCCCGGTCTGCGCTCGCATGCGGGTCGGTGACCTTGTAGAGGTAGGCCTTGCTCTGCACGTTGACGTCTCCATTCCAAGTAGAAGCGTAAACCGAGCCATCAGGCCCAAACCCCACGTCGGTTGCCGGTATACGCCAAAGGAAATGGGAGGCATCGACTGGTTCAAACGAGGCCCCGTTGGGTCGAACCGAAAGGGAGTGAATACCACCATTCTCCCCTTTAAAGTCGCACACCAGGAAATGGTTCTCATAGCCGGAACTGAGTCCCGTTCCTGGATAATACGCCAGTCCAGAGGGTCCCTGCGTGATGTTCGCCACCGGTGGAACAATGGCGGCGGACTGCCCCTTCCAAGATGGATGCCAGAGCTTCTCAGTATTCCAAGGTCCAAGTGGGACCGGGTAAATAAGGTGTTGAAATCCGACGCGCCACCCGCTGTCGCCGCCTTCCACGACATAGACCCACCGCGCCTCGTCTCCATGATCGGCGTTGTTGTCGCAGGTCCAGAGGTTACCGTATTTGTCGAACGCCAATTCCTGTGGATTCCGCAACCCGGTCGCGAACACTTCCAGGTGCGATCCGTCCTGTTGACACCGGAATACTGCTCCCGTCTCGGGAAGATCAACCGCGCCGTTCGTCCCCTCATCGATGTGCGTACCGCGGTCACCGATGCTGAAGTAGAGCTTTCCGTCCGGGCCAAGACAAAGCCCGTGCAGATCGTGACCGAGGTAGCCCAAATGGACTCCAAATCCACGGTGCAAGGACTGCCTGAAAGTTGCATGACCCGCTCCCGCCGTGTCGCGCAACAACCAGAGATTTGGAATGCAAGTGAACCATACATTTCCTTTGTGCGCCAAAACGCCGGAGGCGGTTCCGTCCAACAGGTCATTGAACCCTTCCGCGAACACGGTGGCGTGGTCGGCGCGTCCGTCGCCGTCTCGATCCTCGATCAGTCGGATACGTTCACCGAACTTTGTCCACTCCGGAAGCTTTGCGCCAAGCCGGGAGACATACAGGTTTCTGCGATCCTCCAGACTTCGGGACGCCAAGTCATCGTCGAGCCAGTCCAGATGCGGGCGAATATCCGTCCACGCGCCGCTGGGGTCGACGAATCGAAAGGTTTCAGAAACAAAAAAACGCCCCTGTTCATCGATACAAAATGCGACCGGATGCGAAATCTGAGTCTCATCGGCGAACAGCGACACGTTCAACCCGGAAGCCACTTCCATTCTCTTAATGGCCAGCTCTCCATCGAAAACGGTTGCGGTCGAGGCGGCGACGTCGATCGCCAGCGCGACGGGGCAAGAAGCCAGGGTAAAAACCGCTGCCATGGTCGACAGGATACGCATCGTATGGCTTATTTTAGATTCGCGAGGAATTCCACCAGGTCGCGTAGTTCGCGTTTGCTCAACGCCTGGCCGAAGCCCTCGGGCATCCCGGAAGGACCGCGCTGCCGCCCGACAATTTCGGCCTTGCGGAGATTCAGAAAGCCCTCTTCGGGCGAGTTGAGTTCGAGCCAATCCGCCGTTTCCTGTTTCACCGAGCCAGCAAGGACCGAACCGTTTTTCAACGTCAGCGTGACGCTTTCGAATCCGAGGGCAATTTGTGCGTTGGGAGCGATGATGGATTCCAGCAGGTATTCCCGAGTTTGACGTTGACCAATCCCAGTGAGATTGGGTCCCACATCGCCCCCTTCCCAGCCGATCTTGTGGCAGCGCAAACAGGAGGCATCCGCACGCTCAAAGAATATCTTTCGTCCGACGGCAGCATCGCCACCGAACAATGCCTCCGAAAATGGCGCTATCGAATTCGTTCCGCGTGCCGCATCGAAGGTTTTCAAATGCCCCAGCGCTTCTGCTGAACCGCGCTTCGTGGCCAACTCGATGACATCCAACTGAAGTTCCTTCGAAACCGCTCCGGATGCCAACTTGTCAGCCCACTCCCCGACAAGCCTTTCCGCAGCCGGGTTGGTGAGGCTACCGAGCGCATTCAGTGCGGTTTGCTGTTCGCGCAGGTTGCCGCTATTCGCTGCGGTACGAATGGCGGTGACTGCTTCTTCGGGTGCCAGGCGAGTCAATTGCTGCAGTCCTTCTGCACGCAAATCGGCGTTGGTGCTTGTCACCGCCGCACGGACCGCCGGAATGAAGTCCGGTTCCGGGTTTCCGCTCAGAACCTTGAGAGCGGCAATTCGCAGCTCCGGAGTCGCCTGGTCGTCAGCCGCAACCGGCAGCAATGTCTTGCTAAAGTTAGTCAGACGGAATTGGTCTATAACCGAAATGGCAGCGGCGCGGACCGGATCGGAAGCCATTGCCAGCAAGGGTGCTAATAGCGGTTGAACGGCTTCCCTGGCCTTCGCGATGTCGCGCAGCACGGGCGGGCGGAAGATGTTCAGGACACGGTCCAGATTGGACGGCTTTGGCCACAGTGCGACAGCGTCCAACGCTTCGACACGGAGATTTTCCGGTGCATCCGCCCGGGCGGCGAAACGAACCAAATTCGCTGCGGCCTCGGGTGTTCCGAGCTGAAAATTGGCATTGACGACCCGTCGCAACAGCGGCGAGGAGGTGGATGGCCTGGAAATGAGTGCAGCCAGTTGCGGCAGCGCACTGGGAATCGGTTGGTCATGGATGGCGCGGGCTGCCTCGAGAACGATTCGGGGTTCGGCGTCCTGCAAGGCGTCGGCCACCTCAACCAGCCCAAGTCGTCGCAAAGCCAGCAATGCCCCCATGCGAACGGACGAAGACGCGTCCTTTAGTGCGGCAGTCAGAGCGGTTGTGTCGCCCAACCAAGTCAGACCCATCACTGCCGCATGGCGCAGGTACAGATCTCGGTCGGCATTTTCTTTGAGTACTGCAAATAGAAGGGGAACGGCATCGGCGCGGCTCAGTTTTCCGAGCGCCACCGCTGCAAATGATTTCACTCGCGGATTCGCGTCAGACAGGAGTCGCGCAAGACCTTGATAAGCCTCAGTGACCCGTTGCTCGCCGAGAACCTTCGCTGCCTGCGAGCGAACCTCTGCATCTGGATCAGCGAGCAACGGCAGCAGCGGAGCAACCACGGCAGGGGAGGATTTCGCGCGGGCGACTTGGTCCAGTCCCCAAATGGCATGAAGGCGGGCCATATCGTTCGTTCCGCGACCTGCAACTTCGCCCAGAACTCCGGTCTCACTCCGGTCCGCCAGAGTGAACTGCGCCTCCTGCCGGATACGATGGTCGGGAAACGCCAATAACTGCGCGAGCTCAGTCGAGTCTCTCTGCAACATTCCGCCGCCGAGCAACCGCTTTGTTTCGACGGCCAGTACATCCTCGCGACGTTCCGGATCGCTAACGCGATAAATGCGCCCCTTGCCAGTCTTACCCCAGCCGGTGACCCAATCCAGCACATACACACTGCCATCCGCGCCCAGTTCCACATCGGTCGCCAGAATGTTCCAGAGGAATCGTTGCTGATCGAACAACTCGAACGCAGCTCCTTTCGTCCGAAGGGCGAACGACAACACCCCGCTGCCATTGGCCGTGCCGCGAAAGTCGCAAAGGAAAAAATGATTCCGATAGCGGGCAGGCAATCCGGTGCCAGAGCTGAAGGTAAGCCCGGAAGGTCCCGAAGCGATGTGCGCAAGCGGCGGCAGGCTAAAGGCCGGTTGTTCATCATTGCGAAGCTGCCAGATTTTTTCAGACATCCACGGTCCGCGTTGAATCGGGGCATTGATGAACTGAAACCCCACGCGCCAGCCGCTGTCGCCGCCCTCCACCAGATAAACGCAGCGCGCCTGATCACCCGCATCCGAGTTATTGTCGACGGTGAAAAGATTGCCGTGGTCGTCGAACGCCAGCTCCTGAGGATTGCGCAGTCCGGTGGCAAAGATTTCGAGATTCGAGCCATCGGGATTGCAACGAAGCACGGCACCGGAATCAGGATTGCTAACGACTCCGTGGTCGGTTTTCACATTCAACCCTCGGTCGCCAATGCTGAAGTAGAGGCGACCGTCCGGTCCCATCCGCAGTCCGTGCAGGTCATGGCCCATGTAGGCAACGCGCACTCCGTACCCGTAATGCAGGGACTTCCTTTCGTTGGCTACCCCCGAATTGTTCGTGTCCCGCAACAACCAGAGATTCGGGATATTTGCGAACCAAATGTTGGTTCCATGCGCCAGCACCCCAGCACCGATGCCGTCGAGCGGCGTATTGAAGCCATCCGCAAACACGCTGGAATGATCCGCCACACCACCGCCATCCTGGTCCTCGATTTTGACAATTCGCTCCGAAAACGTGGTGAGTTCGGAAAAATGGTCGCCATATTTGCGATGAAGCAGAGCGATGCGGTCTTCAACAGTGCGGCAAGCCAGGTCCTCTTCGACCCAGTCCAGATGCTCCGAAACGTCGGGCACGCCGGTATAAACGCGAAACGTTTCCGCGACATACCACCGGCCGTGACCATCC
>CAILNN010000102.1 GCA_903835555.1 uncultured Verrucomicrobiota bacterium
AACTGTTCGCGGACCGAATACCGACTTCAATGAAGCGGTGTCGCGGTGCGATACCAATCACGACGGGAAGATCACCGAGGCGGAGGCTCGGATTTTTGCCGGGATGCCGAAGTGAGGCATCGGGGATCAAGTGGACTTCTTTCCCGATGTCCACTGCATTCGCGAACAGGTTACAGCGGCTAATGACGGGAACGCTGGAAGGGTGGGTTTACGGCCCGGTGGCTCGATGGAATCTCGCCCTACCGCTCGCCCTCGACCTCCGGACTGAGTGGGCAATGCGAATTTCACCATAATCCAATTAGAATGCTTTGGACCTGTTTATTTCTCACTTTTACAACACCCCCTCCCAAAGCTTGCTTTTTCGCTAAGAAGCGTTCAACTAAGTTGGTACATTTTGACTCCACCGATGACACCTATACCGTTGGCCAATATCTTACTAATTCCGAAGTTTCCAACTTATCAGGGTTCAGAATTGGAGTGGAAAGTTATTCAACGTATTCTCGGGATCACGCTTCCCAAAGATTATATGGAGATGATCGACCATTATGGAGCCGGAATAATTAACGATTCCCTGGTAACTCTATCACCATTCGCCCCGTGGAAATCCAGTATCAATCTACACACAGGATTTACGCCAACCATCTTGAGCGCGTAAGCAGACGGTCGACGGGATTATCCAGAATTCGCCCCGCCATTCGCCTCCTATCCAAGCAACGAGGGCGTATTTCCATGGGCAACCACAGTCAACGGCGATGCATTGTTTTGGTTAACAAAAGGCCCGCCCGACGAATGGCCTATAGTCGTCTGTGACAGCAAGTGTTCAGAGGACTACGATGTGTATGACCGCCGCGCATCTGATTTTATTTTCAGGTGGCTGCGAGGCGAAGTCAAACCATCCGCGTTTCCAATTGAGTTTCCATCAGGGCCACCCTCGTTCCGGTCGTTTTCGAAAGATTCAGCGCGGATACCATAAAGTCCTTTGACGTCGAAGTGCGAGAGTAAGCCTTGAAAGACAAGCGGCGAGACGCCGCTTCCACTCTGACAGACTAGCAGGTTGCGCATCGTTGACTTCCAAAGATGTATCGATAAAGTGAATTTATGGTAGCAAAGCTATTCCGCCACGGTGGAAGCCAGGCCGTACGTTTGCCGAAAGCTTTTCGGTTCGAGGGAACCGAAGTATTGATCGAACGCCAAGGTGAAAACGTGGTACTGAAGCCCGTGCCCCCGACCAAGTTTCGCACATTTACCGAAATAGCCGAGTACCTCGCGGACAGATTCCCGGGGGCGGAAGATTTTCCCGAACCACCGCCGAGGCCTAAGTCCCACGAACGCCCCATAACCGAATTTTGACTTCGGTCCATGAGTCCTGAGTATCTTCTGGATGCCAGCGCATGTATTCCGGTGCTAAGGAATCGTTCCGGGCTTGGCCAACTACCCGATCCGGCGCGAACAGGTGTTTCCGCCATAGTCGCTGCTGAATTGTGGGCTGGGGTCCACAAGAACCGCCGAACACACCCTCATCATGCTGCTCGACTAGAGCCCTTCCTTGGCCTGTTTAAATTGGTGGAATTCAATTCAGAGTCCGCGCGACACTATGGTGAAATCAGGGCAACCTTGGAAGAAGCGGGCCGCCCAATCGGGCCGGTAGATATGTTCATCGCCGCTCAAGCGCGCAGTCTCGGTGCTATCCTTGTCACCGCCAAGGTAGCCGAGTTCGAGCGAGTCAATGGTCTCAAATGGCTCCGCTTCAAGTAGTGGAGTGTCGACATCAAGCCTCATTCGATGCCCGGTACCGCGAGTAATCGCCTTCGCCATTCTTTGCTCGCCTGACCCGATGAGGCAATTCGATGCAATTTCTCTGCTTGGAGTTTCAGTAACAACTCGCATTTCATTGACGGCTGCCCCCTTGGTCGCCAGCCCCCAGTTGTGACGACAGGGAAAAGTTGCAATTAGATTTAGCTGAGACGGAACACCTGCTGGGGAGTGGCGGACACCTAGTAGCGGTCCCTGGCGCGGGCCTTCAGCCCTCTCGGGTTTTTTGTCGTTTTCCCGGGCCGATGGCCCGGGCTGGAATGAGGTCGCGCCGTTGGCGCTAAACGGCTGTTTCTACCCGGCGCGCTTTCACGCCTATTGCCCTCCGGTGCACTACAGGGCTATTCCCATCCGATGACCTGGACTTTGGCTCCCGTTTCCAAGCGTCCTGAAGCGGGCACTCGCACGAGGCCGTTGGCGGCGGCCAGTGATGCCAGGCGATGGGAGGCTTGTTGTCCGCCGAGGCGAACATGTCCGTTGGGTGAGCGAATCACACGGGCGTAGTGGTCGCGATCGCCGGGGTTGTTGAGGGGTTCTGCCAGTTCCCCGGGCAGCTCGGGTGGCAGGCAGTCTGAAATTCCCTGGAAGCGGCGGAGAACGGGCAAGACCAGCAGGATGGCGGTGACGAAGGCGGAGACGGGATTGCCCGGGAGTCCCAACACCCATTGAGAGCCGATGGTCCCAACAAAAAATGGCTTTCCCGGACGGATGGCGATTCGCCAGAAGTCGACCGTTCCTCCCAAGGCCTCGACAGCGTTACGGGCCAAATCGGCCTCACCGACTGAAGCACCTCCCACGGTTACGACCAGGTCCGACCGTTCCAAGGCTTGAGCGAGGGCTGCGGTTAAATCCGATAAATCATCCCGCACGGTTGGGATTGGATGCGAAATCGCCCCGGCACCTGACAGCAGCGTGTGGAGCATGAGCCGATTGCTTTCGTAGATTTGTCCGGGCTCCAGGGCTTCGCCAGGGTCGCGAAGCTCCGATCCATTGGCCAAAACGGTGACTTTGGGTTGACCATGGACCGGGACATCGGAAAAACCGCACGCAGCCAGGACCGCCAGATGTTGTGGGCGGAGGCGGGTTCCGGAGGGCACCAGGATCGCCCCCGGCGCGATGTCTTCCCCGCGAAAGCGCACATTTTCCCATGGTCGGACGGACTCGGTGAACTGGATCATCCGGGGATTCTGGGAATCAACGTGGACGTCCTCCTGCATGACTACGGCATCCGCGCCTGGTGGGAGTGGGGCCCCGGTAAAGATACGCTGGCATTGGCCGGGCAAGAGTCTTGGGCCGGGGCCATCGCCAGCGGTGGTTTGGCCGACGAGGTTCAGAGTCGCTGGAATCGTAACCAAATCCTCCACGCGAACGGCGTAGCCATCCATGGCCGAGGAATCGAATGGAGGCAGGTGGATGGGGGCCTGGATGGTTTCAGAACAGACCCGACCGAGGGAATTCCACAACGATTCGCGACTGGTGGGCAAAGGGGTAACGCGACTCAAGAGGGCGCTTCGGACGGTTTCGAGGTTTAGGTACACGGGAGTTGGTGCGAAATTGGTTTCACGCTAAATTGGAATGGTCCGTGAGCTATTACGTCCCAGGAGAAGAACGCGCCCGCCGGGTTGCGGATCTGTTTGCCAGTATCGCCAAGCGCTATGACTTGATCAATGACGTGCAGAGCCTGGGTCTGCATCGATGGTGGAAGCGCAAGGTCATTGGACTTACCGCCGCTCAAGCGGGAAAACGGGCGCTCGATGTATGCTGCGGCACCGGGGACCTGACCTTGGCTTTGGCAGAGCGTGGCTGTGACGCCGTCGGCATTGATTTCAGCCAACCGATGTTGGAGGTGGCTCGTCGTCGAGGGGAAGCCGTTCCCCGTCCGCATCGTCCCCAATTCCTACATGGAGATGCGCTGCATCTCCCCTTCCCTGACGCTGAATTCGATGTCATCACCATTGCCTATGGGCTCCGGAATCTGGCCGACGTGGATCGCGGGCTTTGCGAATTGTTGAGGGTCCTTCGGCCAACGGGAAGGTTGGTCATTCTGGAATTTGGCAAGCCGTCATGGCCGGTCTTGCGCTGGCTGTGGTTTGGCTATCTCCGCCTGGCGCTACCGGTGTTCGGATGGCTTTTTGTCGGCAACGCGCGCGCCTACGCCTATATTTGGGAATCGTTGATTCATTATCCAGGACAGGTGGAGATTCGGCGGCGGTTGGTTGAGTTGGGAGCAACCGAGGGGCAATTGATCAACCTGATGGGGGGCATGATGTCGTTGCATGTGGTTCAAAAAGGGGTGGCTGAATCAGGTTCCGCGGCAGGCTTTACCCCTCGACACCTTATCGAGACCCCGGCATAACGCCGGGATGAACGTTTCCCTATTGAGTCGCCCCGTTCCGTTGGTGATCTGGGTCCTGGCTGTGGCTTTGGGATGCCTCGTTTGCCGTCCGGCCACTGCCGCTGAAGTCCCTCGTATCGATATCCTGTTGTGGTTCGATACGGAGGATTACTTGCTGCCCGCTGATGACGATGCCTGCCTGCGTCTGGCCAGATTGCTGTCAGACCGGGGCATTCGCGCCACCTTCAAAGTGGTTGGTGAAAAGGCGCGCACTCTGGAGCGACGCGGACGGACGGACGTCATTACCGCCCTTCAGCGTCATGCCATCGGGTACCACGCCAATTTTCATTCTGTTCACCCGACGCCGACGGAATACCTTGCCGATTGCGGATGGCTGGATGGCGTCGCCGAATTCATCCGGCGCGAAGGGGGCGGTGCATCGGATGTCCGGCGAATCTTTGGCGTTCCTACGCTCGCCTGCTATGGGCAACCCGGGTCGTCCTGGGGTCCGCAGGGGGTGGCTGCCTTGGGGCCGATCGGGGTCGCCCCGCAGGGTGTCCCTTGCTATGTGGATGAAGGGTCGAATGTCGGTTGGGACCAAAAGCCGTTTTGGTACGCTGGAGCGCTGAACGTGTATCACATGGGCAAGAATCATACCCGGATGGAATTGCACGATCCGGCGGCGGTCGAACCGGGGATGAAGGAGGCTAGTGCGGTGGCCGAGCGATTGGCCAGGGAGGATGGCGGCGGATTGATCAGCATTTACTATCATCCCTGCGAATGGGTGCATCAGGAGTTTTGGGATGGCGTCAATTTCCGCCGCGGACACAACCCACCACGCGAAGCCTGGAAGGCCCCACCCCAACTGCCGTCGGCAGAGACCGAGGCAGCGTTTCAACGATTCACCGCTTACGTCGACCGTTTGCAAAAAATACCCGGGTCGCATTTTATCACGGCTGCTGACCTGCCGCTGATTTATTCCGATCGCCTCCGCTCGGAGGGCTTGGGAACCAATGAATTGGCGCAGCTATCCAAACAAATTGCCGACACCGTCCGTAGTGGGCTAACGGTTCAGCGACTGGGTAATAAGGTATTGTCGCCCGCTGACCAATTTGAGGTTTTCAGCACCGCCCTGGCGCAATTCATTGTCACGGGAACCGTCCATGCGCCGATCGTTCCCCGTGGACTATTCGGTCCCGACGGTGTTCCGCCCGCGCCTCAGGTGGCTGGAAGCATTTCCTGGTTCACCTTTAGGGATACCTGCCGCGATGTTTATGATTTTGTCGCGTCGCAACATCGGATTCCCGCCCGGGTATATATCGGCAGTGACCAAATAGCCCCGGCGGACTTTCTGGTGATGATGGCCGAAGAGTATCTGCATTGTGCCGAGTTGGGGAAAGTACCGGAAGACTCAGAAGTCCGCCTGCGGATGGGAACAGCGAACAGCCTGGAGCGGTATTTGGCGGCGGATACCCCGGAACTGTTCGGTGGCTGGATCATCCATCGCGAAGGATTTCGGGCACCAAGGGTGGTTGAAATGGCCCGGCTGCAGGCATGGACATTGAAACCGGCGATTCGGGTGGGGTTATGAACCAAGATTACGATTGACCAGGAGAATGCTTTCTTAGTTCCTTGACAAGCTCATGGACATTGGTTGATGGATTGCAACGATTTTCTCCGATGGCTGCATTTTGAAAGGCGAGGCGCGACGCATTTTGAATCGCGTCATCCAAATTCGGCATCAGCAAAGCAAACAGGGAGGCATCCGCCTTGCTATAGTTCTTACCAAAAAAACCACCCAAACTGACTCGTTCGGTTCCTTGGCATTCTCAGCCGCCGTCTTACGTCGAATCGCTTCCTCCATTGGCGCGAAAACTTGGAGTCGGCTCGTACTCGGGCGGGGTCAAAATCTGCGAGGGAATATAGTTCCGTTGCGGACTCCTCATCCTTTTCCGTGAACCAAATTTAATCCCGACGAAATCGCTCCGGATCCAAAAGCGTCACATCGTGAGCAGCAAAAATCAGTTGGGCATTCTTGCGATTCACAGGGCTATGAAACAGGTCCACCAAAGCTCGGGTCAAAAGTGGATGCAAGCGGGCGTCTAATTCGTCGACGATAAGAATGGAGCCTTGTTCGAGGGTGTGGGTGATTGGCCCAGCGAGAGCAATAAACTTTTGAGTGCCGTGGCTTTAAGAAGTCTCCGTCCGCCTACTTCGGCCAAGTTACTCCATTCCAAATGGTGGTCCATTCGCGCCTCGACAAGGGAGAGCGTCTGGAGATCACGAATGGATCGGAAGTTTTCGACAGAGAAAGAAATCAGAATATGGTTTTAAAATACCGTGACACCAAGCTTGGTCGATGTTTCCTGCGGGTGTCATACAAAAAATGGCATGAAAATCAGCATCCAACCTTTTGCCTTAACTCGATGCCACCGGGAGTTGGCTCTTGACGGAAACGCTACCCGAGGGAAACGGTCGGCCAGGCACCTCGCACGGTGCCGAAGTGGCGAAGTAGGGAAGGAAACTCAGGCTTCGATGGGTCGGGAGTGACAGCTTGCCCGTTGGCGTCAAGATAAAGGCAACCGATATCTTGTGCTGGAAGCCGTTGGAAAAGTTTCCGAGCTTGATGGACTGCTTCAATCCATTGGCGTTTGCAAGCCACGAGATCGATTGGGTCAACCAAGAGCAGCATTTTTAGGCGGTCTTGGGAGTAATGGTTGTGACGTTGAGCCTCCTCCAGCAGGAACTCGGGGGTATAGCCCATGTCCTTGCGGCAGGCCGCCCATGCAAGGGGTCCCAAGCTCAAGATGCTTCGGTGCAGGAAGAGAACATCCAGGTAATCTCGCAACTCGCCCCGTCCTGCGAATGCCAGGAGCTTGTTGGTCGCCCCGTCCAAGGGATGGAGGACAAAACCGAGTTCGGCGTCCGGCTGAACCGGGAAGAATCGAAAAGCAGAATCATAGGCCCAATCCAATCGGGTG
>CAILNN010000103.1 GCA_903835555.1 uncultured Verrucomicrobiota bacterium
ACGTGGGAAGCGAGCAAGTCTCTGACAGTCTCCAAGTGCTTGGGCTTAAGATCAATCATTGTGCCGGACAATGTTATCGGCAAAATTTCATGGCCTTCCAGCATTGCTCGTAAGCGACCTCAAAATGCTGGATGATGCCCGCTTTCACCGTTTCGGCCATTGCCGGACTCAGGCTGGAAAGCAATGGAATGGTTTCCGCGATTGAACGCCGGAGGGCACTGATGGATTGGATGAGGGGAGTAAAGTCGAGCCCCATAAACCCCGGCCTTTCATTCAGGAAATCAGCCCGAAAAATCGCCGCTCACTTTTTCATCAACCCCCGTCCATCCATCCACGTGGCCACCAAGTCCGGCCAGTGGGTCACCGGGAGCGCGGTGGGGCGCAGGCCGTAGCCGTGTCCGCCGGAGGAGTAGACGTGTAATTCGGCTGATACCCCTGCCTTTTTCAGGGCCTCGGTATAGACCAACACATTTTCCACCCGGACCGGGTCATCTTCAGTCATCACCAGAAATGTCGGGGGCGTGTCGCGGCTAATGGTTAGTTCTGCCGAAACGTTTGTGTCCGCCTTATCGGGGGTCAGGTAGGCCGGATAGACGAGGACGGAAAAATCGGGTCGGCAGCTCAGTTTGTCGGCAGCGTCGACCTCGGGATAGGTGCTTTGATTGAATCGGGTGCTGGCGGTCGCCGCCAGGTGGCCGCCTGCCGAGAAGCCGAGAATTCCGATCCGTTTGGTATCCACATGCCAATCGTCGGCATGCGATCGCACCAAGCGAATGGCCCGCTGGGCGTCTTCCAACGGGGCGGCATGTTTTTCGCGGTCCTGGCGGGCGGGAACCCGATATTTCAATAGGACCCCGGTGACCCCGATGGAATTCAACCACTCGCAGACCTCTGAGCCTTCCAGGTCCAAGGCCAGGATGTGGTAGCCACCGCCTGGACAGACCACCACGGCGGCTCCCGTCGCACGGTCTGCCGGTGCGGGATAGACGGTCAGTGTGGGATCGCTCACATTGCCGAGACGGATAACGGACTTCCCGGCCACCTTTCCATCATTGGCCTTGGAGGTATCCTGTTCCGCCGCCAGCGTTTGGGTATCACCCGGAGCTTTTCCCGGCCACAGCCGGATGGGAGTTGAAGCCTCTGCCCATAGGGGCACTTCAGTACCAATGGCAGAAATCAGCACAGCGAGCGATAGGGATAGAAGCCTCATAAAGGTGATTATTTTAATACCAAGATGTACCTAAAATCACCACAGGCTATTTCCGTTTTGCAGTCCAGGCGGTGGCGACCTCCTGTCCGTCAATGGTGGTCTTGACCGTTCCCTTCAATTCACCGTTTTCAATGGTGCCCGACATCCGATAGACCATGAATTCTCCATTGGGGCGATCACGCTTGACGGTCCAGCTAAAAGAATTTCCCTCAATCTTTCCGTCTTGGATATCGAGCCAACGATTTTCTCCACGAGCGAATTTGCCGGTGACTTTGGAGCCGTCCTGTTTCAAGACGATGGGGGAGGAAACCGGGTCGCCATTAGGCCCATTCATGGTGCCGATCCAATCTCCGGAAAGTAAGTCTTCCGTAGCAACCGCGCTCTTGATCCGTTGGTCCCCAACGATTTGGGAGACGCGTTCCTCAATGGAGTCGGCCCAAATTTGATAGGCAGCCGGGGTCAGGTGGAGGAAGTCCGGCATCATCGCCTTGGGGATCGAGCCATTATCGGCGACAAACTTGAATCCAAAATCGGCCCAGTAGACGGACTTGTTGTCGGCCAAACGGTGGAGGACTTGGTTGATTTGGAGCAAACGTCCGCGCTGATCATTGAATTGTTCGCCGCGGGGGAAAATGCCAAGGAGCAAAACCTTGGTATCGGGAAGCTTGGCCCGGAGGGCCTTCACTATGGCGGTGACGCCATCAACGATTTCGCCGGGGGAATTGTCTCCGGAATTATTAGTGCCGATCATGACGACGGCCAATTTGGGATGAACGCCGTCCAGATTGCCGTTCTCGAAGCGCCAAAGGACATGCTCGGTACGATCGCCTCCGATGCCGAGATTGATGGCATGTCGTGGGGTATAATAGCGTGCCCAAACTGCCTTGCCCTCACCTTCCCAACCCTGGGTAATCGAATCGCCGATAAAAAGCACTTGGGCTTCGGCACCGTGGTCCTTGACGCGTTGATTGAGTTCAGCTTGGCGGCCTTTCCACCAGTCGTCATTCCGGGGAACAGGAGTAACGGTCGAACCGGCCAGAGCGGTCCAAGCACTCCAGGCGATCAAGGATAGCAGCGAGACGTTTTTCATGAAAGGTAAGGGGTCGGGGGTAATATAGTGTGGAAAGGTGACGAATCGGATTTCACCCCTAGAGGACTGTTAGTTCGAGGAAAATGCAAGCTCCCGAAAACTGGTCAGGATGGCACCGACCACACGCCGTGCCCGAAGTTCAGCAGCATCGTTCGGCAACTCCAGCAGGCTCGGGATCATGAGTGGATGAACAAACAGGACGGTAGCGTCCATGAGAATCTCAGTGGCCTCGTCCACCTTCAACTCATGAAACTCACCGTTCTTGATTCCTTCCGCAACCAATTGGGCAAAAACGGATTGGATGGCCTGACGGTGGCGAGCCAATGCCTGTGGACGAAGCTCAAACACGCGCTGCACGGTTTGATAGACCTCCGGGTCCTCGACAAGTTTTTGTCGGCGACGCCGATGGAATTCCAGCAGTACCGACTCAATTCGGACGGAAGCGGATTCCGGGCGCCGTGCGATTCCTTCAGCGAAAGCCTGGACTTTGGCCATCCAATCATCGATGAGCGCATCCAGAATTTCGTTCCGATTACAGAAATAACGGTAGACGTTGGCGTGCGACATTCCCAGTGTTCGGGCTATATCGACGACAGTGAGCTTGTCTTGGCCATGGCGACGCAGCAAAGCCAGGGCAGTATCGATAATCTGCCGCTTTGTTTCTTCAGCGCGGTCGGAAGCCATGGTCAAGCGCTAGAGGAAAATCTCGCCGCTGCCAAATGAAATGACTGACAAAGTCTGTAACTTGTAAATAATCTCGCTCGTCAGTACGTCTGTTGGTCGACCGATACGTAGCGCATGAATCCCCTTCCTTCGTCCTCAAGCCCTCCCGGGGCTCCCCATTCGGCCACATCCATCCTGCCGCCTCGCCGGACGGATTCCGGTAAGTCCGGCAAATCGCCCTGGGGATGGATAATCACTTTAGTCGTCTTGGTCGGCATTGGCTACGGTGCCTGGAGAATTTGGGGACGACCCAAGACAGGCTCAACGGAGGCTGGAAACCCGGCCGGGGCACCGGCTGCTGGTGGCACCAATCGGGGACCCATCGCCGTGCCGGTCATTTTGGGTAAAGTGCAGGAGAAGGACGTACCGATCTATGCCGATGGACTGGGCACGGTTCAGGCATTCACCACCGCCACGGTGCGAGCTCGGGTGGAAGGGCTGTTGCTGAAAGTCGGATTTCAAGAAGGCCAAGACGTCAAGGAGGGCGACGTGTTGGCGGAAATCGATCCCGAGCCCTTTCGTATTGCCGTGGCGCAGGCGGATGCCAAGAGAGCGGAGGACGACGCACAACTGCGAAACGCCAAGATTGATTTGGTCCGCAATCAGGGGCTGATCACCAATGAAATTGTCTCCCGCCAAGTGCTGGATACAGCGCAGAGTTTGGTTGACCAATTGGCCGCGACGGTCTTGGCGGACCAAGCCGCCGTTGATAATGCCCGGGTTCAGTTGGGCTATACCACCGTACGAGCGCCAATCTCGGGTCGCACAGGTTTGCGGCAAGTCGACGCTGGAAATATGGTGCGGTCGGGCGATTCCAATGGCTTGGTCGTCATCACTCAACTCAAACCAATTGCGGTGGTCTTCACGCTCCCACAACCGACGCTGGCAGAGATACAGCGCCGGATGAAAGAGGGAGAACTCGCGGTTCTGGCCTACGACCGCGATAATAAGTCGCTGTTGGCCACTGGAAAGATGGCGGTAGTGGACAACCAAATCGACGTGACTACCGGCACCATCAAGCTCAAAGCGGTCTTCCCCAACGAAGACCTACGCCTTTGGCCCGGACAATTTGTGAATGTTCGGCTGCGGCTGACGATTCGGTCCAAGTCGGCCATCGTGCCTGCTTCGGTGATTCAACGTGGACCCGAAGGTGTCTTTGCCTTCGTGGTAGACGAAAACAACAAGGCGTCCATCCGTCTGGTCAACGTGTTACAGATGGACGAGGGCCAAGCGTTAATTGAGAGCGGTTTGAAGCCTGGGGAGCAGGTGGTCGTGGATGGCCAATATCGTCTCCAAGCGGGTTCCCTGGTCCGCCCCATCGAAGCAGGCAGCAAGGGGGCGGCGGGCGGACCGTCGGGCGGTCAAAAAGGCAAGGGTCCGTCCGCCGGTGGGGCGGGAGAGACCAACCGGGGTGCCCTCAGGTGAACGTCTCCGAACCATTTATCCGTCGGCCAGTCGCCACCTCACTGCTGATGGCGGGGGTGGTGATCATGGGGATGCTGGGCTATTTCTTTCTGCCCATTTCCGCCCTGCCGCCCGTTGATTTTCCCACCATCCAGGTCACGGCCCAGTATCCGGGAGCCAGTCCCGAGGTGATGGCCTCCTTGGTGACCACGCCTCTGGAGCGTCAATTTGGTCAAATCAGCGGTCTAACGTTGATGACATCGGCCAGTTCATCGGCCAACTCCAGCATCACGCTCCAATTCACCCTCGACCGGGACCTCGATGCGGCCGCTCAGGATGTCCAGGCGGCGATCAATGCGGCTGCTGGTGTGCTACCGCGCACCATGCCCAATCCGCCGACCTACAGCAAAGTCAACCCGGCAGACACTCCCATTCTGACGCTGGTCGCCACTTCGGATACTCAACCGATTGAGAAGGTCAATGATCTCGCCGATACCGTGCTGGCACAAAAATTGAGCGAAGTCACCGGCGTTGGTTTGGTCACGATTCAGGGAAAGCAGAAGCCCGCCATTCGGGTGCAGATGAACCCGACGGCTTTAGCGGCGGTGGGGCTCGGTTTTGAAGATGTCCGGACCGCTCTCATCCAAAACAACATCAATGCCCCCAAAGGCAGCTTTGACGGAGCACGGCAGTCGTATGCCATTACGGCCAATGACCAAATCTATTCCGCCGACCAGTTTCGCTCGATCATCGTGGCTTATCGGGGTGGGAATCCGGTGCGCCTGGGTGACTTGGGCACCATCATCGACAACGTGGAAAACGTGCGGTTGGCCGGCTGGGTGGGGGGAAAGCCATCGGTCATCATCGATATCCAGCGTCAGCCGGGAGCGAATATCATCGAGACCGCCAACCGGGTGAAAGAGCTATTGCCAAAATTGCGCGGTGTCATGCCACCCTCTGTCCGCCTGGAGGTCCTAACCGACCGGACGGAGACCATTCGGGCGTCCATTGCCGATGTTCAGTTCACCCTCCTATTGACCGTGGCCTTGGTGGTGCTGGTTATCTTCCTATTTCTTCGAAAATTCTGGGCGACGGTGATTCCCAGTGTGGCCCTGCCGCTGGCGGTGATTGGCACCTTCGGGATCATGAAGCTGTCCAATTTCAGCCTGGATAATCTATCGCTGATGGCTCTGACCATCTCGACCGGCTTTGTGGTCGATGACGCGATCGTGATGATCGAGAATATTTTTCGCTACATCGAGGCGGGCGAACCGCCGATGGCAGCCGCGCTCAAAGGGGCGAGGCAAATCGGATTCACCGTCATTTCGCTCAGCGTTTCGCTCATTGCCGTGTTTATACCGCTGTTGTTCATGACCGGTATCGTCGGACGGTTATTCCGGGAATTTGCACTCACGCTCAGTGCTGCGGTCGTGATGTCGGCGATTGTATCGCTGACCCTCACTCCGATGATGTGCGCCCGGTTGCTTCGTCCAGAACGTCCGGAAGACCACAGTTGGTTCTATCGGGTGACCGAGGGCTTTTTCCAATCGAGCCTGGAATGGTATGAAGCCGGACTGCGTTGGGTGCTGCGAAATCAGGTTTTCACCATGACGGTGGCGGCACTGACGGTGGTAGCGACCATCTGGCTCTACTTCATCATTCCCAAAGGATTGCTACCCCAGCAGGACACCGGTCTTATTTTGGGCGTGACGGAATCGGCATCAACAATCTCGTTTCGCGCCATGGTGGACAAGCAGCGAGCCGTTGCCGAAGTGCTGGAGCGGGACCCAGATGTGGTCAGCGTCGCCTCATTTGTCGGCGGCGGCACGGTCAATCCGACGGTCAGCCAGGGGCGTTTGTACGTGACGCTGAAGCCGCGCAACCGCCGGAATGCGGGTGCCGAGACGATCATGGCCCGGTTGCATGAGGCCACGAAAGATGCCGAAGGTATCAGCTTGTTCCTACAGGCCGCCCAGGATATCCAAATCGATAGCCGGGTCAGCAGCACCCAGTTCCAGTACACCTTGCAGGATGCCAACGAGGAAGAACTCAACCTTTGGGCACCTCGCTTGGTGGAGCGATTGCGCCAATTGCCGGAGTTGGTGGACGTCGCGAGTGATCAGCAGGCCAATGGATTGCAGGTGGTGATTGATATCGACCGGGAAGCGGCGTCACGACTGGGAGTACCGATGCAGGTGATCGACGACACCCTCTATGACGCTTTCGGGCAGCGGCAAGTCTCGACCATCTTCACTCAACTGAACCAATACCGGGTGATTTTAGAAGCCGATCCCTCGTTCCAATTGACGCCGCAGTCGCTGAGCAAGACCTACGTCAAGTCGTCGACCGGCGCTTCGGTGCCCTTGGCCGCCTTTTCGTCGGTGCGGACCGTTTCCGCTCCATTGTCGGTTTCCCATGAGGGGCAATTCCCGGCGGTCACCATTTCCTTTAACCTTGCGGCTTCCAGTTCCCTGGGAGCTGCGGTGGATGCCATCCAAAAATCGCAGGCGGGGTTGGGATTGCCCGACACGATTGCCTCCACCTTTTCTGGGACGGCGGCCGAGTTTCGCTCGTCCCTCCGCAATGAACCGTACCTGATATTGGCCGCCATTGTGGTCATCTACATCGTCTTGGGCGTTCTTTATGAAAGCTATTTACATCCACTGACCATCCTGTCGAGTTTGCCATCGGCCGGTGTGGGTGCCTTGCTGGCACTCCTCGCCTTTGGTCAGGACCTGTCATTGATTGCTTTGATTGGAATCATTTTGCTGATCGGCATCGTCAAGAAGAATGCCATCATGATGATCGATTTTGCCCTGGAGGCGGAGCGAGAACAGGGACTCCCCCCGGAGGAATCGATTTACCAGGCGTGCAGCCTTCGCTTTCGCCCCATCATGATGACCACCATGGCGGCGCTGCTGGGTGCCCTTCCTCTGGCCTTTGAAAATGGCACCGGTTCGGAATTGCGACGTCCGCTCGGTATTTCCATCGTGGGTGGTTTGATTGTCTCCCAATTTCTGACTCTGTACACCACGCCCGTTATCTATCTCTGGATGGACCGTCTCGGTGTCTGGATTCAGCGATCCATTGGGCGGGAGACGCCGGTTGAGCCCACCCCCCATCCGGTTGTGCCATGAGCGTCTCCGATCCGTTTATTCGCCGTCCGATCGGCACGTCCCTTCTAGCCTTCGGGCTGATGTTGATGGGGGTGGTGGCCTACCGGTTCCTGCCGGTGGCACCTGTCCCGAAGGTGGACTTTCCCGCCATCTCGGTTTTTGCCGGCCTGCCAGGAGCAGACCCGGCCACCATCGCTTCGTCGCTGGCCGCCCCATTGGAGCGCCGATTGGGTCAGATCGCCGGCATTACCGAGATGACCTCCATCAGCACACCGGGCGGATGCAGCGTCAATCTCCAGTTTGATCTGAATCGGAATGTGGATGGTGCGGCCCGCGACGTGCAGCAGGCCATCACGGCATCCCTTCCCGACCTGCCGGTGAATCTCCCTGCCCCACCCACCTATCGGAAGATGAATCCGGCGGATGCACCCATTCTGATTCTGGCCATGACGTCCGAATCCCTGAATGGGGCCGACATCTTTGAATATGCCGACTCCATCGTGGGCCAGCGACTCAGCCAAATCCCGGGCGTCAGCCAGGTGCTGATTAACGGGGCGGAAAAATCGGCCGTACGGATTCAAGTTGATCCATCAGCACTGGCAACCACTGGCTTTGGGCTGGAAGATGTCCGCAATCTACTGGCTCAGGCGACACTTCACGCGCCGATCGGTGGCTTCGATGGCGAGTCCCGGTCTTACACGCTGGCGGTAAATGATCAGATGTCGAAGGCCGATGAATACAAGTCCCTGATCCTCACCCAGCGACAAGGTGTGCCGCTGCGACTGGAGGCGGTGGGACGCGTGGTGGAGGGGGTTGAAAACGAACGACTCGCCGGTTGGTCAGGTACCAACAAGGCGGTTCTCCTGATCGTGCAAAAGCAAGCCGGAGCCAATGTCATCGAGACTGTGGACCAAATTCGGGCGGCCCTACCCCAGCTAGAGCGCTGGCTGCCGCCGGCCATCAAACTGGTGGCCTTGAGCGATCGAACGGTCACCATCCGGGCTTCGGTCGATGACGTCCAGTTTTCGCTACTCTTAAGCATCGCCCTGGTGATCATGGTCATGTTCATCTTCCTGCGACGTTTCTGGCCCACCTTCATCGCCAGCATCACGGTGCCGCTGGCGTTAGCGGGAACCTTTGGTGCCATGTACCTGTTTGGGTATAGTCTGGATAATCTTTCCTTGATGGCCATTACCATCTCGGTGGGCTTTGTCGTCGACGACGCCATCGTGGTGATTGAAAACGTGGTGCGTTATCTGGAGCAAGGCCTGTCGCCGATGAACGCCGCCCTGAAGGGAGCACGGCAGATCGGATTTACTGTTATCTCGATGAGCGTATCGCTTGTCGCCGTCTTTATCCCGCTGCTGTTCATGGGCGGTCTCATCGGACGCCTTTTTCACGAATTTGCCGTCACCCTGAGTCTGGCCATCTTCGTCTCGGCGGTTATTTCACTAACTCTGACACCCACCCTCTGCGCCCAGTTCATGCGGTCCGAAGCCGAGCATGGTGCGCCCGGTTGGTTCCTGCGGGTGACCGAGGCGGGATTCCAGCGCGTTTTGTCGGTCTATTCCATCGGTTTGCGATGGGTACTGAGGCATCAACCCGTGATGCTGGTCGTGACGCTGCTCACCTTGGCGGCAACGATCTGGATGTATGGACAGATACCCAAAGGTCTCTTTCCCCAACAAGATACCGGGGTGCTAATCGGGGTAACAGAAGGTGCCCAGGATATCTCGTTTCTGGCCATGAGCCGGCTTCAAGCCCGCGCCGCGCAAGCAGTATTAGCGGACCCGGCGGTGTACACGGTCGGCTCATTTATCGGGGCGGCATCGGGAAATTCGGCGGTCAATAATGGGCGCATGTTCATTACCTTGAAGCCTTTGGCGGAACGCAAGGTAACGGCGGACCAAGTCATCAATCGGCTCCGTCCCAAGCTTGGGTCTATTCCCGGCTTCTCCATTTTTATTCAAGCTGCGCAGGACATCCGGATGGGGGCGCGCTTCAGCAAGGCCCAATACCAATATGCCCTTCAGTCCCCCGACTTGGAGGAGGAAAACTACTGGGCTTCCCAGCTTCTCGATCGGATGAAAAAGATGCCCGAACTCAAAGACGTCGGCACAGACTTGCAAACTCGGGGTTTGCAAGTGGCCGTCACCGTCGACCGAGACGCCTGTGCCCGACTGGGGGTAACCCCGCTGGAGGTGGATAACGCCTTGTATGATGCCTTTGGTCAGCGGCAGATAGCCGTCATCTATGAACGGTATAACCAGCATCGGGTGATCCTGGAAATCGATCCCCGGTACCAATCTGACCCAAGTGCCTTGGGCAAGATATTTCTTCGTTCAACCCAGGGTCCGCCGGTCCCGCTCTCGTCGGTGGCCAGCTTCCGCAAGGACAAATCAACCTTGTCGGTAAACCATCAAGGCCAGTTTCCGGCGGTCACGCTTTCGTTCAATCTGGCTCCGGGAGTTTCCTTGGGAACGGCGACCGAATTGATCGATGAAGCCGCATTGGAGATGCGCATGCCCGAACGCGTCCAAGGCAGCTTCCAAGGCACGGCACAGGTTTTCCGTTCATCCCTATCGTCGACTCCCTTTCTAACCCTGGCGGCCTTGGTGACCGTTTATGTGGTCTTGGGTATGTTGTACGAGAGTCTGGTCCATCCGTTGACCATCTTGTCTACCCTGCCATCGGCTGGCCTGGGTGCCTTGTTGGCCCTGTGGGCGGTCGGCCTGGACCTTTCGGTGGTTTCCTTTATCGGCATCATTTTGCTGATGGGTATTGTAAAAAAGAATGCCATTATGATGATCGATTTTGCCCTCGAAGCTGAGCGAGTCGACGGCCTCAGTCCGGAAGAGGCGATTTATCAAGCCTGTGTAATTCGCTTCCGCCCGATCATGATGACCACCATGGCCGCCCTATTTGGTGCCATTCCACTGGCTATTGGCAAGGGTACGGGTTCCGAGTTTCGGCAGCCTCTAGGCGTCGCCGTGGTGGGTGGACTGCTGTTGTCGCAAGTGCTGACACTCTACACAACGCCGGTTATTTACCTCGCTTTCGAGCATCTGCGGATTTGGTTTCAGTCCCGCAAGCGGCATCCGGTTTTGGTTCCGGCGGTTGGGTAGGCTCGGCGGTCTACGGAATTTGCCGGGTGGGTTAGGCTGCGATTTTTCGAGAATAAAGCCGGAGGCTTCAAAGCGAATAGCCGGTGGTTGAGCGGAGCGACACCACCGGATCACCGCCATGTGAATCAATGGCACCCGGGCAAGGGTGCAAGCCGACCGCCGCTATGATCGGCAAAACCGTTAGAATCCTTCGGGAGACCTGAGTGGAAATTGATTTACGATACCTCCATGGAAGCCCGGCATGGCTGGCATCCCACGCGGGATGCAAAAAATCTGATAACCGCAATCCGGTGGTATCGCTGCGCTCAACCACCAATTGGCTGTCATGCCTGCGGCATATCCGCCGTTTTCTCCTCCCGGACTTCACGAGACGCATCTACTTGGAAACTTGGGGGCTATCGCGAATCAGCCAGACTTCCGATACCTGACATCCTCGTCCGTTTCCCCCTAGTCCGGGTTCGCCAGTCCAAGCGAGGTCTAGGTCGCCCCTGGCGATGGCACTCGGAGGAACCGAGAACTCGATGGGCTTAAAGGGCCACGGTTTTGTGATGAGCGGATGGATTTCAATGCCGTTTCCTGCCACCAGCCGGATGGTTTTCTTCGGTGCATCACCCGCGTAAACGACTCGCAATCGATATTGGGCCGACGGATCAAGACCCTCGTAATGCATCCGGAGTGGGGCGTCATACAGAGACTCCGCATGGTCGATCCACGAGATGCGTCGGGGCCCCGGTGGAGTTTCTTGATCGTCGTCCAGAACGATGTCTTCCTCCCAATCCGAGCGTGGGGCAACGAACGAGCCAGGGTCGCCGGAAAACCCGGGACCTTTGACCAAATGCGGTTGTCGTCCGGGATTTCCCAAGTCATCATAGAATCCGCCGGGACCGGGATCGGTCCAGTGGACCACCCGCGATAATTCAGCCAGTCGATTGGTCTCCTGGCCCAGCTTCCGGATATGGGCAAACTGATCCAGCAGCCAGACGCGATTATTGAGTGGAAAGTCCAGCGTGTCGAGCGCGGCACCCCGATCGATGGCAATCGCCTGATATTTGGCCACACTTAATTGCATGCCAATCGATTGAAACAAGGCTTCACCCAGTTCTTCGATCCGTTGGCGCAAATCCCTTCCAGCTTCCGGAACCGTTGCAGACTTTAGCAAGATGGACTCCGCAGCGGCCATGACGGGTAAGGTTCCCTCAGTGGCAGCGCGATCGGTCACTGCCAGTGCCTCACCTTCCAGCACGGTTTCATGCAGCAGTCGACGACGCAAGTAGGCATCGTAGTACGCCCGAAATAGCGCTTGCTGATACCTCCAATTCCGAAGCAGAGCAGGCGAAGCAGTTCGTTCGAGTGCTTGGAATTGTGCCAGTGTGTTTTCGACTCCCTCATTGGCCAGGAGCGCCCCCCGCCAGGCGCGCTCCAGGGAAAGCAGTCCCTGGGCAAAGCCTTCCGCCTGCTCGTGACCAATAAACCAATGGCTGAAATCGCGTAGGATGGCCAGCGGAGTCGCCTCCGGGTCCCAGCCCAGTCCAAGCCAGACAAATTTGTTCACATCATCATTACAGCCTTCCGAATAGGAAATAAAGCCAGCCGTGCCGGGGGAAGTCTGATGAAAAATGGTTGCCTCATCTTCGGGACGCGGATTAATGCATTCGCGGGCCTCGGTCGTGGCGAAGGCGGTGTCCCAGTCAGGAACAGGAAACTGACACTGGCGGGAATGCGTGATATCGGGATAGTGGCGAATGGCGAAGCTGGCGGGGACCCTTCTGCGAAGTTCCGGCATGCTGACACGGACCTGTGGTCCATAGACCACGCCGCCGAGCCAATGGAGCGGGTCGGTCTTGAGAATATCGACAAATTCATCCAGCCACGTCTGCGTGAATCCCTGGGGTGAAACCCAGATTTTGGCCCTCGGATGGAATTGCTGGAGGTTCCGCGATTGCTGTTCCAGCAGGGCCATCAGGACCTTTGGCTGGGTGTGTCCCGGGTCGCCGCCAGGGACAAAAACAGCGTCAATTCGGGGCAGCACCCGAAAAACCTCCGCCCACTCCTTCAGCGCGGCGGCGACCGTTGCGGATTGACTGTAGTCGGGGTCCATCGCCGGGTACCAAATCCACACGTCGAGACCATACTCGTCGGCAATCCGGGACATACCGATCATCATTTCCTGGGGTGGCAACGGGAAGTGCGGGCTGGTGGCATCGTCGTCCGATCGGGGTGGGATCAATTCGACGGCATTACACCCAAAGATCGCCATGTCGCGAATGTACTGCTCCCAGGTAGCCAAGTCCCATGCATCATAAGAATTGCATTTGGGTCGATACCCCAGTTGATGACCGCGCAGCGGGTATTTCGGGGCCGATGCGATATCCATTCCATCGGCCAGTGTGGCCGACCCGGGTCCCAATTGAAGCTCGCGCAAGAAACGTCCTGCGCCGAAAAGGACGCCGCGGGCATCGGTCCCAAGAATAATCACCGCCGTGGTTCCGTTGGTGGACCGTCGACGGATTTCATATCCTTCAGGTATCGATTGTCGCGGAATACTCTGAAGGGTTTCCACAAAAGGACCGGCCACCTGATTGAATTGGGCGGTTTCTCCAATGGCGATGACCGCCTTGGCCGTCTTTGGCCAGCTATCAACCACCGGCCATCGGACATGGGTCCGCTTTTGCGCTTCCTCAACCAACATCACGACTGCCTTGCGTTCAGGGGCAGTGAGATTGGGAGGAGCGAAAACCACCGCGTGAAGCAGGTCGGCAGCCTGAAGTATCCCGGCAAGGAGTAGGGCTGCGAGCATGCGGGCGGCAGAGAAAGCAATGGGGCGCATGGGATTTCGCCCTTGGACAATGGGGAGTGCCTGCCTCCTGGTCAATCTCAGTTGCCGATGGGCAAGGTGGGGTAAAACCGGGGCACGGTTCTGACTTTGGACGCTTGTTCCCAAGCGAACGCATAGCCTAACAGTTTTGCTTCACTCCAGGCCCGACCAAAGAAAGTGAGCCCGATCGGCAATCCACGCCACAGCGCAGATGGCACGGTGACCGCTGGATAGCCCGCGACCGCCGCCGGTGACGTGCTGCCGCCAATTTCGGTGTCGCCGACCAACAGATCAGTGATACACGCCGGACCACCCGTTGGGGCAATCAATGCGTCCAATCGATGCTCGGTCATGACAGCGTCGATCCCTTCATCGCGTGATATCCGCCGACACGTCGCGAGGGCTTCCCGAAAGGCTGGTTCGGTCAAAGGTCCTTTCGCCTCCGCTTTAATCAACGTTTCCTGACCAAACCATTTTAATTCTTCCGCTCGGTGCGCTTCATTGAATGCAATGAGCTCGGCCAGGGACCGAACACCCATTCCCAAAGGCAACGACCCGAGGTAGGTATTCAATTCGGATTTGAACTCGTACAACAACACCTCGAACTCCGCCCGGTCCCGCTCGGCACCGTTGGGAAGTTCGACGGGGTCGATCAGTTCAGCTCCCAGCGTCTTCAGTTGGTCCAAAACCCCGTGCATCAATCGCTCGACCGTCGGATGAAATCCAAAGAACTGCCGCGCGACTCCCAAGCGTGCCCCACGCAGCGCATCGCGTTTTAAGCCGCGAGTGAAATCGAAACTCAGGTCCGACGGTATCAATGCCGTTGCGGAGTCGCGGGGGTCCCGACCGGCGATTACACCAAGCAGCAGAGCAGCATCGCGAACGGTACGTGCCAACGGCCCGGCGGTATCCTGCGAAGACGCGATAGGGATTATGCCCGTCCCGCTGACCAATCCAACCGTTGGCTTGACCCCGACTAAACCATTGACGCTGGCGGGTGAAACAATGGAACCATCGGTCTCAGTGCCGATGGCCACCGTGCACAGATTCGCCGAAACCGCAGCACCCGAGCCGGAGCTGGAACCCGACGGATTCCGATCGAGAGCATAGGGATTACGGGTAAGTCCCCCACGCCCAGACCAACCGCTCACCGAATTCGATCCCCGAAAATTGGCCCATTCACTTAGGTTCGACTTTCCCAGAATGATGGCACCGGCAGAACGGAGGCGAGCGACCACAAACGAATCCTGCGGCGGATGCCATGAAGCGAGCGCAAGGGAGCCAGCACTGGTGGCCATGCGATCTTGGGTGTCCAAGTTATCTTTGACCAAGACAGGCACCCCATGCAGTGGACCTCGAACATGTCCGACCTTCCGTTCGCTATCGGCCTGGTGCGCCAAAGCTTCGGCATCGGGGTTGAGTTCAAGGACGGAGCCCAACCGGGGGCCATGCCGATCCAACTGTTCAATGCGCCCGAGATAAGCACGAGTCAGTGCGAGCGAAGAGGTCTTCCGGTCGGTAAACTGTCGTTGAAGTTCATCGATCGTCACCTCTTCCCAGGCAAATGGTTTGACCGGATATGGTTTGGGAGCCGGCGTCTCCGATTCCGGTGAGAAATGATCTGACGATGTCGGCGACCCAGACAGGCGTAGAGTAGAGGAGCCAAAGACAGCGCCCGCCAAACCGGTGCGGACGGCTTTATCGAGAAATTCACGTCGGTTCATGGAAATCGGGAATGTATGTTTCCAGGAGGTAAATCAGGCTGCTTCTGGCCATATCCTTTCCTGGGTGGGTGGCTGCCGCCGTTCGTTCATGAAGTCATCCGACAAATGGAGACGCAAATGAAAAACGTCTTTGCTTCACCGGGAATTAATGCCTATTCGGGCATAGTCGCAGCCAATACAAAATCGTTACTCGCCATGAATATCCTCTCCACAACTTCAATCGTTGCCCCATCCCCAC
>CAILNN010000104.1 GCA_903835555.1 uncultured Verrucomicrobiota bacterium
GAGACCGAGCCGTGAGGGCGAGTGGTCCCCGGCCATGATGAAGGGCAGTACTTTTTTCATCGGGACCCGCAAGCGCAAGAGGTCGGCAAGGCGCAGGCGGGTGTGACGACGCGCGCTAAGGATACGATCGACATTGCGCACGCCGAGTCCCGGCACGCGCAGGAGCATCTCGCGCGGGGCCTTGTTCACATCGACTGGGAAGGTGGCCCGATGCCGCAGCGCCCAGGAAATCTTGGGGTCGAGCTGCAGGTCGAGATTGGGGGCGGCATCGGTGGCGATTTCATCCACCGTGAATCCGTAGAAGCGCAGCAGCCAGTCGGCCTGATAAAGGCGGTGTTCGCGCACCAACGGCGGCGGCTTGATGGGCAGCAGCGCGGACGGCTGGGGGATCGGGCTGAACCCGGAGTAATAGACGCGTCGGAGCCGGTAGTCGCAATAGAGGGCATCCGCTCGTCGCAAGATGACCGCATCGGTGGAATCATCGGCGCCGACAAGCATCTGGGTGCTCTGTCCAGTCGCAAATGGAGGCGGGTTGGGGGCATCGGTCTTCCGTCGTTCCGCGTGACACTCCTCAATTTTCCCACGGATGTGTTCCATGGCTTTCTGGGTGCGGGCGAGGTTTTTTTCCGGTGCCAGCCTGGTCAGTCCCTGCTGCGTGGGCAGCTCGATATTGATACTGATGCGGTCTGCATAACGCCCTGCTCTTTCGATGAGCTCGGGCGATGCCTCGGGAATTGTCTTCAGGTGAATGTAGCCGCGGAAATGATGTTCCTCGCGCAGCTTTCGCCCGACCTCGATGACCATTTCCATGGTGTGGTCGGCACTGCGGATGATGCCGCTGCTGAGGAACAGCCCTTCGATGTAATTGCGCTTGTAGAAATCGAGCGTGAGCTGGACCACCTCGTCTGGCGTGAAACGGGCGCGCTGAACATTGCTGGAGCGCCGGTTGATGCAGTAGTAGCAATCGTAGAGGCACGCATTGGTGATCAACACCTTGAGCAGGGAGATGCAGCGACCGTCCGGGGCATACGAATGGCAGATACCAGCTCCACCGGTGGAGCCCACGCCGGAACTGCCTCGGGAATCCTTTCGTGCCGCGCCGCTGCTTGCACAGGAGGCGTCATACTTGGCCGCGTCGGCCAGGATTTCGAGTTTCTGCAGCAGGTCCATCTATTCGCCGGAACAGTACCTCATTTTGCAGCGGTCGAGAGAAAAAAGGGAGGCTCCAGTCGAAGCGCCCATCCGCCAGCGGCACCACGCCCAACGGAGCGAAAATGAGTTTGGTGCAGGCCATTTTGCTATCCACCCTCATTTCCAACCACCAGCAACGTACATTTCCCCGCTGTCCGTGAAACAGGTCAGGAGGCGGTCTAAAGGAACCCACTTCCGTCTCGGCACGACGTCCCGGTCCCGTGGAGGCATCCGGGTGCTTTCTAAACTTCTTGACAGAAAGATGGATACAGAGTATCAGCATCGGGTAATCCTGTGAATTCCGGAAAATGAAGACCTCCCCATTGCGATTTGGGCTGGGTAGCCTCCAGAGCTATTTACACTATTTCTTTATTTGTTCGTTGGGTTTATTGGTGGAGTGGGGAAAGGCCAACACTGACCCGGCGGGTACTTTTGCGGATCCTGTCCTGAAGACGGGCCCAAACTGGACCTGGAACGGCAATCGGTATTCGTGGTTCAAGTGGACTGCACCAGCCGACGGACGGGTGGGCATTTCCTGCCAGTGGCTGGATGGTCAGATGGGCATCATTGATGTACTGGCGCGGAAACCGTTGTTTGGAGTGTTTATCTACAACGACGGCCCCCAGATATCCTCCCTGGTGAAACTGGCAGGCCCGACAGCCAGTCGCACCTACAATTCCGGGTCGAGCTTCATAGCGGTGAAAGGGACTACTTATCAATTGTCATTGACTAACGCAGGAAACGGTGCCTGGCAAAATCCCAATGCCTACCCGTACGAAGTACGGCTTTCCCAACCTGCCTTGACGGTTCCCACCAATGATGATTTGGCAAATGCCTTGCCGATTCTGACGACGGATTCTCCCATCGACTTCGATCTAAGCTATGCGACCGTCCAACCAGGAGAACCGAATTTTGGATTGTGGACCTCTGTTTGCTATCAATACGGGGGACCAGCCGACGGTTATCAATGGTATGGCGGCAGTACACCCTACCGCGGAGGCAACTCCGTCTGGTTTCTCTGGAAGGCCACGTTCAGTGGGCATCTCGTCGCGGATGTCACGATGCCTTGTAGTTTTCCCGAAATTGCGGTATTTCGACTTGCCGATGGGATGGAGACCAATTTGACGTGGCCGAACCTGACACCTGTCGCCAGAACCCTCAATGGACAGACCGGAGCGGGCAATCGCTTTCCTCAAATTCCGCAAATCGCCAGTGATATGAGGATTCGGGTGGGGGCGAGTTTTCGGGCAACCTTGGGTGAGACCTATGTCTTCCAAGTGGATCAATTAGCACCCGCAAGCGATACAGCAGACGATGGGACGTTTCGATTTTGGCCGATCTGCTGGAATCCGCAGCGAAATCACTCCTTCGGTCATTTGATTCTCTCGACAAATACCGGGAACGACGATTTTAACCAGGCGACCAAACTCACCATGAGCGGCGGAGAGGGTGTGAGGCAGGGGACTATCAATATCGCGCCGTCCAGTGAACCGGGAGAACCGGCCATCGGTGGGGGAAACGGTTCTCTTTGGTGGCAGTGGACCGCCACTCAAGATGATACGATTGCCGTTGCGGGGCCGACCGGCGTCTTTACCGGGGACCGTGTTGATCAATTGATTCCAGTAACACTCATTCCCCCCGCCTCAGATGCTTGGGGTGCCCTGCCGCGAATGCGTGTGACGGCGGGGACAACCTATTCATTCCAAACGACCGTTGACTTCAGCTATGGATCTTCGCTGTTCTTGATGTCGACCGCTCGCAACGACCTGTTCGCCAACGCGGAAGTGTTTCCGTGGGAGCTTCAAGCTATAGACACACCACCTGGGATTGCCACCGTTGACCCTGGCGAACCACCCTTGCTAAATCCGCATGATACCGGCGAAGTTTGGTTTCGTTGGACTCCTCAGCGCCCCGGTCGATACAGTTTTCTTGGCTCGACAGAAAGGGTTTATGTCGGAGATCAACTTGACCGGTTGATTCCTGTCGGAATCCGCAGTGAGGATAGGCCAGGCAATGTCCATATTGATTTTGATTCTGCTGCAGGTATTGAATACAGGCTACTTGTCGAAAAAGGACCCGACGGATACCCCACCAGCGCAGCCTTCCAGGGATCTGCTTCAAATGACGACTTCTTGCAGGCGTGGGAGTTGAAGGCAACCGGATCATTGGTTGTCGATTCCGTCTTTGCAACGGCAGAGCCAGGGGAACCAGCCCATCATGGCATTCCCGCCCTGGCGTCGGTTTGGTACAAGTACACTCCCAAAATGGCGGGGCGCATCCCGTTTTTTATCTCTGGCCCACGATCACCCCGGATTGCCCTCTATCGGGGAGACTCGCTAACGAATCTGATTTGCGTGGATAGTTCGATTGTTCCCAGTTCGGGTAACCAGGGAACCGTTGTTTCAGCCGACACGATTGCATGGGAAACCCTTTATATGGCCGTCGAGCCCGGTTCACTGGAGACGCTTCCGGTTGAGACTGCACCAGGGTTTTCTTTGGTCTGGGGTCCCGCCGGGAATAACGATTTCGTTCGTGGATGGACATATATCTTTGGGCGAAGTCGCTACGGCACGACTCTGGGTGCCACCTCTGACGATTTCGATTGGGCAGTCGCCGGTCTGAGTAATGTGGCCACCGTCTGGTTTCATGGAGTCGCAAACTCCAACGGTCTTTTTACGGTCAAGTTGGTGTCCACCAACGCCTTCGGGAGGCAGTATCCCGCCCAGATAAATGTCTTTCGAGGTCCAGACATAGACCACCTGACCTATGCCGGAAGGAGTGCCCCCCTCTCCAGCTTGGTGCCCGCCGTGTGCGTCGTGTCGGCTGTCCAGAACGAAGGAATTTGGGCACAAGTTTACACTGAACTGAATCGTCCCGACTTCTTTAATATTGAATTCTCACGTGTGACCCAGCCAACCGCTACTGCGCCGATTCAATTCGACGTTTCCAGCGACCCGTGGAATCCCCGGCTGCTGGGGACAGACGGCCAGTTCATTCACCTGGAACAATCGGCAGATCTGAAACAGTGGAGTGACTTTGGTGATGCACTCATCACCGCTGACCTAACCCGCCTTGATTTGCGGGCACCACCGTCGGCGGGAACTCGATACCTTCGAGCAAGGTCGTGGTAAAAACGGGATACCCCGCTTCCCAAGGGTCTACCTGCGACAGAGCCGCACTTGCCGTGAGGTGGTTTCAAC
>CAILNN010000105.1 GCA_903835555.1 uncultured Verrucomicrobiota bacterium
ATTTGGGGCCAAGATAGTTAGCCGGTGTAGCTCAGTGGCAGAGCAACGGTTTCGTAAACCGTAGGTCGTCGGTTCAATCCCGACCACCGGCTCCAGTTGTAACCTGTTGGCCAGTAGCATTGTGTGCAGATGTTTTGAGACAGACGCCGCGGGAAATGGGGTCTTTCTGTTCAAATTGCAACTACCCGTCGTCTGCCCAAACTTCCTCGCGCGAAACTCGCCCACTGCTCGTTTGGGCGTCGGTTGACACATTCATGTCCCGAATAAAAGCCACACGGGGCCACGCCCCTCTCTCCATCAGTACTTTGCCGCCTCAAAGACGCCAAGGCACGCCTTAAACGCCGCTGAGTCCCCTCTTTATCCCGCTTGAACCATGCTTCCTCCGCGCTCTGATTTGCACCCAGGTGCAGTACTTTTGGACCGTCACCCACCGCACTTTTCAACCGGCTTTTGCGGTACCACCCCCGCTCTTCCCTCGATCCGGCTGGATGCCCGATTACCTAAGATGCAACTGCTAGGACACCAAGACTGGCGTCTGGACCAGTCCGATGACCAAGAATTGACCCATTTAAGGCCAATCGTCGCCGTGCTGGAATTCGCTCAAATCCATCGCCCGAAAAGCCCCAAGGAAATCCTGGATGAACTCATCCTGGGGTCGTTGCGCCAAAGTCACGCGCAACAGTTTGAAGTTTTCCGGTGTCGGCCCCTGTCGGACATTGTTGGCAAAACCAAAATCACGCGTGAAACAGACCTCAAAGTTTTGCCGGGCAAACCGGTAAAGCCGCCCGTTATCCAAACCGTGCATCCGCAATGTAATGACCGACTCAACCTCGTGACCTTCCGCGCGCAATGCGGCAACGAGCTTTCGCGGCAGGTTCTCATCCAGCAGAATTTTCACGTCGGCTGAAGATCTACCTGCTTTGCCAGTTCCGTCAGCGCGCCGCGCACCGCTTCGCCGGTCAGGCTGGGGTAGGCGTCGACGATCTCAGTGACCGAAAGACCTGCGGCGAGCGACTCAAGGAGGAACGCCACGGAAATTCGCGTATCACGTACGCGCGGGCTCCCGCCCAAATGCTCAGGGTCGGCGACGATCCAGTTGTTCATGCCTTCAAGCTATGGCGAACGCGGCTTAAATCAATATGCGACCACCCCAGTAGGTTACAGAGGGGAAACGAGCTGGCCTCGTCAGAGCTCCGCCGGAGCCCATTTCGGACAAAATTGCCTCGCAGAAGCGCTTAGGGTATAAGATCATCGCGATTGAGTGGCCACGCCCGATGACGATTGATCCTTGCATGAGACCAGTTGACGAAGGACGAGGTTCGCGATGAATCTTTGCCGTGGTGATGATTTTTCCATACGGCCGGAGCGTGTGCTCCCGGATAATCCCTGTCGTCACCACGGCGAAGCCCCCCGCGCAGCGGCTTCGTTCAAGTAGGCGCTCCAGCGAACCTGGCCATCGCGTCTCAGTTGACAAGCAGACACCATCGGCCCGGCGTCGGTGAGCCGGAGCGTTGGGCTTAAGATTACACGATGGCCATAACCGACAAAACGCGAAAAGTCTTGTGGGGGAGATCGGGCAATCGCTGCGCCATTTGCAAGATGGAACTCGTGGTCGATTCGACACCGCATGACGACGAGTCCGTCGTTGGGGACGAGTGCCACATCGTTTCCTCGCGTCCGGAAGGACCGCGTTACGACGCCACTTATCCTGCGGAGGACCTTGATGCGTATCAGAATTTGATTCTACTTTGCCGAACCCATCACAAGCAGGTCGATGATCAAACCGCAACGTTCTCGGCTGACATTTTGCGGCAGATGAAATCGAACCACGAAGTGTGGGTTTTGGAGCGACTCGAGGACCCAGAGCGGCCAAAGCCCGTGAGGCTTCGCAGAATCAAGGAGAACATCCCATCGTTCCTGTCACGCCTTACTACCGGAAAGGAGATTCTCGACCTTGTTTCGAATGCAATGGGGTATTCCTTCGATCACGACGATTTGAAGTCTCAGCAGGAGGTCGATCTTGTTGGTGGATTCATCCAGACAGTGCAGGATTGGGGAGAGGTCAGTGCAGGCATGGAATCCGGGGACCGTGTCCAAACGGCCTACAGCCTAACAGCGTCGCTTCGCGAGTTGGAAGAGAATGGGTTCCTTGCTTTCGGCGCTCGAGAGGTGCAGCTCCTTGAGGGCGGAATCCAGGCTGTGCCGTCGAGCTGGCCGATTGCAATTCTCCGGATTCTGAGGCGTGACAATGCTGAGAAACTGAGCCAGACAGTGGCCAAGACCACCGACGAAAAGCCCAACTAGACGGTCCAGCGAACGGGAGCCAGCCGTTCAGTCGAGGAGACAAATTCAACGTCATCGGCGGCTGGTTCCCGTCGCTGACCTCTGGCGTTCTCCCAAAAAAAGATCGATGCCTGTGACTGCGTCAGAACAGATCGACACTTTCGAGGCCTCCGTTCGCGAAGGGTTGGACGGCTTCATGCTCTCACGAGGAGCGACCTATGAGTCCGGCTTTTCACGCTTTGAGGGCCTGCCTCAGAAGCTAAAGTCTCGTTCGGAAGACATTCCCGGGCTGTTCTGGTTTATTGTAAGCGTCCGGCCAACCACATCTCCCCGGCGAGGCTGACGCCCGGTAGGGTCATGGCCGGTCAAACGACCGGTTCTTTGACATCGGAAGTGATGTTTCGGGACGCCCAAGCAGCCGGGGTCCACTGTCCGAGGGTATGATTGGTTGCTGAAGCAATGCCGAGCAGGGCGTCGGCCATGTAGGACCAGGGGTCGATACGATGGCGACGGCAGCTGGTGATGATGGAGTAGATGACTGCGCTATCCGGGGCCGTCGACGTAAAATATATGACCCCAACATGCGAAGAGATAAAGCTGTGCCCCGGTCAGTCGTTCGCTGCTCGCCACCTTGAACCAAGGCCTGTGGAAGAACGAAATTCGCCGGACGGGAAAAACCGCTTCCAGCGTCTCGGGGAGCGAGCACTTGCGGAAACTAGCGCTAACAACCTATTCTTGAATCATGTCCGAGGTTTCGTTCGAAGACATCAAGCAGCAGGAGGCGAAGAGCCGCCTGGCTGCATTGAAGCGTTCGCAGCGGAGTCGGGCTGCGGCCTCCGCCCAGCAAAAGCGGGCCTCCTTGGTTGGTGACGCCTCAAAATGGCGAATTACCAATCTCAAGGATGCAGCTCGTGCCATGGCTTCGTGGCGATGAAGGCGAAGTATCGGCTCGAACAATTCGGACAAGTCCTAAATCTGCGAAACCGGGACAACGCGCCCTACCTGCTGATCGGCGGCCAGGCCGTCAACTATTGGGCCTCGCGCTATCTGGAAAAGGAGCCGCTCCTCGGGGAACTCAGCCCATTCACCAGCGAGGACATCGACTTCAAAGGAGATCGGGGCGATGTCGAAAGCATGGCGCGGCAACTGAAACTCCAACCGAACTTTCCAAGTCCGGTAGGTATGACCGCCTTGGTAGGCTCAATACCCTTTCGCTCCGGGGATATCGATTCCAACATCGAGGTGGTCAGAAGCATTCCTGGTGCCCCGAAAAACGTGGAACAGACAGCCATTGAAATCGAGTTCGAGGGCATGCGCTTGCGGGTTCTGGACCCGATTTCCTTGCTGGCCGCCAAGCTGGCGCTCTTCGCCACAGTTCCCATGCTCCCGGAGTATCGGTGCATCGCGCAAATGCTAGCCCAGATTCGAAATGGTGGGTGCTTGCACCCCTCCGGGGTGCAGGGCCTGCTTTTCCGGCAATCCGGTGGTGTC
>CAILNN010000106.1 GCA_903835555.1 uncultured Verrucomicrobiota bacterium
AGGGGTCGCCCTCTGTCTTTAGATCATAACCATGCCCGATTGCCCAGTTCCGGACCGTTTGCCACTCGCGATTGGTCACCGGGTGGCGGCCCAGGCCAAATTCGCTGACCTCGACCTCATGGGCAGGACGTTCGTCGGCGTCTCCTTCACCGGTTGAATCGCCCATTAGGAACTGGCCACCGGGAATGACAACGATGTCTTCGGGAAGTTCGCGCTGCTCCACCACGTTGGGCCAGATGGTGGCAAGTTTTTCGGCAAACTCCTGTGGGTACCGTCGCAATGGGTTATTATGGCGTCGGTACTTTTGATTTGAAGGGATAAAATCGCGCAGCGGACCGGCGGGGCCAATGAGCCGCACCAAGGCGTCGATTTCCGTCCGCGTTAGGGTGGCGGATGGGTTTTCCAAAAGGAGGTAGAGCGCCAAGCTTTGGGCGACGAGTTGGGCGATCGACTTGTCGGGAAGCGTTCGACCGACCTTATCGAATTGTTGGGAAAGCTTTTGGGCGATCTTGGATTGTTTCTGGGTATCTCCCCACCGATCCAGAAGTTCGGCCCGCAGCGATGGGGCGAAGTGGATGGTTTCACCATCCCACGACTGGCCGGGTAGCTGACGCAGACGGCCAATGGCCTGGACGGGGACCGCCGATGAGCCGTCGGCAAAAAACTCTTGCCGCAGGCTTTCGGCAAGGCTGGGCGATATTCGGGGGAGTAAGGCGCAAGCGCAGGCCCACGGCAGGGCTTCGCGACCCAAAATGTCTTCGATTTTGGAAACCGGAGGGCGGGCTGTTCGCGACAGGGGAGTCCTTCCGCGTTCGCCGATTAATAACTCGGCAACCCGCAGGAGACCCCGAGCGGTGGCCTCGAAGACGGGTAGGCCCGTCCGGCGGACCCACTCGGTGCCGCTGTCCCAAAACTGCTCTTCGCGCGGGTCCAGCCAGGCCACGCGTGGCCAGCGGGCGAGGTCTTCGAGGATGCGGCGTTCGCCGGTAATTCGAAGGCCGGCACCGGTGCTGAAGATCAGCAGGACCAACTCCTCCCGCACGGTATCGAGGTCCTCCAGCCGAACCTGTTTCCCATCGGAGTCATAAAAGGATTTGGGGGAAAAATGAAAGGTGCCGTAGCTGACCGGAATACCGCGCGAGGCCAATCCGGCGAGCAATTCCTGGGGGGTGGTGTTCCAATCGTGGCGTTCGCCGGATAAATCTTCGAGAATCAAGACCCGACAAACCTCGCGCCATCGTTGAAAACAGAGGGTTGGCACACCCGATTCCACGGTTCTATTGATGGAGGTTCGGACGTCCAGATTGGGACTGGGGAGGGCCGACACGAAATAGCCGAGAGCATCCGAGAGAGCGCTGACCGTTGGACCATTGAGCAGCGGGCGGGATTGGCAGCCGATCTTGCTTAGATCGAGTCGGGCCAATTCGGGGTGTTCTGGGTCGATGGGCGGTAGAGATAAGGGCTCGTCTGGCGGCAGTTGCGGACGTGGGCGATCGAGAGTGGCTGGCCAGGGAATGACGCGGAGGGTGCTTAAGCCGGTTCGTTCGCGGATGGCTGGGCGTGGTTGGTCGATATCGTCGAAGGGGACCGGGATGGCTTCTTTTGGCGCGGAGTCTTCCGTGGTCTCTGGGATCTCGGGGGGCGTCTGCTCCGGCTTATTCTGAACCAGAGTGCGGAGTTCGGTGAGCCAGGGACGGATGTCTTGGGACGAGATGGATGATAAGTCGGAGTCGAGGCTGTTTCCGAAACCCTTGTCGAAGGCCTCGAAGAAAGCGGGGCGTTGGTCGGGGTGCCGGATTAGGAGCGAACCGAGGGCCAGGCGGAGGGAGTTTAGGTCGTGGAGGTCCCCGGAGTCGCTTACGAAACGGGCCACCCGAAGGCGGTCGGCCATGGAAATGTCAAAGCCGTATTCCCAGGTGAGTAGGTCGAAGAACGGCCCGAAGGGGGTCGGGTCTGGCGAGGTGGATGATATCTCCGCTACCATGGGGTAAGGGAAGTGGGTGGAGGGTGCGTGGGGTCAAGGGGAAAGGGGCTTCAGTAGACGCCGCTCGTAAGGTGGCCGGAACCTGTTCATGTGCCGATCGGCAGCTTCGAAGATTCTATTGAGTCGCTCCTTGGGTGACTCGCAGGAAGACTTCCTCCAGGCCAATTTCATCTTCACGCAATTCCAACAACCGCAGCCCGGAACCGACGAGCGTTTCGGCGATATAGCCGCCGTCCGTCCGTGGGTCATTCACGTAAACTTTGAGCCGATCATCCTTAATCTCCACCCGCTTGGTTTCCGGCCTGGCCAGGAGCAGTTCCTGAGTGGTGGACAACGGAGAGCCGGTTCTCACCCAGAACGCCCGTCCTTCGGTTAACTCTGCTTCAACACCTCGGATGGGTCCGCTGTAGATCAGTTTTCCCCGTTCGATAATGGCACATCGATTGCACAGGGTTTGAAGCTCGCTCAGGATGTGGGATGAAATGATGATCGTCTTCCCCATCCGTTGCAGCTCTTGAAGGATGGCCATCATCTCAATTCGAGCCCGGGGATCAAGACCACTGGCGGGTTCATCCAACAGCAGCAACTGGGGATCATGGATGAGGACGCGGGCCAACCCCAATCGTTGCTGCATACCGCGACTCAAAGCACCAATGAGGAAACCCCGTTTCTCGGTCAAACCGACCAACTCCAAGACATCCGACACGGTCTGGTCCCGTTGCGCAGAGGGTATTTTATAACAGGCACCGAAGAAATCGAGGTACTCGCTCACCTCCATGTCTTTATAGACTCCAAAAAAATCGGGCATGTACCCGATGAGATGCCGGACGCGGTCGGCGTCCTTGACCACGTCGTAACCGAGGACTTCCGCCTGCCCGCTGGTCGGGGTCAAAAATGTGGCTAAGATGCGGAGGGTGGTGGTCTTTCCTGCACCGTTGGAACCGATAAAGCCGAATAGGTCACCCCGCTGGACGGTGAGGCTGAGAGAGCTGAGTGCGGTCATTCCCCCAAAAACCCGCGAAAGACTAGACGTTTGTACTGCGGCGATAGGAGGTGGAAGGTCACTCATGAAGGCTGGGAGGGTGGCTTTAGGGGGTGCTTGGCGGAGTCAGCGGAGGAAGCGACCACCGGAGCAAGGTGTTCTTTTGAAAGCGGGGTGTCTTAAACTGGGAAATGGGATGAATGAAAGACGTGTCTGGCATCCAGGCAAAGATGATCGCATCTCCACGCCGCATCAGGGGTGACAAATCCATACCAGGAGTCGACACAAACCCCCTGCCCTCTTCAGGATTGGCTGCCAATAGGGCGGAGAAGGAGGCCGCGATACCGGTCTCCGGCCAGGCATCAATATGGGTTCGCTCATTTCCGCCGAACGCTTGGTTGCGCAGATTGACCGCCGCCGACATATCCCCTTCTCTCGCTGCCATGAACTCTGCGAGGGGCATGGCATTGGTTTCGACCAGGTCGAAATCCGATGACCGATGGGATGCCAAACCGGAAAGAGTGTAGACCTTGCCATGGACGACAGCCCACAGCGCTTTGACATCCAATGAGGAGACATTTTCGAGGTGCAACTGGCGGCTGACCGGGTCCCACTTACTGGTCAGTGGAACCGTCGCGTAATCGAGCCATTCAAAGATGTTCAATTGACTGGTCCAAATATCGACACTGAGGTCGGTGGTCAGCTTGGTCGCTTTTTGTGTGATGACCGTTTTTTTCGGTGTCACCGTTCCAGCTTCAAATAATCCCCGGCTCTCGGGGCGAACGACTCCGGTAGGCAGATCGAGGCCGACCGGGTAAGACGTATTCCCAGGGGAATAGAGACTGGCAAACGTACGACCCCGAAACGCGGCGCTTGCATCCCTGGCTTGCGGCAACATGTCAACGACATGGAACTCGTTCCATTCCGCCTTGCCCGCCCGGAGTTTCCATCCGATAAAATAGATCAATCCGGAGAAAAAGACCACGTAGCCGGGAAAAGTGACCCAGGTCAGCATTGGGCGATTGATTTTTTGCAGTACCCAACGATCGAAGGGGCCGATCACGACCAGATAGCCCAACAACAGAACCAACAGAGCTCCAATGGGCAGTTTCCGAACTTGTCGGGTCTCAATCATCGCACCAAAGACGCCATCCAGACTACGGCCTCCAAATCGCAATGATTGATTCCGGGAGAGTATCGTGCCGGGGACACCCGCGAGGCGCGCCCAGAACCAGGGTCGGGACTTCCAAGACTTGATGGGTTCGCGTTCGGGATTAAACGCGAGCAAGGTGACACGTCCTCGATCGCGGGTCTGGGTCACGATCAGCGGCATGGAAACGCCATTGGTCACAACCTCGAGAAGCGTCCTTCCCAAGTTCATCTTCAGGCCGTAGACCGGGATTTCGGAGGCGACAAACGCCGCATCTGGGGTGATTGAAGAGTAGGCATCTCCTTTAACCGTTTGATCGGGGGTTGTCGGTTGATTCGGGCGGGCAGTAGATGGCGCTGGTCTGGTTCCGCTAGACCCGCCATTGATTCGGTTGCGCCGCACGATTGGAGCCTTTACCGGTGGTGAAGCGACCTCCTCGGCTGCGACCGGTGTGCTGGGAGAACCATAGCCGTAACTCCCGACCAACGGGGAACCTTCAATACCCTGTACCCATTTTTCGAAGTCGCGCCCGGCGTGAATATTGGCACCGTCAGTCACTTTGGCGGGGAGTTCCAGGCGTAGCCAAGTCAAGGCATTGAGGTCGCCGGGTTGGTCGACCGCAACGATCAAATGGCCACCCCCATGGAGCCAAGCGAGTAGCGCATCGATTTGCGGTTCCTTCAACTTCAGAGCCGTGGCTGTATTGAGGTACAGCGAATTCAGTGCTTCCAATGCGAGCGGATTGTCCGGAAAGAATTCTGGCGTCAGCCGAGGGGCCAACAAGGGGAAATCTTCCGTCGTTCTCCCAAAATCGGGAAAAGCCGGCATTCCCGAAAATGCCCCAGGCAAGCCGGCAAGAATCGTCGACTCCCAGGTACCCACATCCAATCGCTGCCCCAAACGTTCATCCCGTATTTTTCCGCGTTCATCTCGGAGCCGAGCGTCAATCAAGTGACTGCCACTTGTTGGGCAGTACAGGGTGGTCGTGAACACCTTTTTCGTGTTGGCCGGCAATTCGATGGGTATGTGGGTGGAATAGCCGCCCGACTGAATATCGCCAACTTCGACGACGCCATCAAAGGATGGGCCATCGTTGAAGATTTCGAAAGCGACTGGATACCAGGCCCCTGCCCTGGCAAATCGCCCTTCATAGCCGGGAAATACGTCAAATTGTATTTTGGCCTGGGTGACCGGGAGGCAAAGTCCCAGTGAAATGACCAGCAAGCACCAGAAAGGGCGAAAGTGGTTCATGCGGTCAGAGATCCGCGAGTAAACCGAGAGACCCTAGAAATCGCAATAGGCAAAACAGTCAAGCAAGGGGTTACGAATCAATAGAAGGGGCGGGAAGAAACGCCGTTCTTGGAAAGCCTGACCATCATGGGTCCTCTGGAACGAAGGAGCTTAGGTACTCGGGAGGTTTTTCGTCCGCCGATGGCCTATCGGCATTCTTCCAGAGTTCGGTGGTCGAGTTGGTGACGACACCACCCGTTTTTAGGAAGAACCAACCCGAATTGGTGGTGGCACCGGCATCGATATTCATCAACGGGGTTGAGTCACCGGTGAAGCGGGCCCGAGTCAACTCAACCCAAGGACCAGGCAGGGTGCGAACCCAGCCGCGTCCAAATTCGGCATACCGGCGTTCCTTGGGGCTATGGCCGTCGCGCCGGAAGTCTTCGACAAAGCTATAGTATCCTTGCAGCGCATCCCCCTTGGCACGGGTGCGGAAGGTGACGAGATGCCGCCATTTGGATTGGGCATCGTCATACAGGTAGCCGGCATAGCGGGTCTTGTTGCCATCGACCTTGGCCTGAACCAGGAGGCGCACGATGTCGTTGGTCTTCCAAGGAAAATCGAGAAAGCTTTGTCCACCCGTACCCTCACCACCGAAGCGTCCTACCCGGACGGCAGGGTCTTTGTAGAGCAGCTCAACTCGATTGGTCTCGGCCACGGCTTTGGGGTCATCTTGCTGGCCGGGGTCCCAGACCGAAAAGATGATGATTCGCTGGCGATTGGGTCCCAAATCCTGGATGCCGTAGTAGCCGTGGGAAAAGCCACAAACGCAAAAATAGGTTTGGGGAGTGGTCTCGCGGACCCGTACCTCGTTGTAGAACAGGTCGCCTTGAGGGGCTTTCCAGCCTAGATGAACCGAACGGGCGGCATTCGGTTCATTGGTGTCGGCGTTGAGCTGGAACCCAAACCGACAGCAAAGGAGCGCCAGACAGAGGAAGCGAAAGATGCGATACATCGGAAAGGAAGGTGGAGGAAAACGGGGAGGGTGGAAAGAGGGAGATGGATGGCACCATAATGTCACTTGAAGAAAGCACGCCAGGCGTTCTCCATGGATCAAAATCTTTCGAGGTGTGATTATGAGACTTCAACCATCCATTTGCATTGGTCGCATATTTCGTGTTTTCGGCACCGGTCTTGCAGTATCGGTCCTTGGGCTTCGGATGACGGGAGCGGAACCGATTCAGTTGCCGGGCACGAATCTCCTGTTCAATGGATGGGGACTAACTCCGGCAGGGCAATCGACGGGGATCAGCGACCTACCGCTCAAGATGGTGGTTTCGCCCGACAAGACCTCACTGATTGCGGTCTGCGGCGGGTTCAACAAACATGGAGTCGCGGTGCTGGACCTGAAGACCCACGAGCTTCGCCAGTTTGTTCAGCTTGCCGAAGCTTGGAACGGGATCGCGTTTAGCCGTTCCGGGGGCCAACTTTACGTTTCCGGCGGTGATTCGGGGCAAATTCACATTTTCAAGTACGATCATGGCGCGATCACTTTGGACAAATCGATCAAGCCATCCCAAGATGCGCCGGAAGTATTCCTTGCCTCGATCGCGGTGCATTCGTCCAACGGAAAAGTCTACGTCTGCAATGAGGCCAATCATGAGGTTTGGGTACTAAATGGCGAAAGCCTGGCCTTTGAGACAGCGATACCGGTGGGGCAACATCCGCACACCTGCGTCGTGGGGGCTGATCCCAATTTCTTGTACGTCAGCAACTGGGGAAGCCAGACCGTCAGTATTATTGACCTCAAAAAAGGTCGTCGAGTTTATGATGCAACCGTGGGACTTCGCCCAAACGACATGGCTCTCGCTCCGGATGGCCGATTGTTTGTGGCCTGTAGTGGCGACAATACGGTCCAGGTTGTTCAAACCAAGTATTTAGAGACAGCGGGACCGGCAGCCAGCCCAGATCGACGGCTTTGGGAAGGAGCGCGCGAAATCATTTCGACTGCACTCTATCCCGGGTCGCCGGAAGGGAGCACTCCGGATGGTGTTGCTGTTTCGCCGGACGGTAAAACCTTGTTTGTAGCCAATGCAGATAACAATGACGTGATGGTCGCGGACTTGTCTGACCCGCAAACGACGTTGGTCACGGGATTTATTCCGGTAGGCTGGTATCCGAGTGCGGTAGCGGTGGCACCAGATGGTAAAACGCTCCTGGTGGGAAACGGAAAGGGGCTTCATTCACGGGCCAATTCTCCGGCGTTAACCGAGCGTCCCCGCCGGGATGGGGAAGACCTTCGGTACGACTATATCGGCAGTACGTTGACCGGTTCGGTCTCCTTCATCAACAAGCCGAACGCGGAACAAATGGTGGCTTACACGCGCCAAGCCCGTCAAAACTCCCCGTACACTCCGGAATCGCTTCGGGCTACAGCGCAGCCGAGCCGATCGGTGATTCCGGACCATGTTGGGTCCCCCTGCCCCATCCAGTACGTGCTGTATATCATCAAGGAAAACCGGACCTATGATCAGGTGTTGGGCGACTTGACCGATGCCCAGGGGCACCCGATTGGAAATGGGGATCCGAAGCTGACGATGTACGGCGAAAAGGTGACTCCGAATCAACATCGATTGGTACGCGACTACGTGCTGCTGGATAACCTATACTGCAATGGCGAAGTCAGTGTGGACGGACACAGTTGGTGTGACGCGGCCATGGCAACGGACTACAATGAACGGTCGTGGATCATCTCGTATTCCAGCCATGGGAGTTTGCCGGGAAATCGGGAAATGGAATCGCCAGCGGCAGGCGGGTTGTGGGACCTGTGCAAGCGCCATGGGCTAACTTATCGAAATTATGGTGAAGCCACGGAGTATGTTTCCTCGGAACATCGTGGGCGATTTGAAGGCGAACGTGACACGGAGAAAGTCAAGTGTTGGATTCAAGACTTGGAAGCGGCGGACAAGAACGGCGACCTGCCCCGCTTCACCATTATGTCACTGGGCGAGGACCATACCCACGGAACGTCACCGGGCTCTTTCGCTCCGGCTGCCTGTGTAGCCAGCAACGATCAGGCTGTGGGACAAATTGTAGAGGCCGCCAGCCACAGCCGGTTCTGGTCGAAGATGGCGATTTTCATCATCGAAGACGATGCACAGACCGGGCCGGATCATGTCGATGCCCATCGGACAACCGGGTATGTCATCAGCCCGTACGTGAAGGCGGGAACGCTGGACAGCACGCTCTATACGACGGCGAGCATGGTACGGACCATGGAACTGATCTTGGGATTGCCACCGCTGACTCAATACGATGCTGCTGCGACACCGATGTTTAATGTTTTCGGGACATCACTGAATGTTCGCCTGTACACCAATTTACCACCGCAGGTGGACCTATTGGCGAAGAACACAAAGAAATCTCCAGGGGCCAAGCAATCGAGCAAGATGAACTTCCGGGAATATGATCGGGCACCGGAGGATTTGTTGAATCGGATATTGTGGGCCGAGGCAAAAGGGCCAGGGGTGCCGTATCCGGCCCCGATTCACCGGGTGTTGTTTACGCGAGCTGAGGGGAAGTAGGTTGGGGTGGACTTGGTTCTTTAAACGCAGGATTGCGCAGATTATCATAGATTAAATCATTGATGAGGGTGTGCCGGGTCCAAATCACATAGGGGGACTATTGGGACGGGTCTTGGGTCGTTGGACATCTTATTCGGCTAACCTGGGCGGTTGGCCCTGGAGATATAGAGTATTCGATCTGCACAACCATCGAACGATCAGCGCAACCCCATTGGGGTTGAATAAATCTATAACCCATTACCCAGGGTAGGCCCGCAGCCGGGCCAACCCTGGGCTTTGATACTCAACCCCATCGGGGTTGGCAGAAGCAAAATGCGCGTTTCCCTTCCATTCTTGTTCGTGTTTTACTCCATTCGATCTCCGGCGCGGTAGACGGGATCGACATTCGCGGACGTCGCCGCGGGCCCAGGGGGCCAAACAGCGGCCTTTTCCAATTCGTCGAAGGAGTCCAACAGAACATGGCGCAAGCGGACGACAGCAAATTCAGACAGGTTGGGAGACAGGTTGGATTGGATGGGATGCATGGCAGAAATCCCTTCGGGATTTGTTCGTGTGCGGTGCAAGCCAGAGAACACACCTCCCAAAAGCAGGAAAGTGATTACGACGGCCAAACCGCTAATTGCGATTGGACTTCCGGGAAAGATGTACGGAT
>CAILNN010000107.1 GCA_903835555.1 uncultured Verrucomicrobiota bacterium
AACCGGGCGCCTGACAGTTCCTGCGCTGCTTGTTTCCGGTTTGGGAATTCTAGTCGTAGCCCGTTACGGTTATGCCCGCAAGGAAGCCGGGGCATCGGGAACACCCCTGCGCATGCCCTTGAGCTGGTGGGGCGGCATGGGGTTGGTGGCCTTGGCTGTCGCCGCCATCTTTGCCCTCCTGGGATGGCTGGCAACGCATCTGACCCAATGGATTTGAGGGAGGTATGGCTTGTGTCAGACGACCATCGGGAAGGCCTCGCTTCGTAGGTCTAAGCGCCCTAAACGGGAAAATCACCTGTGGATTCCCGTTCCAGAGCGCAAATCGGCGCTCGATGCCCGCCCCAACGGGGCGCGATGAGAGAGGCCAGGGCTTCGCCCCATAAGCGCTAACTTGTTTGGTTGAACATTTCTTCCTGAGTTTTCCGATTTCGGTTTGATTCCCGCAGGTCATCTTCGATTTCCGACCAATTACAGAGCATTTCCCGCAGCGTGAGTCGTGGCATGATGGCTTGGGTGAGTTGGCGAAACGCGAAGGCAAATTCCCGCCACGGACTATTGTGGCTCGCCGACCGTCCGGATGGTGAATCCCCAGGGGGAAAATGCGCGGGCTTCTTGAATGAGTTTCTCGGTGAGAAGGGCCACAAATAATTTGCCGTACAACCAAGCCTTTGCACTGACAGGATCGTGTTTGGGTAGGTGCCCTAACTGGGCGATTTGTTTGAAGCGTTTGAAGACCAGTTCGACCTGCCAACGCAACCGGTAGCACTCCAAAACCTGGGCCGTAGGAAACTCGGCTTCGGGGAACGTTGTCAGAACCATGACGTATTCGGCATAGACGAGCGTCTCCGGTTGCAATTGGGTACCGTGTTTGCTGGATTTGCGCCGCAATTTCTTCACGGCCAGGGTGATGGCAGCCTTTGTTTTGCGGATGACGCATAGGCGCGCCGCCACCGGTACCTCCGTTCCAAAAGGAATCAGGATATTCCACGCCGCCATTTTGCCGGTCGTCTGGATAGGTTTGAGTCGTTCCAACAGGGGAAAAGGTTCACCGGTTTGGGTTTGCAGTCGAATCCCATGCGGATTCAACCGCACGGTAATGAATGCCTTTTGCCGGGTGACGGAGTGAATTCCAGACGCATGCGAATAGCCCCGATCGGCAATGGCATAATCTCCGGCGGTCATTGGGAATTGTTGCAGGCATTCCCCATTACCCTCGCCCTCATTCGGAGTTACTTTGAAATAGTCACACTGCAATTCGGGCCAGCGCAGACTATAATGAATCCGCCAAAGGCTGCCGGTTGTGCCGGGTTCTTTGACTTCCGTCCCGTCGAGGAGGCGAAAAGACTGCTTGTCCAATGCCCGTCCGAGCATTCCCCGCTCAGCGAACAAAGCCATGCAGAGTTGATAAAGCCAATCCTGGCTCTTGCGTAGCCTCTTTAGCAAAGCAACGTCTGAAAGGTCCGCCAGGCCGGCCGTACGAGCGCGTGCCACCGTTTCTCGCAGCGAAAGCCCGCAGCCAACATGTAAAAGGAGTACCCGCAAACAATCCGCAACGGATTTGTCTTGGCGCAGTCCTTTCATCGCATTGGTGGATTGTGCCAGTTCTTCCCAGTTCGCCGGGAAGAATGAACGCAATAAATCCCAATCCTCCTCACCGCCATTGATCTCTGACATGGCGAGAATATGAGAAACTTCCCGAGAAACGTCAACCAAACACGTTAGCGCTTATGGGGCTTCGCCCTGGCCTATCGCATTTGGCCCCGTTGGGGCTTTGGAGAGCACATGTCAAAAACGATTACCAACCGGTTTGTATTGACACCCTTAATTGGAAGTCACACGTCGCACGACAGGGCACATTCTGCAAAAAATCCCGCTTTACGCTCTTATGGGTGCGTTCATCGGGTGTTCTGATCGGCAACGCAAGACAGAGAACCCTGTTGTTGTGCAGACAAACCTTGTCCTGTTTCCATACGGTCTCACCACCGAAACAAATGCTCTGGGATGGAAGATGATCGGCCGTTTTAAATAAACAACCTTCATATATAGGACATTCATAACCGGTTGCCGCTTCCGCCGAAAAGCGCAACAGCGCGGCGTTGCCGTACAATTGGTACGGTCCTTCAGTGGAAAAGCATCAGTGTCCGATATACAAGACGGAATTTGACTTATGGTCCGCCATACAGGACATTATTGCCATGTCAAATGCAGATGCGATTCCCTTGCCGGCCGTCCAGGCGCTCCGAAAGCTGGGCCGCGACCTGGCGCTCGCGCGGCGCAAGCGCGGCATTTCGACAAGCGACATGGCGGAACGTCTCTTCGTCAGCCGTGATACGCTTTGGCGGCTGGAGCGCGGCGATCCGACAGTTGCCCTCGGTACGTTGGTAACCGCCACCTTTGTTCTCGGACTGCACGACCGCGTGGCGAATCTTGCCTCGCCCGCTCGCGACGAACTCGCACTCAGCCTCGACGAACAGCGGCTGCCGCTACGCATCCGACGCCCGCGCCCATGAGCCTCGAAGTCCATATCGACTGGCAGGGACAATCCCATCTGGTGGGACGACTTCACGCGGCCGATCGGAGCACCTCGGCTTCGTTCGAGTATGCATCCAAATGGCTCCAACGTGACGATGCATTTGCGATTGACCCCACATCGCTTCCGCTCCAACGGGGTGCGCATCATGGTGGGACGCTTTTTGGGGCGATTCAGGACTGCGGACCAGATCGTTGGGGACGAGTTCTGATTGAGCGCGCCGTTCGCAAAAAGGTTCTGACGCAGAAACCGTATCGCGACATGGATTATGTGTTGGCGATGGACGACATGACACGGATCGGCGCTCTGCGGTTCCGGCTAGACGGAGGAAGTCCCTTTCTAGCCACAACGACCGGTAAACTTCCGCCCCTGGTCCGCCTCAGCGCCCTGCTCCGGGCCACGGACGCAATCCATGGCGAAACCGAAACCGTCCAGGATTTGCGTTTTCTCCTCGGAGCGGGCTCACCACTCGGCGGTGCGCGTCCCAAGTCGGCGGTCAGCCTGGCTGATGGGCAACTCGCCCTGGCAAAGTTTCCCAAGCCGGATGATACCAGGGACATGGCGGCAGGTGAAATTCTAGCGCTGACCCTGGCCGAACAGGCGGGCATTCGGGTTGCGGCCCATCGGTTGGTGCCGGTGGGCAAACACGGTGCCGCAGTCATCACCCGCTTTGACCGTGTGGGCAACCACCGGATTCCGTTCATTTCTGCCGCAACCTTGCTGGGACTGCCCCACGGCGATTCGGGTGCCTATACCATGCTGGCAGATGGCATCCGGCGGTTTGGCAACAATGTTCCCGGCGACCTGCGCGAGTTGTGGCGGCGTCTGGTCTTCTCGCTCCTCGCCAGCAACTTTGATGACCATTTGCGCAACCACGGATTCTTGATGCACGCACCCGGACGGTGGACACTCTCACCGGCTTACGACATTAACCCGGTTCCGGAGATGGAACGTGTCAGCATGAGCAAAACCGCAATCACGGAGAACCAGGAAGAACCGACCATGGCTGGTGCGCTTGCAGCAGCACCGCGCTTTGGACTCAAGGTTTTGGAAGCGAAACAAATCCTCCAGGAAGTTCTCAAGTCCGTTGGAGGCTGGCGAGAAACTGGGCGACAACTGCGCCTGAAGGCGGCGACCTTGGACACCTACGTCAGCGCCTTTGACCACGAGCTCATGGGGGAAGCGAAAAGCTTGATTGCCGGAAAGTGATGGCCTATCTCATTTGACCCCGTTGGGGCTCTTGGACATTCGCCATGTTGAGAGCCAAATGGCGAGGCCACGTGTATTCCCGTGCGAGGCCGTTGGTCCAAGCTGGTATCACGTCCCGCGGATGCCGCTGCGTTGGAAACGGATCGGTGCTCGGGGGAATCCAAAAATCTATCGCTAGGATTGTGTCAATCGAAGAGGCTCAGCGCCGCATGGTGATGTGTGTCCCTCCGACATTTGTAGGCGAGCCACCACGAGGTGTCCGCGTAGAATCTCATTTCTTGAGCGAAGAAAGAAAGCCTACTCCATCGAAGCTCGGATCAGCCGGGTTTCCAATTGAGCGCTTTTCCGCCAGTCCCCGGGTCATTTTTGCGTGGGAGCTCTTGCGGACCAAGAACTTGGGTTTCCCATTCGAGGTTACAAGCAGTTGCTTTCCTTCGCCGAGTCGTTCAACCAATCCGGCGTTCTGGTAAAACTCTTGAACTGTTACCGCCTTCATTTGATCGGACGGAACCGTTTATCTTGCCGGGCTGCAAGTATAAAATACGGTCGTATGGAAAGGTAAAAGCAACCGCGCAGCAAAGACATTCCACAAAGTGTGCGGCATTCGGAGCCAAAGAGCCAGGTCACTTCCATTGACACATCGATCGACCCAAGAATAGCAGAAGGACGACTGTCATCTTGGAAAATGCTATTTCCTTTTGCGGCAGAATGGCACCAGGAAATGCCCACCAGCCCAAAAGGCTGTTCGATGCACTCGATGGATCGCTACTTCTCCCGCCCCATTTGTTCGCTCATACAGACTCTGGTAACGATACTTCCGTTTTTACTTTCCGTGCACACTCCAAAAATAGTCGGGCTGTTTCTCCCAGTTTTCCCTTCGACCATACCGCCGATAGAGTCAATGGAGGCGGACTGGGAACCAGGGACAATAATTTGAGCCGTGGCCCGGCGAAGCACGCGATGGAATCGGTCAGGATGGCCACCCCGGTGCCTGCTTCGACGGATGCGATCAGGCTGGCAATCGAATCATGCTCCCGGGAAATGTGGTAGTGCAGTCCCTCCTTGCGAAAGATGGCAGTCAAGAATTCATGGTATTCCGGATAATCCGCCGCGCTGAAGACGACTAAAGCTTCACCCGAAACCGTCGCCAAAGTGACCTGCGACTGTTGGGCAAATGGATGCCCTGGAGCAACCGCCAAACAAACAGCAACAGAGCCTAAATCCTCCCACTGGAGCTTCTTCAACCAAGAGGATTCAACCCGGACGAGGAATGCCAAATCCAGTTGACCCTCCCTTACCTTGGTTATCATTTCGTCCGTGGAAAGATCATGGAGTTTGACTTTCACCCGTGGTTTCAAACGCTGAAATTCCCTTAAAACTTCCGGCAGTAATCGCACCGTGGGTGACATGGCATAGCCAATTTGCAACTCACCAACTTCCCCGCTGGCCACGGACCGAGACCGTTCCATTCCGTCCTCCAGCCTCGCCAACACGGCTTTTGCCTCCTCTTGAAAGCTTCGCCCGGCTGCCGTGAGCTTCAGGGACTTCGCTCCCCGTTCAAACAATGGAAAGCCAAGCTCTGCTTCCAAATCGCGAATCTGGCGACTGACGGCCGGTTGCGACACATGCAACTCCAAGGCTGCTTTCGTCACGTTTTCCGTCGCTGCCACCGCTAGGAAATAGCGCAAATGTCGGAGTTCCATAGCCGCTACCATGCCTTTTTGTTATGCTAAGGCAAAAAACTCGATCTTTTCCATATACCGAACCTTCAGCCAAGGTAGGTGCATGATTACGGTTAGAAAAGCAGAGGATAGGGGTCACGCCCGACATGGATGGCTTGAAAGCCACCACACGTTTAGTTTTGCCGATTACCATGACCCGGCCTGGATGGGTTATCGTAGTTTGCGGGTCATCAATGACGACCGGGTGGCTCCTGGTATGGGTTTTGGAACTCACCCGCACCGGGACATGGAGATTATCACGTATGTCTTGAGCGGCTCGCTTCAACACCAGGATTCCATCGGCAACGGTCGTACGATTGGGCCGGGCGAGGTTCAGTACATGTCAGCCGGGCGGGGCGTCCGCCACAGTGAAGCAAATCCATCATCGACCGAACCGGTTCATTTTCTCCAAATCTGGATTCAGCCGGATGAACTCGGTGTCACTCCCCGATACGGCGAGAAATCATTTGTATCCGCCCCTACTGGCGACTTCAACTTGGTCACCAGTAAAACGGGCAGAGATGACTCCATCGCCATCCACCAGGATGCCGACCTTTGGTTGGCCCGTTTTGATAGCGGGCAATCGGCTTCGTACGCCTTACGGGCGGGTCGCCACGCTTGGATCCATGTTGCAGAAGGAGAGGTTACCGTAGATGGGAGACCGCTATCGGCTGGCGACGCACTGGCGATAGACGGCGCATCCAAGCTTGAATTTTTGGCTCATCAGCCCTCGCAAGTTCTTTTGTTTGACTTGAAATAACGACCAAATCCCGACTCACCAAAAATCATCATGAGCACCATCTCCATCTCGCCATGCAGCACGGAATGATCTGGGTCGGCTTCCCTGAGAACCCGATGAATGATAAGGGGATCAATCGCCTCAGCAGGTACAGTGGGGTGATGGCGAGGTAGAACTTGATAGGTGGGTTCAAAGCTTGGAGGGCACTTCGCCAACGGCCTTGAACATCGCCAGGCATCGTCCGCGCTGGACAGCGTGATCGACAATGGGAGCCGGATATTTGCACCGCGCCAGTAGCAGCGGGTTTTCCGATGGCGTCTGAATGAGATCGGTGGGAATTCCCTTTAACTCCGGAACCCACCGTCGAATGAATTCGCCTTCGGGATCAAATTTTGCTCCCTGAGATGCGGGATTGAAAATCCGAAAATAGGGGGCGGCGTCGGTGCCGGTTCCGGCGCTCCATTGCCAACCGCCGGTGTTGGCCGCCAAGTCGGCGTCGACCAAGTGTTCGTAGAAGTAGCGCTCGCCCTCCTGCCAGGAGATGAGCAGGTCTTTGGTCAAGAAACTGGCCACGATCATCCGGAGACGGTTGTGCATCCAGCCGGTGGCATTGAGACAGCGCATGGCGGCATCCACAATCGGGTAGCCGGTCTGACCGGCGCACCAGGCGGCAAATTGCCCCCGAGTGCCCGACCACTTCAGCCGATCATACTCCGACCGGAAACAGGCGGTGGCAACCTGGGGAAAATTGGCCAGCACTTGGTTATAAAACTCGCGCCAAATGAGCTCATTTTCCCAAATCCGGCATCCGACCGAGCCTGGGCCACCTTCCGCAGGAAAAGCGGAAGTCAACCGTGCAAACGCCGTGCGAATCCCAAGTGTTCCTACCCGAAGGTGAGGCGACAAACGGGAGGTGCCGTCGGTCAGAGCGGGGAAATCCCGGGCCGTATCGTATTTGAAGACTCCCGACAACAAAAAGGCTTTAAGCGATTCGAGGGCAGCGTGTTCTCCGGCCAGTGGATAATGAACCGCAGCGGGTGGTGCGGAAGGGGTGACCTCCGCTACGGATAAAGAGGGTAAGTTTCCACGAACCGGATTCTTGGCCGGGCCGAGCTTCGGCCACGGGTCCTGTCGTGTGCGGGTGCGCCAACTCTTGGCATAAGGCGTGTAAACCGTATAGGGCGTCTCCGAACCGGTGAGGATTTCACGACCTTCCCAAACGACAAGGTCTTTGTAGGAACGGAGCAGGCCCCCATTGGCCGCCAGGGCCTCAGCCACTCGTTGTTCCCGGACCACCGATTGCGGTTCGTAATCCCGATTGGTGTGAACCTCTGTAGCACCGGTTTCCCTGACCAGTCGAAGGAGTTCAACCTCTGGTGAACCCCGCCGAATGATGAGTCGATGCCCAAGTTGGGCCAGATTCTTCTCCAGCGAAGCCAGCGAGCGCGCCAGGAAAGTCCGGGCTGCCGAACCGGTGTGCGGCCAGCCGAGGAGGGTGTCGTCCCAAATAAAAACGGGAACTATGGCTTCTCCTCGCGAGTAGGCGGAGTGAAGGGCGGTATTATCGGTAATCCGAAGATCGCGCCAAAACCAATGGATGATGGGCCGCATGCTAACCGCCAACCGTCAGTCGAGAGATGGGAGATGGGCGGCTGAAGCCGCCGCCCATCGGGCTGATTAATTCGTGGTACCGGCAGTGGCACCGGTGTATTCCACGCGGACGATCCTGGCGTCTTTATTAGAGTCCCAAGTGGTACCGTATTCCGTCACATAGAGACAGCCATCGGGTCCGAGCTCGACGTCCATCGGGCGGATGAAGCCTTCCTTGGGCATGAATCGTTCCATGTGTTCAATGTTGTCGTTCTTGTCCAGCTTGGCGGCGATGATCCAGTTGCGGCTCCATTCATAGATGAACAGCGTGTGATCATACTCCTTGGGCAGTTTAGTCTGGGATTTCAGCTTTGGGTCAAAGTAGTAAACCGGCCCCCCCATGGCGGTGCGCCCGCCCGAGCCCAGGACCGGCCACTTGGCTGATGGCCCTGATGTATAATAAAGCATGGCGGGTTGGGCCGGAGGAAGATCATGTGTGCCGGTGTTGTTGGGCGAGTTATTGACCGGATGTTCGGCATCCCATAAGGGCCCCGAATTCGTCGCGGCGAAATCCCAGTGGTGATACGGCTTGTTGTTGGCGATAAAGTACGGCCAGCCAAAGTTTCCAGCTTTCCGTGCCTGGTTAAATTCGTCATACCCCGCAGGACCCCGGTCTTCCTTGGGTCCGCCGGCGTCGGGACCGACTTCACCCCAGTAAAGATAGCCCGTCTTTTGATCGACCGAGATGCGGAATGGATTCCGGTTGCCCATCACATAAATTTCGGGGCGCGTGCCGGGAGTGCCCGGAGGGAAGAGATTATCCTTGGGGATGGTATAGCCACCGTTCGCCTTGGGGGTGATGCGCAGAATCTTGCCAGTCAGGGCGTTGGCGTTAGCCGCCGACCGTTGAGCGTCCCAGGGATAGCGTTCGGGCCGTTCATCGCTAGGGGAATAGCCGTCGGATTCAAAGGGGTTGGTGTTGTCGCCGACGGAAATATAAAGATTGCCCTTGGCATCGAAGGTCAAGGATCCGCCCACGTGACAGCAAGTGACGCGCTGTTCCTCGATGTCGATGATCTTGGCCTCGCTGGCCAAGTCCAATTGATCGCCTTTTAGCGTGAAGCGGGACACGCGGATATAACCATATTTGCGCCCCTGGGCATCGGTTTGCGTTTCCGGCAGCGAATGATTCAGGTAAATCCAGCCGTTCTTGCTGAAATTGGGGTCGAGCGTTACACCGAGAAGCCCGTCTTCAAAACCAGCCGGTCGGTTGAAAAAGACCGGGATTTTTGCGATCTCTACCGTTTTCCGTGTATCGGGACGGTACATTTTGACCAACCCACCTCCTTCGACGTAGAACACGCGACCATCCGGGGCGATGGCCATTTCCATGGGGCGATCGACTGCCGCAGAACCCAGACCCTCGGGAGCGCCCAAGCCGTCGAGGACAACTTTGCGGAAACTCGATTCCGGAGGGAAGATACTTGGGGTGTTGTTGGTCCCGGGGACACCGGTGGTGGGTGTCTGTCCATTCTGCGCATTCAACGCGACAGCACAGCACAGCCCAATGAGGGAAGGAGCGAGAAACTTCATGTGGTGGAAAAGGACTACACCAGCGGCTGGTTTAATCAATCGAAGTTTCCAGCGAAGATCGTTGACACTCCTCCACCATCTGATTAAATGACCTTCCTTTGGTTGGGTGACGAATCACCGGCCAAGCCCCTGAATATGTACGCTGTCTTGGAAACCGGTGGGAAACAGTATCGCGTTTCAACCGGAGAAAAATTGGAAGTTGAACTGCTCCCCGTGGAAGCAGGACAACCATTTGTCTTTGAACGGATTTTGCTGGTCAGTGACCAAGGCAAAGTGACGATCGGTGCTCCGCTCGTGACCGGTGCCAAGGTTTTGGTCGACGTGGTCGAGCACAAGCGTGGCGAAAAAAAGGTCATCTGGAAGATGCGCCGCCGTAAAGGCTACCACAAGAAGCAGGGTCACCGTCAGGAACTTACTGTGGTCCAAGTCCGCGAGATCACCGCGTAGCCCCATGGGCCTACGCTACCCATCTCAAGGTTTCCCCATTCAATTCGTTTTTTAGTCTAAATACCCCTCTCTTATGGCACACAAGAAAGGTCAAGGCAGTTCACGAAACGGCCGCGATAGTACGGCCCAACGCTTGGGCGTTAAAGCCTACGGTTCCGAAGCCGTTTCCGCTGGCAGCATCCTGGTCCGTCAGCGCGGAACTAAATTCCATCCTGGCAAGAATGTCGGAGTCGGTCGCGATTGGACTCTGTACGCTCTCACCGACGGTACGGTGCAATTCGACAAACATCGTCGCCGCGTCCACATCCTTCCTTTTGTGGAGGCCACCTCCGCAACGACTGAAGCGACACCTGCTGCACCGGTGGTCTCTTCTGTCAACTAGTCCGTTTGTTAAGAGTACTTCTTTCTCGGACTTTTTTTCAGGCTATTTTGTGGGCGAGGCCTTTTGCCTCGCCCTTTTTCTTTTTACTCCCGGAGGTCCCCATGTTTATTGATGAAATTCAGGTCTACGCGCGTGCGGGCCACGGCGGCAAAGGTTGTGTCGCTTTCCACCGCGAAGCCTATATCACCAAAGGTGGGCCAAGCGGCGGAAATGGAGGACGCGGCGGCAGCGTTATTCTCCAAGCCTCCCATGATCTAAACAATCTCCTGGAGCAATTCTACAATCCGCGGTTAATTGCCCAAAATGGGCAACCCGGGATGGGTAAGGGAATGGACGGTTCGGCCGGCGACGATATCCTGATCAAGGTCCCCTGTGGAACCTTGGTCTGGAGACTCCCATCGACCACCCCTCCAGCTTACCCGGTGGAAGCGGATGACGTCGGCGACGAGGAGGCCGATAGTCCCGATGAGTCGACGACCAACGAATTGGAAATTGCCGCTGGTCGGGTGGTGGGTGCCAATGCCGGACGCCCCATTATTCGGAGAGCTGGTCCCGAGCGCGCCGTCGAAATTGATTTAAGTCAGCCGGAAGCTGATTCCGAAAACACCCCCCGCAAGCCAAGGGAAAAAGGCGAATTGGTTTGCGACCTAACCACCGACGGCCAGCAATTTATCCTATGCAAAGGGGGGCGGGGAGGACTCGGGAATCGAAATTTTGCCACCAGCGTCCGCCAGGCTCCCCGCTTCGCCCAACCCGGCGAACCGGGAGGCGAAGGCGATTATCTATTCGAGCTTCGCATGATGGCGGACATCGGGATCGTGGGTTATCCAAATGCCGGCAAGTCGACCTTGCTGACCGCCATCTCCCACGCTCGTCCGAAGATTGCGCCATATCCGTTCACCACCCTGACGCCTCAGGTCGGCATTGTTGAATATCCCGATTGGCGTCGATTGGTGGCTTGCGACGTCCCAGGTCTGATCGCCGGGGCGCATGAAAATGTCGGTTTGGGCCACGCTTTCCTTCGACATATTTCGCGCTGCAAAGTGCTGGTCATTTTGATCGACATGGCCGGGACGGATGCCCGTCAACCGTGGGATGACTACAAGAGCCTGCTGGAAGAACTCGGTTGGTACGATCCGGCCTTGCTGGAACGTCCGCGATTGGTTGTGGCCAACAAAATGGACGAGGCAGTGGCTGAGGCCAATCTCAAGAAATTCAAACGGCGTGTGACCAAGACACCCGTCTTACCGATTTCGGCGGCCTTCGATGAAGGCATTGGCAGGTTCCGCGAACAGATTCGGGAATTGGTCGAAGAGGTGGAAGCGGCGGCCAGCCACTAGGATTCCACCTCTTAGGCAGTCGCTGGGGATTCGCGACGCCATTTGATCATGGCGGAAAGCGGCGAGACGCCGCTTCTCTTTCACTGACCGGTCCACCGGGGACGGGGCCCCGGGGGGACTGAATTGGTGGCATGGGGGACGTGCGGCTTATAAAGTATCCCAAATCGGGACAGATTGCTGCTCAGCGTACCCAGGTCCGTCAGCATGGTGTCGACCTTGGCCCGCATGGCCGGGTCCTTGAATAGTCCGCCCGCAACTCCTTCCCCGGCTTGAATCCCACCGAGCAGGCCCTTGAGGTCGGCACTGGCCCCGGCCGTATTGCTCACAATGGTTAATAGTTCCGGGCGGATGCCGTTGATGGCGGTTTGAAGGTTGGTGATCGTCCCATTCAGATTGGCCACCGTTTCGCGGGCCTGACGAATGGCGTCGGTAATGACCGGCTCATTGGTGGCAACCAAACCGTCGAGTCGGGCGACCACCGAGTCCGCATGTTCCGAAATTCGTTTGGTATTGATGACGGCGGCGGCCAGATTGGTCAGGACCTGGTCATTGAGAAGCTCTTTATCAATGCGTCCCACCGATGCGTTCACCTTATCCACCGTGGTCTCCAAACGCCCCAAAAGCCCCATGGCCGATCGGGCGGCTTCCAACATATCAAACGGCGGTTCGGCGGTGACCATGGCTCCATCGTCCAACATCGGGAGGGCATTCTTCGTGGGGGTAATCCCGATAAACTGGTCACCCAGGAAGCCGGATTGCTCAATCCCGAATCGGGCATCGCCATGAACGGAAAAACGGCTGAAAATTCGCAGGACGATGGTCACGTTGGTTGCCTCCGCGCCCAAGGTGGTGCTTTCAACGCTTCCAACCGGCACGCCCGCCAAGAGGACTGTTGCGCCAGGCTTCAGTCCAGAGACATTGCGACTAACTACGTGGATTCGATAGTAGGAGTGGAACCAATTGGCCCCTTTGCTGAAGTTGACTAGCATGGCCGCAATCAGCACGAGGCCCACGAGAACAAATAGCCCGACTTTGGTGGATTTAAGATTCGGGTCCATATCAATTCATCAGGTTGCTTCTGGGTTCGGCGATACCGTTGACAAAATGGTTCACGATAGGGTCGGTCGAAGAGAGAATATCGGCGGTGGGCCCGGCGACATAGATTTCGCCGTCATGCAGCATCAGAATTCGGTCGCTAATGGTGCGGGCACTCTTCATGTCATGGGTGACGGCGATGCTGGTCACGCGGAGATAGCCCCAGACCCGTCGGATGAGTTGGTCGATGCGTGCGGCGGCGATGGGATCGAGGCCGGTGGTCGGTTCGTCATAGAGGACGATGGCAGGCCGGTGGATAATGGCCCGGGCCAATCCGACGCGCTTGCGCATGCCGCCAGATAATTCTCCCGGCATCTTCTGCTCGATACCCGAAAGTTCGACCATTTCCAGGGCCTCGGCCACGAGTCTTCGCATTTCGGCGTCGGTATGCCGCTGCTCGCGCCGAAGCAGAAAGCTGACATTCTCGTAAACGTTCAAGGAATCAAAAAGTGCCGCCGTCTGAAATAACATGCCGAACTGCCGACGCACCCGGAGAAGAGACCGTTCGTTAAGGCAGGCCAGGTCCTCTCCCTTGACCAGGACTTGGCCGGAATCCGGTGTCATCAAGCCAATCAAGTGTTTTAGAAGAACACTTTTACCGCCTCCGCTTCGACCGATAATCACGACCGCCTCGCCTTCCTCTATCCGGAAGGACGTGCCACAGAGTATCTTTTGTGTCCCCAGGGTCTTATGGAGGTTGCGAACTTCAATCATGACCCTAGGCGGCGAAAAGGCTGGTGAGGAACAGGGTCAGGAAAAAATTGCTGACCAGAATGCAGATACTGGCGGCGACAACGGCGTCTGTGGTGGCGCGTCCGACACCTTCGGCACCGTGGCTGCACGTCAGCCCTTTGTAGCAACTGACCAAGGCGATCACGGCCCCAAAAAAGGTCGCCTTGATCATCCCAATCATGATGTCGCTCGGGTCGGTGTAGCGGTCAATATTAGCCAGGTAGTATGGGCCACTGATGCCAAGCAGGCGGACTCCCACCAGATAACTGGCACCAATGCCGACAATAACGGCTTCAGCGGTTAGAAGCGGTCCGGCGACCGTGCAAGCGATGAGGCGGGTGACGACGAGATAATCGACGGGATGGGTGGCCAAGGTCCGAAGGGCGTCAATCTGCTCCGTGACCTTCATGGTGCCCAACTCGGCGGCCATGGAGGCTCCCACGCGGGCGGTGAGCATCAGGCCGGCAAGAACAGGTCCGAGTTCGCTGCTCATGCCAACGCTGACCACGGCTCCCGTGGCCGTTTCCATCTTGAACTTATGGAATTGGAAAAAGGTTTGAGCGCAGAGGACCATGCCGGTGGCGGCACCGGTGGTCATGACCACGCTTTGGGATTTCACCCCAATAAAGTACAACTGCTCCAAGACCTCTCGACTGGAAGGGGTCTTGTAACGCAGGGAGCGGGCAGCCTCGGTTACCAAGACGGCTAGTTCCCCCAGTTCGCGCAAGAATTCGTGAAAATGGCGGCTGAGTCTGGGTAACAGCATCGATCGGGTCTAGATTAGCCTGTTTGGCGGGTGGGTCCAACCGGTTTTAACCTCGGGACCGTGGGTTTCCGAAAAAATACCCTTCCCCGACCGCGTGTATTCCCCCACATTCACGCTTCGTTTTATGGACGTTCGACTTCCGAAAATCGGCGACAGTGCGGATAGCGGCACCGTCGTGAGCATTTTGGTTAAACCCGGTGACACCATCACCGCCGGCCAAACCGTGATTGAGTTGGAGCAGGAAAAGGCGGTGGCGCCGATTCCATCGAGCGCCGGGGGAAAGGTCCTCGAAATCAAGGTGAAGGAGGGCGACAAGATTTCGGTGGGAACCGTCCTGTTGACCCTTGAGGGAGCCTCTGGGGCCGCTGCGTCAGCTTCGTCCGCACCCGCTGTGAAAGCCAGCGCACCGCGGTCGAGCCGTCCCGCCCCCGTTGAATTGCCTGATGACGAAGAGGATGTCGTCGTTGAAGACGAATCGGAGGAAGGTCCAGTCGGGCCTGCATCTCCCTACGTCCGAAAGGTAGCCCGCGATCTCGGGCTCAAATTAAGCCGTGTGCGCGGAAGCGGTGCTGGTGGCCGTATTGTCTTGGACGACCTTGCTCGGTACGTGTCCCGCTTGGAACGGGCGGTTGCCCGGGCTGGACGCCATGCAGAAGAGCCCAAGGGTCTGGTTTACCCCCTGGTCAACCAGGATTTCAGCTTGTTCGGTCCGGTGACCTCGGAGCCGTTAAGCGCACTGCGGAAAGTGATTTCGCAGCGGATGGTCGAAAACAAAGTGACGTTGCCGCATGTCACCCAGTTCGACGACGCTGACATGAGCCGGATCGAGGAGTTGCGGAAACGGTTTAAAGCGGCGTACGAGGCAAAGGGCGTGAAGCTTTCGCCGACCCCGTTCCTAATCAAGGCGCTGGTTTCCGTGCTCAAACGGCATCCCAAATTCAACGCCAGCATCAACGAAGTTGCTGAGACGCTGGTTCTAAAACACTACTACCATATTGGCATCGCCGTTGATACCGAAGCCGGATTGTTGGTCCCTGTCTTGCGCGACGCCGACAAGAAGTCGCTGTTGGAAATCGCCCGTGAATTGGCGGTGGTGGCGGAAAAGGCGCGCGACCGCAAGGTGTCGGCGGATGACATGAAGGGGGGCACGTTTACGATATCGAATCAGGGCGCTATCGGGGGAAGTTATTTTACCCCCGTGATCAACAAGCCTGAGACGGCCATTTTGGGGTTGGGAAAGACCCGCCTGAAACCGGTGGTCACGGCTACCGGGAGCATTGAGGCTCGCCCGCTCTTGCCATTGACCATCAGCTATGACCATCGGGTCATTGATGGGGGTGGTGCCGCTCGGTTCACCATCGATCTGGTGAAAGCCATTGAGGAGTTCCCCGAGCAAGACGCTGCTCTCTAAACCGTGGCTCTCTAATTTTGACCATACATGGACCCAATTCAGACTGAGCTTGTCGTCGTAGGTGGAGGGCCGGGAGGCTACGCCGCTGCATTCTATGCGGCGGATTTGGGGCAGCGCGTGATCCTGGTGGAAAAGGATGCGCGACTGGGCGGAGTGTGTATGAACCGCGGTTGTATCCCGTCCAAGGCCCTGCTGAATGCGGCGCATACAATTACCGCAGCTCGGGAGTCAGCACACCGAGGAATCACATTCGGGTCCCCTGTCATTGACGTCAATCAGCTCCGCGCTTGGAAAGAGTCGATCGTCTCCAAGCTGGGCCAGGGAATTTCCAGCTTGGCCAAGATGCGCGGCGTGACCGTAATTCACGGTCGAGGGCATTTCGAGGACTCAGAGACCCTTCGAGTGGAGACGTCGTCCGGCCAGCAATTGGTGAAGTTTCAGCGAGCCATTGTGGCGGTCGGTTCTCGTCCGGCGTTGCCGGCGGCTTTTGATCTGGGCAACCCACGAGTGATGACTTCCACCGAGGCCCTGGAGGTTCCCGAGATTCCGACTACGCTCCTGATCATCGGTGGTGGCTATATCGGGATGGAGCTGGGAACAGTCTATGCCACCTTGGGGTCCAAGGTAACGGTGATCGAGGCCACGGAAACCATTCTGGCTGGTGCCGATGCCGATCTCATTCGACCGGTGGTTGCTTTCGCCCGCAAAGCGTTTCACGAAACCCGGTTGAAGGCCAAGGTCAAGTCGATGCAGACCGTGGGTCATCAAATCAAAGTGACCAGCGAATACGAGGGACGGATTTTCGAAGAACTCTATGACCGAGTTCTGGTTTCCGTAGGGCGTACTCCTAATAGCAAGGATTTGGGTCTGGAGAACACGGCGGCAAAGCTGGACGAAAAAGGCTTTCTTCAAGTGGACGAGCGGATGCAGACCGCCGACCCGAAGATTTCGGCCATCGGCGACATCGCTGGTGGGATATTGCTGGCGCATAAGGCGAGCCGGGAAGCGCGCGTAGCGGTGGAGGCTATCTATGGTGAAGGTAAGCCGATCAATCGGGACTATGTCATTCCGGCAGTGGTATTTACCGATCCGGAGATTGCCTGGGTTGGATTGACCGAGAACGAGGCGAAGCAGAAGAACATGACTGTCAATGTTGCCAAGTTCCCATGGGGTGCCAGTGGCCGGGCGTTGACCTACGACCGAGTGGATGGCTTGACCAAGTTGATCTTGGAGCCAGAAACGAATCGGATTCTGGGCGTAGGCTTGGTGGGGCATGGTGCTGGGGAATTGATTGGCGAGGCGACCGTTGCCATCGAAATGGGGGCAACTGCGGAAGATTTGGCAGCCATTGTTCACCCTCACCCGACCCTTTCAGAAACGATCATGGAGGCGGCGGAGGTATTTTTTGGCCACGCAACCCACGTTTTCACCCGAAAAAAAGTAGATTCCCAACCTCACTGAATGGAGTCTGGTTGGACAGCGATTGAACGGTATTCAGCAGCCTCCCACCCGTGCAGCTCGGGGTCAGGGAGAGATAACTTGCGGGGTGGACGTGGTACGGACCGCCTCCGGCTCGACGGAGTCAAGCCCTACCGATGTTACTTTGCTTCAATAGGTTACGTTTGATTCATACGAATCCGAGGGAAAAGCAGTTATTTGGGGAAGGGGTCCGACCGGGATGAATATTTCCGATGCTGTGCTTGACCCCTGACGGTTGGTCAGAGAGGCTCCTCGAAATCGGCTCCAGTCATTCATTTGGAGCCGTACCTTACTCACTGAATGAATTTTTTCCGCATCACCCGGCAGGTACTGCCGATTCTCGTCGTTGGCATGACCCTCGCTGAAGACCGTCCAGACCTTAAAGACCCCAAAATTCGGTCCAGCTACGCCTTGGGAGTCGATATAGGCAAGAGTGTCAAACGACAACCGCTGGAGCTGGACGCTAAAGCCATCGCAGCCGGTTTCATTGACGCCTACTCTGGAACGCCCGCGTTGACTGATGCCGAGTTGAAGGAGGTCTTGCAAAAGCTGCAAGAGGAATTCCGGACCAAAGCCATGGCCCAGCAGGCCAAAGCGGGGGCGGAAAACCAAAAGAAGGGTGAAGTCTTCCTGACGGAAAACGCCAAAAAGGATGGTGTGAAGACCACTGCGAGTGGGCTGCAATATCAAGTGATCAAATCGGGTTCGGGGAAGACTCCGGGCAAGAAGGACACGGTGAAAGTCCATTACCACGGCACATTGATTGACGGAACTGTGTTCGACAGTTCCGTGGATCGTGGCGAACCGATTTCATTTCCTGTTGATGGCGTGATCCCTGGCTGGACTGAGGCGCTTCAATTAATGAAGGAGGGGGATAAATGGAAGATTTTTATTCCGGCCAACCTTGCTTATGGCGAGCGTGGTGCGGGAGAAAAGATTGCCCCCAACAGTACTCTGGTGTTCGAGGTTGAACTCCTGGCCGTCGAAGGTGCCGCGAAATAGCCGGTTTGTCGTCATCCAGTTGATCGTCATTTTCTTACACGACGAGGTTGACATTCGCGCCCCAATCCTCTTGAGTCACCCCTGAAAGTGAACCGTCGAAATCACCATTGTCCGATGTCAGAGCCGCACGCCGCCTTGGCGTCCGCTTGGATTATGGGCACGTGGCGTGTCCAAGCCGTAGCAAAAATGGCCGGGCTTGGTTGGCGGAACCGAGGTGGGGATTTGGGAGTGCAGAATACAGTAGTTTAAGAGCTCAAAATCCAAGACCTCAAATCACCCGCCAGCTCCCAGTTGGCGGGTTTTTTATTTTTTCCGCCCTGGGATTTTACCATCCCAAGCCATGACGACACCATCTATTCCCTCCGCCAAACCACCACCCATTCTATCGGTGGTGATCGCGTTCGCCGCTGTCTATCTCATTTGGGGATCGACCTATCTGGCGATTCGAATTGGCGTGCAAACGTTGCCGCCCTTTTTGCTGGCCGGTTCCCGCTTTATTTTTGCCGGTCCAGTTCTCATGTTCATTGCGGGAGTTCTGGGGGCTCCATGGCCCACTCGTCGTCAATGGCTCGCGTCTGCGACCACCGGTTGTTTTCTGTTGGTTGGCGGAAACGGGATGGTCGTTTTAGCCGAACGCGAGGTCACTTCCTCGATCACTGCCTTGATCATCGCCACGACTCCAGTCTGGTTTGCCCTTGGCGAATGGATTCGACCGGGCGGCCAGCGTCCCTCCCGGCGAGCCTGGATCGGGATAGCGCTTGGCATCTCAGGAGTAGCCTACCTCTCGTTTTCCCGCCCAGCATCCGCGGGCCCGGTGACAGTCACTCTGAAAGGATTGGCTCTCCTGATTGTGGCGACCATTAGTTGGGCGACGGGGTCATTGCTGGTCAAGCATTTGGAGAAACCCAAATCACCATGGATGATGTCGGGAGCGCAGATGGCTTCAGGCGGGGCGGTATTGCTGGTGCTGGCCGGAGTGCACGGGGAAATCGCCCAGTTTTCTCCGGCGACGGTTTCCCGGGAATCCTGGATGGCATTGGCATACTTGGTGGTCTTCGGGTCCTGGGTCGGCTTTAGCGCCTATGTTTGGCTGTTGAAAGTCAGTACGGCTTCGCGGGTCTCCACCTACGCCTATGTCAATCCGGTGGTGGCGGTGTCACTGGGTTGGTTGCTACTGGGAGAAGCCTTAAGTTTTCATACCCTCATTGCCGCCGCAGTTCTTTTGGCGGGTGTTGTGATCGTGGTGTGGCCCAATCGCCCCGTATCTGCGGCCTCCCTTTCCAAGTCCCCCTGAATTCATTACTCTACCCATTCCACTTATGCTCTTGGTCATCGATAACTATGATTCCTTCACCTATAACTTGGTGCAGTACCTGGGGGAATTGGGAGTCGACATGCAGGTCCACCGTAACGACCAGATCACGCTGGATATGGCCGTCAGTCTGCGTCCCGAACGGGTGTTGATTTCGCCCGGACCTTGCTCCCCAAAGGAAGCGGGTCTGTCGAATGACTTGATTCGGGAATTTTCCGCAAGGCGGGTACCCATCCTGGGGGTCTGCCTTGGACACCAATGTATCGGTCACACGTTCGGTGCCAAAGTAGAGGTCAATTACCGGATGATGCATGGCAAGACGTCGCCTATCTACCATAATGGGAAGGACCTTTTTGTCGGCATGCCGAATCCGTTTGCAGCGACACGCTATCACTCCCTGGTGGTACGTCGTGAGACCATTCCGACCGAGCTGGAGGTGACGGCATGGAGTGACGAGGATGAAATCATGGGTCTGCGCCATCGAGACCTCCCGATTTGGGGGGTTCAATTTCACCCCGAGAGCATTCTATCTGAAAGCGGTCGCCATCTCCTGGCGAACTTCCTGAAACTCTTATGAATCATTCCAGCGATCCCGCCAGTCCAAGCGGAGAACGGGTGCTTCGGGGCATCCCGGCCGCCGGCGGTGTCATTCATGCACGGGTGATGGTGGTTCGGCAGGCCGCCCCAGAAGTGGTCCGCCATTCACTGCCCGCTGGGGATGCGGATGGCGAAATCAAACGTTTTCAGAACGCCCTGGTCGAGACCCGTCAGCAAATCCAGGAAATCCAACAACGGGTTAGCGAAGCGATGGGAGCGGAAGAAGCCGGGATTTTCGACGCCCATTTGTTGACCTTGGAGGACCCGACGTTGATTCAGCAGGTGGTTCGGCGGTTGACGACGGACCATGTGAATGCGGAATGGGCTTTTCACGAGGTGATTGGCCAATACGTGACCGCTCTACAAGTGGTGGAAGATGAGTATCTGCGGGAGCGCGCGGCTGACATCCGCGATATTGGCCACCGGGTCCTCAATAATCTGATGGGATTGGCCGCTGAACAGGGTCTTGCCCGATTGTCGCAACCTTCCATCATTGTGGCCCATGATCTGGCTCCCAGCACGACGGCCATGCTGGACAGAACCAAAGTACTGGGATTCGTCACCGAGGCCGGGGGAGTAACCAGTCATACAGCGATCATGGCCCGAAAGCTCCGTATTCCCGCGATCGTGGGCCTGCCTGAGGCAACTCGCCGTCTTCACAGTGGCGAATACGCACTGATCGACGGCCATGGAGGTTCCCTGATCGTCAACCCGACCGATGCAACGCTTTTCCAATATGGCCAGATTCGTGAACGACGGGCGGCTTTCGATCAACGATTGAGCGACCTTCGGGACCAACCGGCCGTGACGATGGATGGTCGCCGGTTGGTGTTGGCCGCCAATATAGACGAACCGGGAGATGTGGCGGAAGCGCGTCGCGCTGGCGCTGAAGGAATCGGATTGTTTCGGACGGAATATCTGTTCCTTAAGGTGGGTGAATTACCCGACGAAGACGCTCAAACGGCTGCCTACAAGGCCGCAGTCGAAGCGGCAGCGCCGGAGGCGGTGGTGATTCGAACCCTCGATTTGGGTGGGGACAAGCTCCTCCCCGGGGCGTTGCCGGAGGCCAATCCGTTTCTGGGATGGCGGGCGATTCGAATCAGCCTGGCTCATCGGGACTGGTTTGCGGTGCAGCTCCGTTCCATTTTGCGGGCAAGCGCCCATGGCAAAGTCCGGCTCATGTACCCGATGATCTCAAGCCTGGAGGAATTGCTCGACGCGAATGCCGTTCTGGAGGAATGCCGATCGGCACTTCGGACGGAGGGTATTCCTTTTGATCCGGAGCTCGAGGTGGGTATGATGATCGAAGTGCCCGGGGCTGCATTGATTGCCAGTCAATTTGCTCCTCACGTGGACTTTTTTAGTCTGGGTACCAATGATCTCACTCAATACACATTGGCGGTCGACCGGATGAATGAGCGGGTGGCGACGTTGCATCGCGTCGCCCATCCGGGTGTCCTGCAACTGATTCACTTGACCGTTCTTGCTGCCCGGGCTCATGGATGCTCGGTCAGCGCATGTGGCGAGGCCGCGGGGGACCCCGCATTTATTCCACTTTTGGTGGGTTTGGGCGTTGACGAATTGAGTGCCACGGCGGCTGTCATTCCCGAGGCCAAGTTCCTGCTCCGCCGGTTGAAATACCAAGAAGCGGTGGAATTGGCGCAAGCGGCGCTCAAAGCCGGTACCGCGAGCGAAGTCGAGCGTTTGTCGCGCAACGTGGCCGAACAGGCGGCTCCTGAATTATTTTCCGACCGGTAAAGGAACCCATCGAAGAAAGAGGCTTTGATTCCTGGCGCTTTCATGGAGATGCTTGACCCGGTCTTTTCAACCAACCATGAAAGTCATCATCCTCGCTGCCGGGTACGCTACGCGCCTCTATCCCCTGACGTTGACCCAGCCCAAGCCCTTACTCGGCGTGGCTGGCAAACCCATGGTGGATTATGTCCTGGATAATCTGGCAACGCTACCAGGGCTTGACCGGGTTTACCTGGTCACCAACGCCAAATTTGCCGAACACTTTGAACGGTGGGCGGAAAACTATCGGGCGACGAAAGCCAAGTTGAACTTTACCATCTTCAATGATGGGTCCACGGATGATTCCAACAAACTCGGAGCCATCGGCGATCTCAATCTGATTCTAGACCGGGAGAAAATTGATGATGATATCGTGGTGGTGGCGGGCGACAATCTCTTCAGTCAAACCCTCGAGGCATTCGGCACCTTTTCTCTCGCTAAAAACCAGCCTGTCCTGGGCATCTACGACGTCGGTTCATTGGATCAAGCCCGGAAATACGGTGTGGTCGACGTCGATGCCTCTGGGCGCATCGTGAGCTTTGAAGAAAAACCGCAGCACCCAGCCAGCAGTCAGATTGGGATTGCCTTGTACTATTACCCCAAAGCCGTCCTGCCGCTCATTCGGCAATATGTGGCTGAAGGGAATAATCCTGACCAGCCTGGTCGCCTCATCCAATGGCTGTACCCGAGGACACCAGTCTATACTTGGAACGTGCCGGGACTCTGGTTTGACATCGGCTCGAAGGAAACGCTCGAAGAGGCCAATCGGATTTTCGAAAAGCATTGAGCACGCGTCCAAGCCTTGCCCGGGCACGCCTGCGCGCTGATGCCCGATCCCAATCCGCAGCCGATGCGGGTCGACCAATCCTGGAGGTCAAACAGCTCAGTATCCGGCGCGATTCAACGGTCATATTGGACCGGGTGGATTGGTGCCTGGAACCGGGACAGCATTGGGCAATACTGGGTGCCAACGGGTCGGGAAAGACCTCGCTGCTTTCGGCGCTCACCGGATATTTAACCCCGACGTCCGGTCAGGTTGAAGTCCTGGGCCGCCGATTTGGTGCCAGCGATTGGCGGGACCTTCGCTGTCAGGTTGGTTTGGTAAGCTCTTCGCTTCGCCAGCGGATGGCCGAGGAAGAACCGGCTTTGTTTAGTGTGGCCAGCGGTCGGTATGCGATGATCGATTTTTGGGGTGTCCCATCGGAAGAAGACCAGCGGGAAGCGCGCAAGCTTCTGGCCGAGGTTGAAGGAGCCCATTTGGAGGAGCGTCCTTGGGCGGTGCTCAGTCAGGGTGAGCGGCAGCGGGTCTTGATTGCGCGAGCCCTGATGGCGAAGCCCCGGATCTTGATATTGGACGAACCGTGTGCCGGGCTTGACCCGGTGGCCCGCGAGCGATTCTTGCAATTTGTCGAACGATGGGGCAATCAACCCGGCGCTCCGACGCTAATCCTGGTGACGCACCATATTGAGGAAATCTGCCCCTTGTTTTCCCATGCTCTGCTTCTGCGCCAGGGAAAAGTCATCGGGAATGGACCCATTCGGTCCCTGCTCAACTCAAAGAACCTGACGTCCGTTTTTGGCCAACATGTTCAGGTTCGTCGTGCAGCGCGGCGTTACCAGCTCACCGTAAACGGGACGAGTGAACACATCATTTGACATCGCTGTTCTTGTGCAGGTCCAAGCACACCAAGTGGTCCTCACTACGCAGGTACAGACGACCATTCGATAGCACCGGGCCGGCCCAGCAGGGGAAATGCAGACTCGGCACCTGCCAGCGACTGATCTCTTCACACTTGGTGGGATTCGGATTAAAGATGCCGAGCAGGCCACCTTCCCCAAGCGCGTACAATCGACCGTCGGCATAGATGAACGAACCACGCCCAAAAACATTTGGCTGGGCGACACTGTGCTTTTCCCAGTGCTCATCCCGATCCCATGCCACATCACCGGACTTCCAATCCACACACCTTAGGTGGGCATCCGGTTCATTTCTACCGCTGAACCCGTAGAGATAACCATCCACCAAGACCGGAGTGCTCCAATGCGCTTCCATTCCCAATCCGGCCCAGACTTCTGTCGCAGTCGGTTGTCCAGGGACATAGCGCAACAGAACCGACCCTGTATGGTAATAGGCGCTGGAAATGAGCACGGTGTCACCGAAAACAACCGGGTTCGCGGCATTAACGGACTCCTCGACCCGTGCACGAAACCAACGGGAAAACAGAACCTGGCCATCCCGAGGGTCGAGCGCCACAAGACCTTGGCGCATCAGGCAATACACCACCCGCCTTCCCTGGACGGTGGCGGCTACCGGAGATGAGTAGCTGGCCTGCTTATCCCATCGACGCCATTCCACTCTCCGCTCGCCGGGCCAGCCGAGCATGGGTTGCCCTTGCCAATTGGTTTCACCCACCGAGGACCAGATGCGTTTGCCGGTCTCGGGATCGTAAGCGACTACACCGGAATTGGGTTGACCTCCCAACTGGACAATCAGCTTTCCATCCTCCAGTAGCGGTGTGCTGCCAACTCCGAAAAAAGCTTCCGGGAGGCTTTCGGCATCAGTAACGGTATTACGCTGCCAGACCAGTGAACCCGTCGATGCATCGAGGCACGTCAACTGGCCCTCGGCTCCGAAAGAATAAACCCGATTGGAGGTTAGCAGGGGCGTGCAGCGGGGGCCGTTGTTATAGCCATACGGGTCCTGATATTTGGATGGATAAGCGTATCGCCATTTGGGAGCCGCCGATACGGCATCGATAGCCTCGACAATCTCCTCCGCGTTGCGACGGTGAAAAAAAACCAAGGTGCCACGACCGACGGACGGGGCACTGTATCCGGTACCGACTTCCCGGTCGAACAAGACAGGCAAACCTGTTTGAGGAATCTTATCAACTAGTCCAACTTCAGACGACTTTTGGCTGCCGCCCGGCCCCAGGAAACGGTCCCAGTCTTCAGCCAAAGGAAAGGCCGCTGACAACACCAGCATCCCGCCTAACAGAATGGAACGGCACATGCGTTAGCTATCTCCCGACTAAGCCTATCGCGCAAGTCCGCAACGGTCTAAAGCGGAAAAGCATTTTGTCGAAGCGGCAGCGGCCTCTCCGATGACGCTCTTTCAGGTTGAACCCGGTGATTCGTCCCAATCCACGCCTTTCAGACAGGCGCGAGCTTTGCGACGCTCATACCGATGTTTGGTGGGTTTGCTTGGCCGGTCCGCGACGCCGCGAAACGGATGTTTGGAGTCGCGGATGGCTTCCGCGATCATTTCAGTGGTCTTGACCATGACGTCACTGTTCAGCTTCCAGGTTAATGTCACGCGCGGGAACGGGTCGCTGACAACGGCCTTCCGCGGGGCGACCCCTTTTTAGGGGTCACGGAATATCCCTGCGCCGGGTTGACGGTGAAGTCAATACTCGTTTTTCACAATTTGTAACTTCCTTGTCACCAATGCATCCGACACAGTCGGTCGATGCCAAACGAAGGGAAATCTCGACACCTTCCTGTAAACCTGTCACGATGCCCCTCTGTGATTGAGTTTGAGTTTCGATCCCGCCGGTTGCGGGGTCAGGAACCGGACTCGCTTCGCGGATGAACATCCTTGTCCTAAACGGTCCAAACCTCAATTTATTGGGGGTTCGGCAACCTGAAATATACGGGTCGCTCTCGCTGGCTGACATCGAGGCAATTCTACGGGAGAGAGCAGCCCGATTGGATGTTTTGATCGAGTTTCGCCAAAGCAATCACGAAGGCGTCCTTGTGGATTGGATTCAAGATTCCCGGGGCGTTTTTGACGCGATTCTATTGAACGCGGCCGCTTATACTCACACCAGTGTGGCATTGCGAGACGCGATTTTGGCAACAGGACTACCGGTGGTGGAGGTTCATTTATCGAATATCCATGCGCGTGAGGAGTTTCGTCATCGATCATTGATTGCCGCTGTTTGTCGTGGGCAAATTTGCGGCTTTGGTGCCCAATCCTATGTTCTTGGTCTTGAAGCTTGCGTTACCTTTAAGGCCACAGCGTAAACCTCAATTGAAGAATTGATTGACGTGAGACATCCCATTTTCTTCCTTCTTGACCGACTGCGGTGGACTTCTCTAAATTCAACACCGTTGACGGGTTCAAGCAAAGCGTGCAGTAAACGCGAAGCCTGCCGTTCTTCCATTCCCATTTTTGACCATCATCGATTGCTCGCGACTTCAATCGCGACCCAACACGGGAGCCTGCTGTGGACCTGAAAGAGATAAAAGCCATCATTGATTTGATGAAAAAGAACTCCCTCACGGAGTTCGAACTGGAAGTCAATGACTTCAAGATCAAACTGCGCCGCCCGACGGGGACCGGATTGCCGCATGTTGGCGTGACACCGATTGACGATCCTGAATTGACTGCCTACGCGCCGTTGGCGAGGGCCGCCCATCCGATGGTGAGTCACCATGGGGCATCCAATGATGCGGAAATCAAATCACCGATGATCGGGACATTTTATCGTTCGCCATCCCCGGAGGCGGCTCCGTATGTGGACGTCGGTTCGGAGGTTGGCCCCGACACCGTGGTTTGCATCATTGAGGCGATGAAGGTCATGAATGAAGTGAAGGCGGAAACCCGCGGGGTAATTGTCTCCATTCAAGCGGAAAACGCCAAGCCAGTTGAATTTGGCCAACCGCTCTTTAAGATCCGTCCGCTCTAGTTCTTCGTCATCCTGCTGAAGCATGAGTGGAGCAAAATCCCCCGCCACCACGTTTCTGCACAAGGATGCCCCATTCCGCATGTTTGAAAAAATCCTGGTTGCCAATCGTGGCGAGATCGCCATGCGCATCATCCGCGCATGCAAAGAGTTGAACATCAAGACCGTGGCCGTCTACTCGAAGGCCGACGCAAATTCGATGCACGTGGAGGTGGCGGATGAAGCCATCTGCATTGGTGAGGGCCCGAGCACGGACAGCTACCTGCGAATCGACCGATTGATCTCCGCTGCGGAGATATCCGACGTGGATGCCATTCATCCAGGCTACGGTTTTCTCAGCGAAAACGCCCACTTCGCTGATGTCTGCGAGAGCTGCAATATCCGCTTCATTGGCCCCCGTTCGGCGGCTATGAACGCCCTCGGCGACAAGGCCGCCAGCCGGACACTCGCCAAGCGGGCCGGAGTTCCCACTCCTCCCGGGTCCGAAGGTTTGGTGGCGACCGAACAGGAAGCCCTGGCTGCGGCTCGCAAGATTGGGTATCCGGTGATGATCAAAGCCGTCGCCGGCGGTGGCGGTCGCGGCATGCGGGTTGCCCACAACGACGTGGCCATGGTCAAGGGCTACCACACCGCCCGTTCAGAGGCAGACAAGGCCTTTGGCAATAGCGGCGTTTATGTGGAGAAATTCATTGAGAATCCACACCATATTGAGTTTCAGATATTTGGAGACACAAAGGGAAACTGGGTTCACATGGGTGAGCGCGACTGCTCGATTCAAAGACGAAATCAAAAGCTGATCGAGGAGACCCCGAGCCCTCTGTTTGATCGGAAGGAGTTTCGCGACCTTCGCAAGAAGATGGGGAAGGCCGCCCTGAAGATAGCCGAAGTCTCTGGATACACCAATGCCGGCACGGTCGAATTCATCGTCGACGGTGAAGGGAATTTTTATTTTTTGGAGGTTAATAAGCGCATCCAGGTCGAACATCCAATCACGGAGGAAGTCACAGGAATTGATCTGGTACGCTTGCAAATTCTGGTGGCAGCGGGCGAGAAGCTTCCGTTTGGTCAAAACGACATCCAGTTGAAAGGCCATGCCATTGAGGTCCGGGTCAATGCGGAGGATGCCTTTGATGATTTCCGCCCGAGTCCGGGACGCATCGATGTTTACTACGCTCCGGGAGGACGCGGGGTACGGGTGGATTCCCACGCCTACGCCGGCTACACCATCCCGCCCTATTACGACTCGATGATCGGCAAATTGATCACCTATGGCAAAGACCGGACGGATGCCATGAACATCATGAGCCGGGCTCTCTCGGAATACATGATTCGTGGGATCAAGACCACCATTCCATTTGAGCAGGCCATATTGAAGGATCCGGATTTTCGTCGGGGCGACTATACGACCCACTTCGTGGAAGGGTTGTTGGGGGGAGCACGGCGGGAATTAATTCAGGTCCAGGCCTAGGATTTTGTTTCCTCGCGCGAAAAGCGTGCCTTTTGCGATCCTCCAATGCGACAGGAACAAACGCCTCATGAGCGATGCAAACCTGGGGACCGACCGTCGGTCGAATGCCGACCAGCAGGCGTTGGAAGCCCGGGCCCGGGCCATTCGACAATGGCGGCGATTGGACACGCGGGAGATCGAGGGGGCCATGCGGGGTCGCGACCGAACCCCCGCAGAATTGGTTCCCCGAATTTTAGGAGAACTGCGTCTGGAGGACCGAGTCATGGAATCGCAAATCGCCCAGTTATGGCCGAAGGTTATCGATCCCATCGTGGCCCGCCACACGGTTCCGGTTGGATTGACCAAGGGTACCCTGTTTGTCACCGTCGACAGCAATGTCTGGCTTTCGGAGATTCTTCGTTACCGACGGCGCGAATTATTGGAGCGAATCCAGAATGCGTTCGGCAGTTCCCGAATCGAAAAGATTAGTTTCCGGCTCGGTTAGGCTTCCGCAGACTTTGGACCTCGTCGGGCGTCAACTGGCGCCAGGAGCCTTTTTGCAAGGAGCCCAATCGCAGGTTTCCAATCCCAATTCGTACCAATTGCAAGACGTCGGTACCGGATGCCCCCAGAAGACGTCGCAGGTGTCGGTTGCGTCCTTCGTCCAGAACCAATTCAAGCCAACTATGGCGTTCACCCACCCTGACTGTGGAAGCTCGCACCACCCGCAGGAACTCCCCATCGACTTCAACTCCAGTTTCCAGTTGTCTCAGAAATTCAGGTGTCGGTTGACGATCGATGTGGACATGATAGGTCTTCAGGCAACCATGTCCGGGCTCAGTAATCCCATTGGCCCATTGAGTGTCGTTGGTCAGGAGCAGCATCCCTTCGCTGGCTTGGTCCAATCGCCCGACCGGTACGAGGCGCGGGAGCTCGGAGCCTTCGAGACATCGAAAAACCGTATCCCTGCCGCGCTCATCCGCAGTGGTAGTCACCAATCCGCGCGGCTTGTTTAACATCACATAAACAAACGTCACGCGCCGAACTGGCACGCCATCGACCGAGATAACCGCTTTAAACGCATCTACGGTCTGGTCAATCCGGCGGCAGACCACCGAATTGATCTGCACCCGACCTGCCTGGATGAGGGACTCCGCTTCCCGGCGGGAACAATATCCCAACTTGGAAAGCACCCGCGCCAATCCATTGGATGGTGCGGTGGATTTTGCCATTACCAAGCGCGTTCGATAGAACGCCGTTGCCAGAGGAACTCGAACATATTGCCCTCGTGCGGTTGGTCCCAGGAAATCTTCATTGTCGATACCGGGCCTATATTGAGACGCTCAATATGAGGAAATGCGGACAAGGCATCGATAAAGCCAGCGTCTTTGGTGATCGCGGTCACGGCCAGACTATAGCCTATCTGCGAGAGCATTTTTTCCTGCGGGGTCTCAACAACGCTGGCGTAGGGAAACAAAAATTCCCGATTGGCCAGGGGATGTGCAAAGGAATCGCACAAGACCACCGTGGGCCGAAGGTAAATCCCACCATCCAGCACCACCTTGCGGGGGCCGGTTCGGTATTTGGCAGTCACATCCGTGGCTCCTGGAGTCTTTAGACCGTCTTCCAATTGGGCATCAATCGATTCAGCCATCTTGGGATTGGCGAAACCACTCAAGCGGGCATTGGGGTCGGCGGGTTGAGATGGCTCGACCGGTCCCAGGCGCGCGGCCAGCGCTTCGGCAATTTCCGCTCCATATTTGGGCACGACAACAGCCGAGGCATTGATGCAGGAACGTCCACCATTGTCTGAGATACTGGCGACGATGACGTCCAGGTACTCGCGCCAATTCTCGATACAATCGTTGCCGATCAATATCTTGCTCCAACCCGGCCCGTGAATCTGGATTCGAGGGTCGTTGGCATATTGTGCTGTCGTGGACTTGTCACCAAAAACCAGGGCGCGTCCGGAGGATCGAAGAATCTCGGCGGCCCCTTCGTGGTCGGTGGGGTAAAATCCAAAGGCTTCCACCGGAGCACCGGCGGCAAGGAATGCCTGGATCAGGCGGTAGGGAGTCCATGGTTCTTCCTTGCCGGGCTTAATCAATACCGGTGTCTTCAGTGCGATCGAAGGCAGCCACAGCGAATTGACTGCTGGGGAATTGCTCGGCATGACCAACCCGAGGGCTTGAGCCGTGGGAAAGAACGAGAGCTTGGTACCGAACTGCTCCCCATAACCGCGATCAAGTATGGAAAGATCAAGCCCGCGTGAAAGGCCATTGAGAATGACCGTCATGTGAGTCAGGGCATAAGCCACCTTATCCATGTTTCGTCGGACCATGACCTGTGGAAGTCCACTGGTGCTACTGAGGGTTTCGACATACTCAGCGGCGGATTGCGTATGGCCGCGATCGCCCAACGGCAATGTTCCATTCAGGAAGAGTTCTCCGGCACGGGCAGATATCTCGATTAACTGCTGGCAGGTAAACCGATTGAGCGCAGTCCGCGCCGCTCCGAGGCGGCTCAAGTCTTTGCGAATGATACCCGCATTTACGGTGGAAACCACTGCCTTCACCTCACCGGAGCGGTGGTCGCGTACTTCGAGCTTGTCCAAGCTGTCATAGGATCGACCGAGGCGAAGGACGGGCAGATGGGCCACAGCGGTCAGAGAGTTCATCGTCATGGTAATGGGAAAATGGTACGTCTGCGTAATAATGCCAAGTGAAACTCGACGATGACTTTTCACTCTGGATTTTTCCTCTTTTGTGACACCCTATGGAGGCCTATGCGAAAACGACCGGTTGATCGGCCCATCATCCATTTGGTTCACTGTCCGGACACCCGTTGGCTTCGCTGATACGCATTCCGCCATGATTCAATCCGCTGAATTTCGCCTTCGAGTCGCCCAGCAGTTAGGCGTCCGGCTTCCGTCCATTCGCAGCCTTTCGGCATTTGTCGGGCTCGACGGTTTTGTCGATGAAATCCTGCACGTCGTCGACAAGCGCTGGAGTGCCGACCGATACGATCGGGTGAAGACGATTGCCGAGTACGGTCATCGGCTTTCGTCGGCTGCAGGCCATAGCACCAATGTGGAGTTGGTGAATGTCATGACCAAACTCGGGGGCAATGGACCGATTATGGCCAACGCCCTGGCGAGCTTCGGATTGAAGGTGTCGTATTTAGGGGCTCTCGGTTGGCCGGCGTTGCACCCGATTTTCGATGAGTTTGCTCAGCGCGCCGACGTTGCCTCGATTGGTACGCCAGGCCTGACCGATGCCCTGGAGTTTGAAGATGGAAAGGTAATGGTCGGCAAGCATTACTCGCTGAAGGAGGTCAACTGGGCCAACATCGTCAGCCGCTTTGGTCGGGAGAAGTTTGCCGAGCGGTTTGGGTCTGCGGACCTGGTGGGATTTGTTAATTGGACCATGCTGCCGCACATGAGTGCAATCTGGCAGTCCATCCAGGAAGAGTTGCTCCCCCAAGTCAGCGGACCGAGGCGTCGCTTGTTTGTCGATCTGGCCGATCCGGAAAAGCGGGTTCCGGAGGATATTCGTTCGGCTCTGGAGTTGGTCGCCAAGTTTGGCACGAAATTCGATGTGATTCTCGGATTGAATGAAAAGGAGGCCTACGAAGTGGCTGATGTTTTGGGACTGAATGCCGCTCCCAGGGACCCCGACGGACTTGCGGACCTCTGCCTCCAGATTAATGCGCTCGTTCCGGTAGAAACGCTGGTAGTCCACCCGGTTTCGTATGCCGTGGCCGTGTCCAGTGGAGTGCCCTCGGTGGTGGCTGGACCCGTTTGTCGACGCCCCAAGATTACCACCGGAGCTGGGGACCACTTCAACAGTGGTTTCTGTCTTGGGAAACTGCTGGGCCTCGACAATGCATCCAGCCTTTTGTGTGGCGTGGCCACGAGCGGCCATTACGTCCGGACAGCGGAGAGCCCTTCCGTACAGCAACTCATTCAGTTGATGGATATGTGGCCGGAAGGGTGAGCGCGGCGATATATCTGGATCACGGTTGCGGTACCATAAGCAGCTTGTGTCGCCAGTCAGAGGATTTAGGCTAGAACCATGGGCGGCAGTATTGAAATTCAGCGGCCACAGATAGAGACGACTCCCCGGGACAAATCAGCGGAGAAGTTTGAATCCGGGTACTTGGTCGTCTGTTGGAACGATCCGGTCAATCTGATGCCCTATGTCACCCATGTGTTCCAGGTCGTGTTCGGGTGGGAACGAGCAAAGGCAGAGCGACACATGCGTGAGGTTCACGAAAAGGGCAAGAGCACATTGGTACGGGAAACCTTTGAAAAGGCGGAATTCTACGTCCACCAATTGCAGAAATACTCCCTCCAAGCCACGCTCGAAAAAGACGAATGAAGCTGCTTTCAAGCTCAGCCGGGAAATGGGTGTTTCGCCTTTCGCGGCGCGACTTGGACGCCTTGCGCACCACCTTGCAATTGCGGGTCCTCCTGCTGAGGCAACCCCGCTCGATTACCTCGGACACGGCCACGACCAATGAATTAATGGCTGCACAGGCGGATTTTGACCTTGCGCTGAATGAACATCGGCGGGAATTGAACGAGACCGTCGATGGCCTGCTGGCTGATCCAGAGCGTTGTGTTGTCGCCAAGAATGGGGCCTGCGACCTGACCTTGACGGCTTCAGACGCGGAACTCTTGCTTCAGGCATTGAATGAAGTCCGGGTCGGAGCGTGGGAAAAGCTAGGCCGCCCCGACTTTGAGTCTGGCGAAATACCGGAGCCTAGCGAAAGCAATCTTCACGCTTATTGGGCGCTTCAATTGACCGACGGATTTCAGGGCCAGATTCTCATGGCCCTCATGAATGGGGAGTAGTTCGTGTGCCCAATCGCGTCGAACCGTCCTTTCCAGACCCTCGATTGGCCCGGTCGGACGGACTCGTTGCCATTGGAGGCGATTTTTCGCCGTCCCGGCTCAAGCTGGCTTATGCCTCCGGGATTTTTCCCTGGTCGGTTTCTCCCATCACCTGGTGGTCACCCGATCCCAGAGGGATTCTCGAGCTCGATGAATTGCATATCCCGAGGAGTCTGGAACGCTCGATTCGTCGAAATGGATTTCGCGTTACATCGGACCAAGCGTTTCCGGAGGTCATTCGCGCTTGTGCGTCCGCCCCCCGGGGCGGACAGAGGACTTGGATCACCGAGGAGTTCATCAAGGCGTACCAGCAGCTCCATCAACTTGGAGACGCTCATAGTATTGAAGTTTGGAAGGACGACCACTTGGTGGGTGGCCTCTACGGGGTGGCGATCGGTGGATGCTTCGCAGGGGAATCGATGTTCCACCAGGCTACGGACGCTTCCAAGGTGGGATTGGTTCGATTGATAGAGCACCTTCGCACCCGCGGTTATGTCTTGTTTGACACCCAAATGGTCACGCCCGTGACGCAAAGTCTGGGTGCCCGCGAGATTTCGCGGGACGATTTTCTACTCCGTCTTAAAAATGCGATTCAGATGCCGGTGACCTTTGGGGGCATTGCTTGATCGCATCCGTCACTCGACTTCCTTCCAATTCCCAACCGTGACGGTGCGAGTCGATGTCTTGAGTTCAATCCACAGGTCGAAGGAGTTCACGGAAGAGGCAAAAGAGACCGGATTACGGCGAACTCTTCGCAACTGGCACTTCCAACCGGAATTGCCGCCAACCTCCGGCAGGCCATTGCCACCGCGCGGTTACCTGGCTAACCCACCACGCGTCGAGCTCTGGATTGGGACCCGCCTTGACCATCATCACCGTCGACGGATGACCGGTAGGATCGACGGAAGCAACCATTTCCAAAGGCCTCAACGGAATCGACTTGCTCCACCGTTCCGGTGCCTCAATGTCGGGATATCGTCCACCCGGTTCGTGAAAATCAACGCGCAGGTGAGTCTGCGGTCCCCAGCTCGGCAGCGGATTGACCAAATTAAAATCAGTGACTTCAGCGACAGAAACGGGCCGGGCGAGCACGTGAAACTCGTTGAAGGTATCGACGATTCTTCCCCATGTCGTTCTGGACATAACCCCCAGGCCGGAGAATCCGGACTCCACCGTGGATAGTTGGGCGATTTTCTCCAGGGAACGAAGTTGATATTTGGGATCAAGTTTGGCGCTATACTTTTCCGTGATCATGGAGCAAGTCCGCTCGGGATCCAGTAGAGCCGCTTGCCAACCTGCCCTCGATACCTCAAGAAATAGACGCAGAGCTTCTGAGTTTTGCCGAATCATCGACTCGCTGGCAAAATACACCTGGGAATAGGCGGTATATCCGTGCTGATAGTAGGGAATCGCGTGCACAGGGTGACCTTGAAGCTCCAACTCGATGGCTTCGTCAATCAAGTACCCTTGGATGGCCGCGCAGGTTCCGTTCAACAACCCGGAGGTATTATGTTCCTTCTCGATGATCTTGAATTGACTCCGACGCAATCCTTCGTGCGCAAGCACGACTTCCAATGCTCGCTGACCGTCGGGAAGAACGCCAAGCGTCTTTCCGATTAGGCTCGTCATGTTGGTATAGCCGTTTGTTTGGAGGCTGAGGAGTGCCATTGGGCTTGCTTGGAACATGGTGCCGATGGCCTTGATCGGGGCACCACTGGCGCGGGCGGCCAAGATAACGCCAACTTCAGAACACCCCAGCCAGTTGGTTCCGCGAACCACACGTTCAACCACCTCCATCTTGGGATCTACGGGTAGGATGGTCACATCGAGACCGGCCGCCTGATACCATCCTCGCTCCTTGGCCACCAGCAGACCGGCAAACTGCGCGTTCGGACGCCAATCCAATTGAAACGTCAGCGGGATGGTGGTGGTCCCAGCCGCCGCAGTCTGAATCAATGTTATAGATAGTCCCAATGCATAAAGCAAACGGTGGGCAAAGTTCATTGGTTCTGGTTGGGAATAAAGTTGATTATCGGGTGGGTGTCGGAGGGTCCAACTGACGAAATCGTCGTTTCTAGCCTCCGCGAAGGCAAGAATCGAAAAATCGCCCGGAAATGGGAAATGCCATTCGCCTTGGGAATAATGGTGGTGGAAGGCACCTCAACAGCTTGTCGGCACCTCTTGAAGCACTTCGAGACAGTGTGGAATCGCTGCGGCGACGAAACCCAGGCATTCCACAGCCCCCGCTGGTTTGCCAGGAAGACAAACGACCAACCCTCGATCGACGACAGCTGCCAAGCTCCGCGAAAGAATCGCATTTCGGGTAATCTTCATCGATTCCATTCGCATCACCTCCCCGAATCCCGGTAACTCTCGAATCGCAATTTCCCGGACCGCCTCCGGGGTCACGTCGCGGATGGCTACGCCCGTACCGCCAGTGGTCAGGACCAGATGACATCCACGAGCCAGGTGCTCACGAATCGCCCGCTGAATTTCCCTCTTTTCATCTGGAACCAAAGCCTCCGCGATCACCTTCCAGCCATGGTTGCTTGCGGCCTGGCGAACGGCCGGCCCCCCCAAATCATCATACAACCCCTTGGAGGCGCGGTCCGATATGGTAATTACTCCAACCTGAACGTTCATGCGCTGAAACTGTCATAGCCGGAACAATCCTTCCAGCCATGGCGTCGGCTCTTTTCAATTTCTCGGGGTGAGATAGGCTCCCGGCATGTCGGTCAATCCCACCCCCACCCGCATCACAGGCCATATCGAAAAGATGCAGGCCAAAGTGAAGACGATCATCGACGATGACGTGGTCGCGGCTCATGAGCCGCACTTGACCGGCTGGCAGCGGTTTGGTCATTTCTGGCTGCTGGTCTTCCAAAATTTTCTCCGAAATCGCTGCCCTGTTCGAGCGTCGGCGCTTGCGTATACCACGCTGCTGGCCGTTGTTCCGTTGCTGGCGGTTTCCATCAGTGTCGCCGCCCTGTTCCTTCCACGCGATGAGGCGCGCCAAAAGCGTGAGTTGGAAGATTTGATCGATATGGCGGTCACGCGGGTCGCTCCGTCCATTGGGATCAGCACCGAGGATTCTGCCGATCCCTCGTCTCCCGTCTTTTCCGCCGATGATTATTCGGGTTTGAAGTCCCTGACGGAACGCATTACTCAGGCCAAAGACCCGGTATCGAAGTACATCTGGGAACGGCTTCCAGAAGAGGCCCGAACCTTGACCTTGGGATGGGACGGTACGGATGTGGGCCGCCTGGCGGTAGAGATCGCTCTAAGCAAGGTGTTCAACGGGATCATTACCGAGACCAATTTTTACCAACCCGATCGGTTTGCCTCGGTCACACTCGGCCCGGCCACTCGCCTAGCCCTAGCATCGACCAACCAGATGGTTGATCTGAGGCGTAAGAATCGATTGCTCCTGCAGGACGTTTACTCCCAGGAGATTGTTCCGATGGCGGACCCCCATGATCCAAATAGCCAAACGCGCACCAAAAGAAGCGAAGTCGCCGCCAAGATTGTCGAATTTGTCGGCAATATCCGATTTGGAACCGTCGGGGCTTCGGCGATGGCAGGGTTGCTGTTTGTTGCCATCTCGCTGCTCCGGACCATCGAATCCGCCTTTAACGATATTTGGGGTATTCCCAAGGGACGGACGTGGTTCATGAGCATCGTCCTCTACTGGGCGGTCATCACGCTGGGGCCGATCCTGGTTGTGATGGTGAAGGGTGCAAATTACCTGGCCTTGCTGCATCATGCAGGAGGCGGTGCCACTTTCGCAGTGGTGACGCAAGTTGTCGCCTCCTTGTCCTGGCTGCTGACCCTCATCGTCATGAGCCTGGCCTTTGCAGGACTCTATTTGTGGATGCCAAACACCCGAGTCAAATGGCAGGCAGCCTTGGTGGGGGGGGCGGTTGCCGCCATGCTCTGGACGCTGAATGGTCGCTTGTCGGCGCTGTATAATACACGAGTTATCACCTACAACGCCATCTACGGCAGCCTTGGGCTGGTACCCCTTTTCCTTCTGGGAATGTACCTGTCCTGGCTCATCCTCCTTTTCGGAGCACAAACGGCCTATGTCTTTCAGTTTCGCCACGCGTATTTGCAGGAACGGTGGGTAGGGCGGGTCCATCAGCAAGCCCGGGAATTCATCGCCCTGCGCCTGATGACGATGATCGGCGAACGATTCATTCAGGGTGAGCGCCCGTTGAATGGGTCCCAATTGGCCGAACTGCTGGCAGTCCCACCCAAGCTGACAAAGGACCTCTTGCAAACCCTCTTCAACAACCGATTGCTTCAGGAATCGGCTGGAACCGAAGTTGGGTACCAACCAGCCCGTCCATTGGAACAGATCAATGTGTGGGAGATTCTGAACGCGATCCGGGCGGGTCAGGGACACGATGTCTCAACCGCCCCTGACGAAGCCCGAAAAATCGTCCGGGCCGAATTCGAGGAGGTTGTATTGGCCGAGGCCAGCCGAGCACGCAGTACGACGTTGCAAAGCTTGGTCCAACGGACTCAAGGGGCAGTGGGATAATTAAACGTTACCTCCGCCCATCTAATGAAATTGCGCCAGCTAAATACCGGCGTCGAAGTGCGCGGTTGATCGGTATCGCCTCCGTGCAGAATGGCCGAGCTCGAATTGGGCACCCATTCTGCAAATTGTTGGGTCAACCGAAACCAATCGGAAGCAACCGTACGACCCGATTTGATTTCGGCCACGGTCAGTTGGTTTCCCCCCCGGTCGATCAGCAAATGCAGTTCGTGACCGTGAGGGTCGCGCCAAAAATAGATAGCCCAGTGCATTTTGTTCTGCACCGTCTGGAAAAATGTGATGCTCTCAGGCTGCGTAGGATCGTAATCGATACTAGTGGCGTAAATGTCGGTGATTTTTTGGTAGAAGCGCCGTTCGGAGGTCCGGATGTCCTGAATCCGGCGAAGCAATTCTTCAAAATAATCGACGGGTTGGTCCGGATTCTTGAGTCGTTCATCGTCGAGGATGAATCCTTTGACGATGTATTCGCGTAGCTTTTGGGTGGCCCAAATACGAAAACGGGTGGCGACTGCGCTCTTGACGCGGTAGCCCACCGATATGATGGCGTCGAGGTTGTAAAAATCGACCCGCCGCTGGACGGATCGTGCACCCTCCTGACGAACTGACAAGAAATCCTTGTGAGTTGCGCCGCGCTGTAATTCGCCTTCGTCGTAGATGTTTTGCAGGTGCAGGCTGATATTTTGCTGGGTGGTCTGAAACAAATCAGCCATGTGCTGCTGGGTGAGCCAGACCGTTTCGCTTTCCAGGCGGACTTCAATCTTCATCCGCCCGTCTTCCGACAGGTAAACGAGGAACTGCCCTTGGGATGGCAGAATGGAATCCTCAGGCGTGCTCATGCCTCAAAAATCTCCGCCACCTTGGCGGCGATGGTTTTCTCATGCAGTTGAGCTGCACCCTCATCCCCGGCCCTTCTCCCAGAGGGAGAAGGGGGATTGGCAAAATGCGCGTTCATGCTTCCAGGATTTCCGCCACGTTCGCAGCGATGGTTTTCTCCAACTTACGCGCGGCGGCGTGGCAGAGGCCGGGCACGTCGACAAATTTTGGTTTCTTGCCAAAGATTTCCACGATTTTAGTCCGGGCATCGTCGCCGCCGAGGGTAAAGTCCAGCTCTTCGCTGCGATAGAGGCGAACAAGGTTGGCGAGGAAGCCGATCTGCGCAGGCGTCCATTCGCGGTGCGCCCGGTCGATCTGGCGGTAGATGTGGCGGGCATCGATAAATAGTACGGTATCGGTACGGGGTGTCTTTGCTTTGCCCCTGTCGAGAAACCAAAGCGTGCACGGGAGGGTGACGGTGTAGAACAGGTTTGGACCGACGGCGACAATCACGTCCACGGCGTGGGCTTCGATAAGTTGCTTGCGGAGTTCCTGCTCGGAACTGCGGGCGTCCGAAGCGGAGTTGGCCATGACGAATCCGGCCCGTCCGCCGGAGGTTCCGCTCCCGCCATTTTTCAGGGCAGAATAGAAGAGTTGAATCCAGAGGTAATTGGCGTTGTCCTTGCGCGGCAGTCCGAAGGGAAAGCGGCGGCCCGGGCCGACGGAATCTTTCAACCGTTCCTTGTCGACCGCGTTGACGTTGGACGGGGGATTGGCGAGGACGAAATCGAATTTGCCGGTGGCGTCGTGCGGATCGTCGTAATAGCTGTTGACCTGACCGCCGTGGCGAATATCGCCCTCCAAGCCATGGATCGCGAGGTTCATGCGGCATAGGCGTCCGGTATCGTCGGTCTTTTCGACGCCGTGGATGGAGAGTTCCGACGACGGGTTTTTCTTGTGCTCGGACACGAATCGGGCGGATGACACGAACATGCCACCGGAACCGCACGCAGGGTCGAGTATGCGCCCGTGGTACGGTTCGAGGACTTCCGTAAGCAGGCGAACGATGGAGGAAGGGGTGTAAAACTCTCCACCGCCCTGCCCCTCGGTCATGGCAAATTCGCCGAGGAAATATTCGTAGATGCGCCCGAAGGCGTCGTAATCGAGACTGGCCGGAATTTCGGAGACCTTTTTCAGAAGTTCCTTGAGCAGGGTGCTGGTAAAAAGGTTGTAGGTCTTGGGCAGGATGCCACCAAGCTGGGGGTTGTGTTTCTCAATATCGCGCATTGCCTCATTGACCTTGCCGCCAATGTCTGACGCCTCGGGGAGGCTGAGCAGCAGGTCGAACCGGGAATTGGGTGCGAGGTAGAGGACGCCCTGGGCGTGGTAGGCGGCGGGCTCTTCCACACGCGAGGCACGACGCGACGAACCACCCGCTTTTTCCAAGACAGCCCGCTGCTTCGCGAAGCGGACTTCGGCAAACCGCAGAAAGATGAGCCCCAGGACCGGTTGGGAGTACTGGGCGGCGCTCAGGCCGCTATTGGCGCGAAACTGGTCGGCTGCCGCCCAAAGGCGCTTCTCCAACGTATCGTTGGCCGTGTCCTTTTCCGATGGCGCGATCCACTTCATAGAGAGTCTCTATCAACCGAAAGGGCATTTGACCCCGGGTGCAGTACGGCCTTAGTGA
>CAILNN010000108.1 GCA_903835555.1 uncultured Verrucomicrobiota bacterium
TGACCGATGCCTGGCTCGACCACGTGATGAAATCGTGTGTCCGATTCAATTCTGGAGGCTCCGGTAGCTTTGTCAGTGAGGATGGACTGGTGATTTCCAACCATCATGTGGGTGCCGATGCCCTGCAAAAGGTCAGCAATGCCGAGCACGATTACCTGAAGAACGGCTTCTACGCGCGGTCCCATGCAGAGGAAATTCCGTGCGTCGATCTCGAGTTAAACGTGTTACAATCCATTGAGGACGTGACGGCTCGGGTGAATGCGGCTGTCCCGTCCGGAATCAGCGCCGAGGAGGCGTTCAAGGCTCGACGGAAGGTAATCGCGGAGATCGAAAAGGAGTCGCTCGATAAAACCGGGTTGCGATCGAATGTCACGCCGCTGTATCAGGGCGGACTGTATCATCTTTACCGATTCAAGCGGTACACGGACATCCGCATCGTCTTCGCACCGGAGCAGCAAATCGCTTTTTACGGCGGCGATCCCGACAACTTTGAGTATCCCCGCTTTGACCTGGATATCTGCCTTTTTCGGGTTTACGAAAATGGACAACCCATTCATGTCGATCAATACCTGAAGTGGTCAAAGGCCGGTGCTGCCGATGGCGAATTAACGTTTGTGGCTGGGCATCCCGGTCGAACGGAACGGCTGCTAACGATGGATGAGCTCGAGTATCAGCGGACAACCGCCTTGCCCTATCGCCTGGACCTGCTTAAGCGGAGGGAATCGTTGCTGATCGGTTGGAGTGCCCGTTCGACGGAAAATGCGCGCCGCGCCAAAGAAGACCTTTTTGGCATTCAGAATTCCCGGAAGGCACTGGATGGACGCCTGGCCGGGCTTTATGACCCGGTTTTGATGGGGCAAAAAGCAGCCGTCGAAAAAGGCTTCCGCGACCGACTGAGTGCCGCAGCGGATCAGGCAGAAGCCGTTGCTGCGTATCAGCGCATTCAGGAGGCTCAAAAAGCTCTTGCCGCGCTTGTGCCGCGATTGCAATTGCTAGAAGCGCGTGATGGGTTTTGGAGTGAATCGTTTGTCCTGGCGCGAACGCTGTTAAGGGCGGGAGATGAGCTTCCCAAGCCTAATGGCGAGCGCCTGGAGGAATTCGGGGCCTCGCAAAAGGCCTCCCTGGAGCTGGGCCTGTTTTCGGAGCGTCCGATCTACCCCGATTTCGAGATATTGACTCTGAGCGATTCGCTCACTTTCCTGACGGAAAAACTGGGATTCAATGACCCGACCGTTCAGCGAGTGTTGGCGGGAAAATCACCGAGAGCACGCGCAACCGAGCTGATTCAAAAGACCCATGTGCGGGATGTGGCCTTCCGTAAACGCCTTTACCAGGAGGGGGCCCCTGCCGTGCAAGCGGCCAACGATCCGATGATTGAATTGGCCAGAAGCATTGATTCTGAAGCGCGGCAGTTAAGAAAACAAAGCGAGGCGCAGCAGGAGATCAAGCGCCAAGCGCAGGGCGCGATTGCCCGGGCTCGCTTTAAATTGGATGGAACGGGCTCATACCCGGATGCCACGTTTACCTTGCGTTTGGCCTACGGGCCGGTAGTGGGCTACACCGAAAATGGTCAGTTGGTCCCCTCTTTCACCACGATGGCCGGGCTCTATCAGCGGGCAGCGGAGAACCAGCAGAAGCCTCCCTTTGATCTTCCCGCCTCCTGGGTTAAGCGAAAGTCTTCATTGAATTTGCGCACCCCATTCAATTTCGTCAGTACGGCAGATATCATCGGTGGGAATTCCGGGAGTCCCGTGGTCAATCAGGCGGGTGAATTTGTCGGGATTATCTTCGACGGCAATTTGCAAAGCTTGGTTCTGGATTATGCCTATGAAGACACGCAGGCGCGGGCGGTGAGTGTCCATAGCAGCGCGATTTTAGAAGCACTCAGCAAAGTTTACCATGCAAATGCCCTAGCCAAGGAATTAAAGACGGGGCACTTCGGAGGGCGTTCGGGGAATTGATTGGGAAGATCAACGTGGCGGAGCAAGGCAGAGACTTGCAACAGCTCGTCCCCCATTTGGAGAGGGGACGAGCGCTAACCGGGGCTTACTCCGGGAGGAATTTTACGCCGCGGCTCTTTTCGTCGCGCTTGCGGGCGGCTTCATCCAGAATCTTCTTGCGCAGGCGCAGGTTGTGAGGAGTGGCTTCGACGTATTCGTCGGAGCCGATGTATTCCAGAGCGCGCTCGAGGGTGAGTTCCATCGGAGCATTGAGCTGGATGCCTTTGCCATCGCCCTGCGAACGCATATTGGTCAGTTTCTTTTCCTTGACCGGATTGACGGGCATATCGGCTTCGCGAGAGTTTTCACCGACGATCATGCCGACGTAGATGGCATCTCCAGGGCGGACCAATAGACGTCCACGTTCCTGCACCATGTTGAGAGCGTAGGAGGTGGCTTCACCGGTATCCATGGATACGAGGGAACCGTTTTTGCGGGCGGCGATTTCGCCTCGGTCTTCACCGTATTCATGGAACAGATGGCTCATCACCCCGTGGCCGTGGGTGGCATTGACGAGGTCGGTCTCGAAACCGATGAGGCCGCGCATCGGAATCAGGGCTTCGACCGAAACCTGGTTACCGACGTGGTTCATGTTGGTGATGGTGGCCTTTCGATTGGCCAGATTTTCCATGATTCCACCGAGGTTTTCGGTAGGAATTTCCACGAACAACTTCTCGATCGGCTCGAGCGGGGTTCCATCGGGTCCCTTCTTCCAGAGAACTTCGGGGCGGGAGACGAGGACTTCATAGCCTTCGCGGCGCATCTGCTCGACCAGAATGGCGATTTGCATTTCGCCACGTCCGCTGACGGAAAAAATCTTGGCGTCGTTGGTTTGGGCGATACGCAGGGCAACGTTGGTACGAATTTCCTTCACCAACCGGTCCCAGATACGCTGTGCGGTAACCATCTTGCCGTCCTGACCGGCCAGCGGGCCGTCGTTGACCGCGAATTCCATCTGAATCGTGGGCGGATCGATGGGGATGTAGGGCAGCATTTCCCGTTTTTCCGAATCGCATAGGGTTTCACCGATGAACACGTCTTCGAAGCCGGTCAATCCGACGATGTCGCCGGCGTGGGCCTCCTGGATTTCGATTCGCTTCATACCCTCGAAATGGTAGACGCCGGTGATTTTGTTCTTGGTGATTTTGCCATTTCCGTGGCGGCAAATGGCGGGGTCGCCGATTTTGACCTTGCCGGTATAAATCTTGCCAAAAGCAATACGGCCCAGGTAATCGCTATAATCGAGGTTGGCGACGAGCAACTGAAAGCCTTCGCCAGCCTTGGCACGGGGCGGCGGGATGTGTTTCACGATGGCCTCAAAAAGAGGCTCCATCGTGGTCGACTCTTGGGTGAGTTCGAGCTTGGCATAGCCCTGTTTGGCCGAGCAGTAGACGAAGGGGAAGTCGAGTTGTTCGTCGGTGGCATTCAAGGACATGAACAGCTCGAACACTTGGTCCAAGACCTTCTTCGGATTCGCGTTATCGCGGTCAATCTTGTTAATGACCACGATCGGTTTGGCACCGGCTTCCAAGGCTTTACGGAGGACGAAACGGGTTTGCGCTTGGGGACCTTCGGATGAATCGACGACAAGGAGCACGCCATCGATCATGTTCATGATACGCTCGACCTCACCACCGAAGTCAGCGTGTCCCGGGGTGTCGACGATGTTAATGTGGTAATCTTTGTACTTGAACGCCGCGTTCTTGGCCCGGATAGTGATGCCCTTCTCCTTTTCCAGGTCCATCGAGTCCATGAGGCGCTCGACTTGGGTTTCCGCTTGGTTTAAGCGAAAGGTGCCGGATTGCTTGAGGAGGCAGTCGACAAGGGTAGTTTTACCGTGGTCGACGTGGGCGATGATAGCGATGTTGCGAATATGCTCCATAAAAGGGGCGACTTGAACCGAGCCGACAAGCATGCAGGGTGGACGGAAAGGGTCAAGTTCCGTTGCCGCGATTTAACGATACTGCAGCAAGTTGACCCACATTCGCTTGCTTTTGACAGGCTCCAGGCCATCCTTACGTGGCGCTTTCTGCTTAACGCCTAGTTGTTAAACTCCCATGAATCGTCGTTTTTTCCACGTCCTATTCCTCGCTTCTTCCCTTACCGGAATTGCCTGCCTCAATACGGCGGCTGAGACCAATGCCGTGCCCACCACTTCCGTTGCGTCCAAGACAAATTCGGTCCCCGCAAAGAAAGCAGAAAAGGCGGAGAAAAAAGGAAAAGAGGGCGCGAAATATCCGTTTCACGGAACCGTCGCATCGGTCGACAAAAAGGCAATGTCTGTCACTCTGGAGGGGAAGGAACATTCGCGCGTTCTTGGCTTGAATGCCGAGAGTCATCTCGAAAAGGGCGGAAAGCCAGCAACCTTGGCGGACTTGGCGGCTGGGGACTATTTGCACGGCACGGTGGAAAAGAAGGACAAGCTCGAAGTTATCGTCAAAGCGACCGCCGGTCCTAAGCCTGAGAAGAAGGCGGAGAAGGCCAAGAAGAAGACTGCGGACCAGTAAGTGGAGGGCCGGAAATAGGCTCCCCCGCCTGTACTTATTTGGACGATTGGACAGTCGTGGCGATCATTTCTCTGAACCCTTGTGAGCTCATATTTGTCTCTGCTCGACGCCACCATCACCCATTTGGAAGCCCTACAGGCCAAGGGAGTTCGAACGGTGACAGTGTCGCCTGAAACGCTGCAATTGTTTGTGCCATCCCCTCGAAAGCCAACCGCAACTCCCGCTCGAAGCGCATCCAATGCACCCGTAGGACGTCCTGCTGCATCTGAACGGGTACCGCTGGAACCGTTGTCGCCGCCCCCTGCCCCTTCCCCAGCGGCACCGAAGCCAACGGCTCCCAGAACGGCAGCGGCGGCAGCCAGATGGAACCTTGCGGCTCAGTCCGCACCCGCAGCCGGGGGTGCCGGTCTTCCCCCCCTGCCTCCCCCATTGGCGGGTCCAGCAAGGGCGGTTGCCTTCGAGACCCTGAGGAAGAAGGTATTGGCATGCGTGAAGTGTGCGCATCTGGCGAATTCCCGAAAATCGGTGGTCTTTGGGGTGGGAAATCTTCACGCCCGGATTCTATTTGTCGGAGAAGCGCCCGGAGCTGACGAAGACGTGCAGGGTGAGCCATTTGTCGGCAAAGCTGGAGAATTGCTGACCAAGATCATTCAGGCCATGGGGCTGACGCGAGCGGATGTCTATATCGCGAACATTTTGAAATGCCGTCCCGACACCCCGGGACAAACCAGTGGGAATCGCAAACCGACTCCAACTGAGATCAGCACCTGCATCCCCTGGTTGCAGGAGCAAATTGACCTCATTCAGCCCGAAGTCATGGTCGCACTCGGCGTAAGCGCCATGGAAGGGCTGTTGGGCAAGCTGGACGTCAATATTTCCCGCCAGCGGGGTTCCTGGACCAGTTACCGGGGGATACCTCTGATGCCGACCTACCACCCGGCCTATTTGTTGCGAAACCAGAGCTTGAGCGAGAAACGAAAAGTCTGGGAGGACATGCTGCTAGTGATGGAGCGGGCGAATCTGCCGATTTCAGAGAAGCAGCGGGCATTTTTTCTGGCGAAGTGACGGGGAAACAGGCCCTACGGGACCCATAGGACCTATGAAAGCACACTATCCATTGCACGAGGGCTCTCCCTACTTGGAAATTCCGCGCTCGGTGGTCTTGATGAATTGCAAGAGGTGATCGAGTTCTGGGGAAGATGGAAACTCTTGCGATATTTTGGCGACGGCGTTACTGATGGTAAGGCCTTCCTTGAACAATATTTTAAATGCTGAAACCAGTTGCTTGATAATTTCGGGGGAGAATCCGTTTCGTTCGAGGCCCACTTTATTGATGTATCGGGTTTCAGCAGGGTTTCCGTCGGCCATCATGTAGGGCGGAACATCCTGTACCACCTTGGAGCAGCCACCGATCATGGCGTTGGCTCCGATCCGACAAAATTGATGGACGGCTGCGAGTCCACCGATCACGGCATGATCGCCCACGGTCACGTGTCCAGCCAGGGTAGCCACGTTGGACATGACCACATGATTGCCCACTTGGATATCGTGGGCTAGGTGGACATAGGCGAGGAAGTGGTTGTGCGATCCGACCCGGGTCACACCGCCATCCGAAGTGGCACTATGAACGGTCACATATTCCCGAAAGACGTTGTGATCGCCGATTTCCACCCGGGTCAGCCCCCCCTTCCACTTGAGGTCCTGAGTTTTGAGGCCTAGACAGGCGAAGGGGAACACTTCGTTGTCCGAACCCAAGGAAGTATGACCGTCGATCACGACGTGGCTGTGCAAACGACAGCGGGCACCCAATTTAACCTGAGAACCGACAACGCAATAGGGACCGACAAAACAATCGGTGCCCACGACTGCGTCTGGATGAATGACGGCGGAGGAATGGATTTCGGAGGCCATGATCAGCGGTCGACGAGCATGAAGGTAACATTGGCTTCGCTGACGACCTCTCCATCGACAGAACAAACGCCCTTGGCCTTGCCTATCTTTCCCCGGTTCTTGGTCATTTCGACGGCGATGAGCATGGTGTCGCCCGGGCGAACTGGACGTCGCCATCGGACATCTTCGGCAGACATGAAATAGGCCAATTTACCGATGTTTTCGGCCTGCCGCATCATGAGTATCCCGGCGACCTGAGCGATGGCCTCCAGTTGGAGGACACCGGGCATGATGGGATGCCCCGGGAAATGGCCGTCGAAAAACGGTTCGCCGACAGTCAGATTCTTTAGCGCCGTGATTTTGTTTCCTTCAATGGCTACCACCCGATCAACCATGAGGAATGGCGGACGATGGGGAAGAATCTTCATGACCCCAATGGTATCCAGGGTGGTGCCATCCAGGACCACCGGAGCATGGGAGGTCTCAGGGAGCTGCGTGGTCGTCGCGGGTTGTGGAGTCACCCGACTCGGAGGCGGTGTGGGCGGTGGCGGTGGCGGGCTAAAGGTCCGGGCGGCTTCGATCGGTTTCCGTTGCTGGCCGATGATGGCCTTGGCCAATTCGGTGTTGGCTTGATGGCTGGGCTTGGTGGCGATGACGTGCCCGCGAACAGGAGTCCCGACGAGGGTCAAATCGCCGATGATATCGAGAATCTTGTGCCGGACGAACTCTTCGCGATATCGGAGCGGTTCATTGGTAAGGACGGCATCATCGCGGATGACGATGGCATTTTCGAGGCTTCCGCCCTTGATGAGTCCATTGCGGATGAGAAAATCAATCTCCTCAAAAAAGCAGAAGGTTCGGGCATGACTGAGCTCCTTCTCCCACGATTCGGGCGTGATTTCCAACGAAAAGAATTGAGTGAAACGTCCGCTTTTGTCGGCGCTGGTACACGAAATCTTAAACCCGTCATAAGGCATGATGGCCATGTGGGTCTCCCCGACGGTGATTTCCAAAGGAGCACTGACCCGGTACGGCTCGTAGGTATCGGGCTGGGCCACAACCCCTGCTTCGCGGATGAGCCGGGCGAACTCGCGGGCACTGCCATCAGCGATGGGGGGTTCATTGGCATCTAGTTCAACAAAAGCGTTGGTGATGCCAACACCAGCCAAGGCGGCCAGGATATGCTCGACGGTGTGAATCTTGACCGCACCGCGTCCCAATGTGGTCGAACGTTGAGTATCTGTGACCAGGTCGACCTTGGCTTCCAGTTCGGGGCGGCCTTCCAAGTCGACGCGACGGAAGCGCAGGCCGGTATTGGGAGGGGCGGGCAGCAGGGTGAGCTGGACCCGGTTACCAGAGTGAAGACCAATTCCGGCGAACGAGACCGACTGTTTGAGCGTTTGCTGCGAAGGCACAACCGTTTTTAGCGAAGGGTGGCGGGTGAGTGCAAGGCAGCGCGCAGTCAACCTGCCCAAAGGTTTACCAACTCAGCTCCACTCGGACGGTTTTCTCGGTCTGCTTCAGGATTAACCAGCCGTGGTCGGCGACCCACTCATCGTCGGGTCCAAGGGGGTGGGGTTGGCCATTAATGCGGATTTTCGGTTCGGCGTTCAGTCCGGTGATCAGAACCCACCAGGGATGGTCGGGCCAGGCGGTGATAGTAAATCCGTAGGTGGGTGGCTTTCCGGGCGGGGATTTTCCTCCGTACGGGTAGGCGATTCTTCCCGGAACGTGAACTCTCAATTCGAAGTCCTGAAACAGGAGCGTGGAAGAAAAGAGGGGGATATTACCCAGGAGATCGGCAACTCCGGGTAATAGGGAAGCCGGGTTAATAGGGACGGGATTTCTGGACTGGGCATTCAGGTCAAAACTATCGGGCAATAAGCCAACTCGCGCTGGGTCTTCCCTCGGATGGGACTGTTGAACGCCCGACCAAGTGATTCCCCGGGCAACCGAGGTCCACCAGTCAAACCTTGTCGTAGTCGTAGTGGACTCGGACACAAACAAATCCCGGAGCGCTTGACCATAGACCAAACCGCACCATTGAACGGGCAGGCCAATCCAATTCGGGGCGATATATTCGGTGGCACCGAATACCGGCGTGGTGGCGAAGCGACCCACCCGACCTGGCATTGCGTTCTGTGGCAAATAGACAAACGGAATACCGCTAAGAGCCCAATATTCCGCCCGATCCAGAAAGGAGCGGTCGCCGGTGAGATCAAACGCCAGTCGGTAGGCATCGATGAGTTGCGCCGACGCCAAAATATCCGGGGCATGCAGGGGAACTTCCCAACTCTGGGCTCCGCGCGGAACACTTTCTGCCCAACGGTCCAAAGTCCCTAGGAGCCGCAGTCCGTCGTCTCGAAGGGACTGATTTCCCGTGATCAAGGCGGTTTGGAGAATCGAACGAATGGGGAGGGAGGCCAACCCATTGGCTTCGCGCGATCCATGGGTTTCGCTGAGGTCGACGTGGCCTGGTCTGGGCGTGTAAAGCAACGTGCCGTTGGTTCCCAATTGGTGGACCGACGCCCGGGCTTCGCTTTCCATGGCCAATAGATTCTCTTTGACGTGACCGTAGGCGAGCGGAAGCAGCGGTTGACGGATATGTCCAATCTGGGCGGAATGCCATTGGGAGGGAGGGACTTCGGACAAGGCACTGGCGGAAGCGGAGCGGAGTCGGTCAGCCAACCCCGGCTCATGAACCTTGTTGGCCAGCCAATCCATCCAGAGGGCGGCATCGGCGGCTGGCTGTGCACCAAAATTGGGACCTACGGCGTGCCGGTAGCGATTGCCATCGCGCAGCTTGCTATCCAACCAGCCGTGGGTGGCGGATTCCAGGAAGGCGATGGTTTCATCACGCCCGAGTGACTGATTGCCCAGGGATACCGAGTGCCACCTCACCCACCGCTCAATCGCCGGAACAACGGTTGAACCGGCTTCCACCACCACCGTAGCCTTAGCCTGAATTGAGTCTCCTTTCGCCAAATGCAACGGCTCATAAGGCAACAGGGCACCGTCGGGACGCTGGGGAGCGGCACTGCCGGGGGCGATCAACCCCAATACAGGTCCGCCGCTGCGCCAAACTCGGTCGGGCACATCGAACAAGGCAGATACCCGCTCATCGACCGTCCAGTCGAGCGATACCCACTGATTGGTTGAAGCCACAGCCATCAACGGAATCGTTATTTTACTCGCCTCGGGGACACGGCGGAGCGCTTGCGGGCCGTGCAAGGATTTTTCCGAGCTTGAGGACTCGGACTCCAGATACTCGACTCCGGCAAACAGCGCCTGGTGCGGTTCGGAACCGAAGACGTCGGGACGTGGATGGATAAGCAGCAAGGGCGCGAAAAGCACGTCGATATCGGCCATGGCTTCCCATTTGGTAATGATCACGAAAAAGTTCTTCGAACGGGGAAGATTGGGAGAAATAACAACCGACTGTTCGATGCGAAAAACGGCCCCTTGGTCGGTGGTGGCTGTGGTCTGAAGTACCACCCTATTGGACATGGAGGCGGGCAGTAGTTCCACGCGATTGGTCAACTCTCCCCAATGGATTTGGCCATGGTCCACCCATGCCCATTGGGGACGGGGATTTCCCTGAGCGACCGGCTGGCCACTATCGAGTAGAATGAATTGCCCCCAATTGGTGCCGGTCTGTTGCCAATTCAGATTTCGGATTTTCAACTCAGCCAGCGGATGCGCTGACGGTTCGACTCGATCGAGCCGATGCCAAGCAGGCTCTGCAAACAAGTAACGGGGCGAACTGATGATGGAACGAACGACGCAGGTCCCCTGCTCCCCCGGCGGATCGAAGCGGAGGTGGTAACCGGGACCGAGCGGTGGGATGGGCAGTTTAACCGTTAGCCAGTTCGTGGTACCGACGGCAAAGCGGATGGAATCCGATTCGCGGGCACCATCGCGGTACCAGAAGACCTGGCCATTGCCGGGCTCGGAGGAGCGCAGGGTGACTTCGAGCCAGCCAGGTTGATTGGTGGGATAATCACGAGCAGGTCCGTGGAGAAACGGATCTGAGCCGGTGATGGTGAACAGGAGGCCATCGGAAGTTGCGGAGATGGCGGAATCGTGAGGAGCGGTCCATTCCGCAACGGAACTGGCGTTGGTAAAAGACAAGGCGGGCCAACTGGGTGCCTGGGCTTGGGATGCTGCCGGGCAGATAAGTGCGATGAGGCAGGCCAGGAGGGTGTGTGAGCCCTTGGGGACGAATCGGGCACGGTTGGGCCTGTGGATAACATGAGACGACGAGCTGGTCATGGACATTTCAATTCGTATCCTCGAGGATGATATTCTGTTGATCCAACAACTCGATGAAGAATGCGAGACTGGGATTTTTTGAGCCGTCAGCGATCAACGTTGCGCGCTTTTTATACCCTTTTGATGCCACGTCGTAGCTTCCCTGATCCTTTTCCTCAGGTCGAATCCACGGAAGTTTTGGCCTCTTTCGGTTAAGCTCATCTCTGAGCTGGGGACATTCTCCAAGACGGTTCGTGCAGTTGGACGTCTGTTTTCCTTTGGAATCCTTAAACCACAAGGGCAATAACCAGCATTCCAGTTGATCTACTCCTATCGCAAAAATGAACCGGTCGGAGTATCTTACCAAATCCTCTTCAGCGATCTCTGCCTTCAATCGATCAATCACTCTTGGGATAAACTCTTCAACCGGCATGGGGCCATTGACGTCCTGCCGAGGGACTCCAAATCCGCTTTCTCCGGAGACATCAGTGTCGATTTGAACGGTAACAAATTGATTGAACTGGAAGGCCTGCCGGTACTTCCGTTCGCGCAAAGACTGAATTACCAAGGTCCAACCACCGTGCGAAGGTACCCGTCGCACGTCTGGCTGATCAAAGTTGATTTCCGGTTCGCGTTGGTTCTTGAAATATCCGATCAATACATTCTTGAGAATCGTGTGATCGGTGACCCCTTCCGTGACGAGTACAAAATCGCCCATGGCCTATACCTATACTGTTAGAAGTGATCGGGAAGCCCTCCAAGAATGCCGCGAACGAATGCTTCCGAAAGGCGGATTGGAGCTTCACCCACTTGAGGTTTTGGCGCATGAATTCGCCGAACAACGGTGCGCCCCTCAGAATCCCGTCGCACGGCATATAATCGCTGTTGGTCGTTCTGAAGGTCCAAACCATCCAAGATTGCCGGATTGTGGGTTGTACAGATGACCTGCTTACCGTATTTAGTCGCCAGCTCGACAATATTTGCCATCACTGCCGTGCACAATCTGGGGTTCAAGCCGTTGTCGACATTGTCCAAGGCAAAGAAGCGCGGGGTGCGCCAACTAATCAGGAGGGTAAAGTAGAACAGGAGATATAAAAACCCTTCATTGGCGCTTCGCTGATCAAAGAATGCGCGGTCTTCGGCCAGCCACTTGTCATGGATTCTCAATCGAGCAGACGCCGTGTCGGCCTCGTCTGGTAATTTAAAATCATCAAACCAACCGACCAATCGCAGTCGGGCCTTGAGTTCGGCCAGGCGATCCTGGTGTTTTTCGTCGGTAAAGGATTGAAGCAGACGCAGCAGACCTTCGCCTCGCGTACCGAGGGGTTGGATGGCGCTTTCGGGAGGAGGAGTGCGCAAAACTGTGTTTTCAGGGGCGTAAATGAGGAAGTCGAGAAGGCCAAACTCCCTGGCGCTTTCAATTTTGGATTTGCGACGGCGAATATCAATTTCCCGCAGTTCTCGAACCCTTTCGCAAAATTGTCTTAATTTTTCAATTGTTTTTTTGCTTTCTTTTTTATTTTCCCCCCATGTCTCCTGAGCCAATTCTATGTTCTTCTCCAAGGCGTCAAGCACTTCAACATCGGGTAGAAGGATCGAATCGAACTTCGGTTGCACGTCCCATCCAGATAACTCGCCATCTTGGCTGCTATTCAACGGCTTTACGCGACATTCAAAGGCGGACTCAACCTCGCTTCCGATCACCGACAACTCAATGGCTCCATCCTGTTTCTCAGAAGATGAATCCTCCGGCGGAAAAGCGCTGGTGACCCATTCCTTTTCGGTAACGCGGATGCCTCGATTGAAGAGAAACTCGTTGTCCAGCTTGTTCGCTGCGGCACCCGCAGCGAAGGCAATCGCTTCCAAGATATTGCTCTTACCACTACCATTCTCGCCAATCAGAACGGTCACGCGGCCCAAAGAGAGCATCAAATCAGCTATGCTCTTAAAATTCCGAATGCGGATTTCAGTTACCACTTGACTTGAAACTAGGCAGAAAGAGCGGGCAAATGCAAGATTGGTGCAGTCGAGAATCCGTTCGAATTCCAATGGGATTCAGGAACAAAGGCCGGGGTTGGCCGGCAGGTATCGGGGCTACCGTGGGAAAGCGGCGGGACGCCGCTTCTACTTTGGGCAAGGTAAGTAGTTCTGAGACTGTCTTGTAAGGCTTTCGCAGGGATTTCGACTTACCGGTAGATTATGAAACCTGCCCTTTGCAAACTTCATGCCGGTGTGTCCTGGACCTTCCAGGTGATTGCCGCCGTTATCCTCGCCCAAACGTTGTTCTTCAAGTTTACCGGTGCCGAGGAATCGAAATACATCTTTACAACCCTGGGGGTGGAACCGTGGGGACGAATTGGCACGGGGATGCTGGAAGTGGTCGCCGTGGTCTTGTTGTTGACGCCTCGATGGATTCACAACGGAGCCGTCTATGGGGCCGGGTTGGCGGCAGGCCTGATGTCGGGGGCTATCTTTGGCCACCTAACCAAGCTCGGGATCGTGGTGAAAGACGATGGTGGGCTCCTGTTCGGGCTTGCGGTGACGGTGCTGGCGTCGGCGCTCATCATTTTGTGGCTTCGACGATTTGAATTGCCCTTGGTTGGGCGATTTTTCCTTCCTACGCAGGCGACCGTGGCTTGAACGTCCGTGCTAAAGGCTCGCGGTTGCACCCTCGACCGCTGACCATTTCACGGCCTTTTCCAAAGCGGTGGAGGACAAACGCAGTCCAAGACGTTACCGCGAGATACCGAGCCATTGTACAATTGCCCGATGTTTGTCCTGAAATGAGGATAAGCGCTGAGTTGACCGCATCCCGGTTCTTAATGCCTGATGACGCTGTGCCTACGAATGTCCTTGGTGGTCCCCTTGCCTGTTGTTGTCGCGAACCTGTTACCGGCTTCTATCGCGATGGCTATTGTCGAACCGGTCCTGATGATCACGGACTGCACACGGTCTGCGCCCGGATGACTGCGGAGTTTCTTCGCTTTTCGCGGGCGCGTGGCAATGACCTGAGTACGCCCCGACCCGAATACCAATTCCCCGGGTTGGAGCCTGGCGACCATTGGTGTTTGTGTGTCGAACGATGGAAGGAAGCGCTGGATGCGGACTGCGCCCCGCCTGTCGTCTTGAACGCCTGCCACCTTTCCGCTCTAGAGTATGTTGATTTGGCGGACCTCAAAACCCATGCAGCGGACTGACCCTCAATAGGTCAGGAGGTCCAGAAACTCGAGGCCATGGGGAGTGAGCGACCAGCGTCCCCCGCGCTCGCGCACCAAGCCGCCGCAAGGTGAGGATTCATGGACGGCGGTATTGACAGAGAGGAGGGCAAATTTGCCCGTCATCTTCATTTCAGACGCTGCCCGGGGGATAATGCGAACGGGAATGCCGTTGAAGGTCAATGCCAGTTCGTACCCCACGGTTCCCTCGCGGGCTGCGACGGGATTGGGCTGAATCAGGGCCGCATATCGCTTCACCCATGGAAAGGAGGTTGCACGGACCAAGACCCGGCACATTTCCGGTTGGGATTGAAGAAAACGGGCCATATTGAACCCTCCTCGAAGTTTGGCTTCATCCCAAAGAAGGGCGGCGGGGTCAACTCCAAGGAGGTTGTGGCCATGGAAGTTGCCGTGATCATTCCGTTGGCCGGCATAATGCTGTGAATACCAGGTGGCAAACCGTTCGTTGACGACCAAATCGACCTCAAAATGGACATGGGCGCGGTCTTTGGTGATGGCTTGCCGGGTATTGGAGGTTCGTCCCATGGTCGCGACCACCTCGCCACCGCGGACGGAATCGCCTGGTTTTAGGTCCGCTCGAATCTCACTAAGGTGGGCGTACAAGGTGTAGATTTCCAGTCCGTCAATTTGATGTCGCAGGACGAGATAATTGCCGTAATTGGAATTGCCGGGATGGCGACTGGCATAGGCGACGACGCCATCGGCACTGGCCATGATGGGATCGGTCGGCTCTCCGTGGCGATCGCGAGCCAGGCACTTGATGTCGATTCCCTCGTGGAACTGGTGACCATCCGATCGAACGCAACCGAATTGGCCACTGGTCCATGTCTTGCCCGTCGTGGGGGTAAAAAACCGCTCCTCGCCACCGGGCTGAAACAGGGCCTGATTAGCGGTGGGCAGGCGTAGAATGGGGCCGGCTGTGGCGATCGCAGCCCATCCGAGCCAAAGGCCCGCCGCAAGTGCAGAATTCATTGTTTGGATCAGCGAGGCTCATTAAAGGCCTTGATGGCGTCCTCCGCCTTATCGGTAGGTTGGGGCTTCTCCTCCTTACCGGGCTTTGGTTGGTTTTTCAATTTCACGGCAATATGATTCAGTCCAACGACAATTTTTCGAGCCTCTTCGCGACTGGCATCGGGTGTGAAGGCGATACTTCCCTCACGCAAGGCGATCGTCATTTGCGGAGCAGCCAGCCAGCGACTGTTGGGAGTTTCCTTCCCAGTGGACCAAATGGACTGGATGGCAAGACGTCTGCCGAGATGCGCGACACTGGACATTTCCAGAACCATGCGCCCATGCAAATTGAATTCGATACCGATGAGAAAGCTCCCATTGGATTCAATCAGACGAGCCGACTTGACGTCCCGTTCATCAATAACGGCCTCTTTTTCGACCTTGAGTTGCACAGGTGAACTACGGACCACCGAAATGGTTTGGGATGCGGTCGAGCGATCATCGACCTCGATATGGAAGCGAATGGTAGCGACGGCATCCTTGTCGGGATCGGCCTTTTTGCCACCACCACTGGATTCGCAGCCAGCAGTCAAGAGAACGATGACTGCAATTGAGCGGAAAATTCGATTGAACCTGCCGTTGCTCGTCGGCACACTGAAACATGAATTGGGCTTCATTGGCCCAAACCAAAGACGACTATGGGCAGACAATCCAATAAAATCGAAAAACGCCGCCGCCAAATCAGCTACTTGAAACGCAAAAAGGAGCGGGAACGCCTCGCCAAGGCGACCCGCAAAGCCTGAAGCTTGCGTGGAAGCTAACGTGTTTGGCTCGTTCGGCTTTCGTCATCGCCGCCTCCGAAAGGGGCGGCGTTTGGTTCTCCGTGATCCGTTGCCATCGATTGGGCTGTCGCTATGATTCTCTGTGGCATTGGTGATGAGGCAGGTAATAGGCTTGAGTCTCAAATTTCGGCCGTTCGATCGCTTGGCTGGCGGCATTTGGAGCTGCGCAATGTGGAGGTGGCAGGATATCCAAAGGCCAACCTGCATGACCTCCCGGAAGCAGCCTTTGAGCAGGTGGTTCAGCGGTTATCTGTATCCCAAATCCGCGTGATTGGATTGGGGTCGGCCATCATGAACTGGTCGAAAAAAGTTACCGATCCGTGGGAAATTACGCTGGCTGAAATAGACCGCGCCATTCCTCGGATGCATCGGCTGGGCACTCGATTGGTCCGTATCATGAGTTTTAAGCCAGCCGACGATGCCGAGGAGTTACCGGAGGCCGTTATCCGGCGCGTGGCGGAAGTCACGGCACGATTTCGGGACGAAGGCCTCCAAGTCGTTCACGAAAATTGCATGAATTACGGTGGCATGAGTCCGCGCCACGGTGTGGAATTGCTCGAGGCTATCCCGGACTTGGCCTGGGTCTTTGATACGGCCAACCCTGTTTTTAACGCGGATCGGTCGCGTCCGAAGCCGTGGCCGCAGCAGGACCCTTGGGAATTTTGGGTGGCTGTGCGGGACCGGGTCCAGCATATCCATGTCAAGGACGCCCGGTGGAATCCGGCCAGGAACGACGCCGACTACACGTGGCCAGGCGAGGGCGACGGTGCTGTGGCTAGAATTTTGGCTGACGCGGCGCAAAGGGGCTATCGCGGAGGCGTGAGTATTGAACCGCATTTGGTGGCGGTATTCCACGGGCCAGCGACGACTGCCAGTGACGAGGCGTTGTGCGCGAATTTCATTGAGTACGGACGCCGCTTGGAAGCGATCGTGCGGGCCGTGGGAGAAACGAGCGCTGCAACTCCCTGATTGAACTGGCAGCTATGCAAACGATTTACCTCGATATCTTCAGCGGCATCAGTGGCGACATGTTTGTGGGGGCAATGCTCGACCTTGGAGCCCCATTGGCAACACTAGAGCAGGGACTGAAGCGACTTCGACTGGACGGCTACCACCTGCACGTCGGACGTCGGCAAAAATCGGGCATTGAGGGGATCAAATTTGATGTTCACCTCTCGGAGGATGGAAGCTGCGGAGAAGCGGCGGTGTCCCCCATCGGCTTCCGCACTAATCTGTCGTCAGCAACGGCGGAATCAGAACATTCCCACGGACCTGATCACGATCACGGTCATCGTCACAACCATGATCATCCCCATTCGCATAGCCATGGAATTGGCCAGCAACGCGATTTTCGGGCCATTCGAGCATTAATTGAGGCTTCGGAGTTGTCGGATTGGGTAAAGGAGAAAGCCGTAGCGGTGTTTCGACGGGTGGCCGTTGCTGAGGGCAAGGTACACGGTTTGCCTGCGGATAAGGTCCATTTCCACGAGGTGGGGGCGGTCGATTCAATTGTGGATATTGTCGGAGCCTGTATCTGCCTGGAGGCTTTAGGTTGCCCACGAGTCTTGGCGTCTCACGTGGTTGAAGGAACAGGCTGGGTCCGATGTGCGCATGGGCGATTACCCCTGCCTGCCCCGGCCACGCTTGAAATTTTCGCGGCACGCGGCATTGCCATCACCCAATGCGAAGAGCCCAACGAATTGGTAACGCCGACGGGTGCAGCGCTTTTGGCCGAATTTGTCGAGTCATTTGGCCCGATGCGCGACTTGGTACCGCAGAAGACCGGCCATGGTCTGGGAACGCGAGATAACAAAACCCGACCGAATGTCGTACGCGCCATTCTGGCCGACGCAGTCCAAGGGCCTCCGGAAGAACCTGGCTGGGAACGGGATACGGTAGTGGTCTTGGAAACCAACCTGGACGATGTAACCGGTGAAATCCTGGGATATTTTGTCGAATCGACCCTGAGGGCCGGAGCACTGGATGTATTCCACACGCCGATTCAGATGAAAAAGAATCGCCCCGGCGTCCTCCTGACCGTTCTTTGTTCCGCTAGCGATGCCGATCGATTTACAGAACGCCTGCTGCGTCACACCAGTGCGTTTGGGGTGCGGCGATCGGTGTTGGAGCGGCGAAAGCTTCGTCGCGAATGGCGGTCGGTCAAGACGGCCTATGGCGAAGTGAAGGTGAAGATTGGAAAACTCGGCGATGAGATCGTTCAAGTCGCTCCGGAATTCGACGTCTGCCGGGATAAAGCGGTGCAGGCCGGGGTGCCGGTTAGCGAGGTGTATGAGGCGGCTAAGGCTGTGATTCGAACGGGTACTATTTAGGGCGCGTTCCCGAAATGAGACTCGGGCGTGTTCTCAAAATGCATTTTCCTACCTGCGGGGATTCAATTATTTCGATGGCAAAACTGGTCCTTCACCTGCTGAGCCGTCATCGAATAATACCCGCCGCTGAATTGATTGGAGGCGGGAATGCTGGATGCATAAGAACCGGCACCAACTGGAACTGGCACCTGGGCAAGAGCACAGGAGGAAAGGAAAGCTATGAAACTGACGCGACAGAACCATGCCAATAGTGGGCTGCAGACAGGACCTATGGACCCTATCTGACCAATGGAACCGGTCACAGAATTTGGGGCCACAGGGTGGGGTCCTTGAGCAATTGCTCGCGGAGCAGGCGGATGGGCGGTGCCCCATGGCTCAGAACGGCGTCGTGGAAACGCTGGAGAGAATAACTGTCACGCTCTTGAGCCCCCCAGTCTCTCCGCAGTTTGAGGATTTGAAGTTTTCCGAGGGTGTAGAAGCAATAGCCGGGATCGAAGGTTCCGCGGTTGGCTTCCGATGCGGCGGGTTTCGCTTCATAGTAGCAATTGTCGACAAAAAAGCGGGTCCCCTGCTCAACGGTCATGCCTTGGGTGTGCATTTGAACGGCAACACACAAACGGCAGAGTCGGAGGAGGGCTTCGTCGGATTGGGCGAGGCGGTACTTGGCCGTGCGCAGGTGTTGTTCAGGGGTGAGTTGGCCAGCCGATACGCCGTAAGGAAAACCGGCATCCAGGACCATTTGTTCGGTGTAGTGCGCCCAGCCTTCGACAAAGGCATAGCTGTTATAGATTTTTGCTATCTCACTTGCCTTGGAGGCGTTGAGCGCCAGGAATTGAACGTAATGACCAGGATAGGCCTCATGAATGGTCACCACATCGGTGGTAAAATAGTTGAAGGCAGTCAACCACTCCTCCTTTTGGGCTGGTGGCCATTCCGGTTCGACGGGAGTAACGTAATAGTAGGCTTCGGTGGCTTTGGTCTCAAATGGCCCCGGGGTGTCCATCGAAGCGAACGACGTGGCGCGGAATGGAGGCAAGGTTTCACGCACGGTCGCACGGACCTCGCTCGGGATGGATACCAGGTGTTGGTCCACCACGAATTTACGAACCATTTCCAAGTCGCGGCTGGTATCCGGGATTAACCCCTGAGCGGTCGGGTGTTCGCTCTGGATTGTTTTGAAGACGTCGATCGGCGGCTTGGTGGGATCTATTTCGCGGGCGGCAGCAGCGAAATTCCTTTGCTCGTGGTGCAGCTCGCTCAAACCGATATCCAGGATTTCCTGAGGCGACAGGTCGATACCCTCAGCGCGCAGGCGAGCAGAGAAACCCTGGACTCCGAGAGCAAAGCCATTGGTGGCCTTGGGCAGGCGATCGGTTCGGAGCCAGGCGGCATATGATTTCAGCTCAACGACTGCATTCGATGCAGCCCGATGAAAGGACTCCTTGACGGTTTCATCGGTGAGTCTATCGACCTCCCGGGTCACGTCGCTTTGAAGAAAAGAGGCGGTTCCCTCGGTGACGTCGATGGCGGTTTGGACAAACGGGCGCGGCAAAACTGGCTCGAGGTTCTTGTAAGCAGCCGCCAAAACATCGGGAGTATTGACCAGGATTGTGGTCATATCTCGTACACGATCGGCCCATGGTTTCCAATCGCGTTTCAAATAGACACTCACATCCAATGCATTGGCGTAGAACATGGGATTGCGATATGCATCGCGCTCGGTTTCGAGAGTCCAGCGTTCGGTAGCAATCCAATGGTGGAGAAGTTGCGCATCGTAGCGTTCCTCGCGAGAAAGCTGTTCGGTATTCCACTTCGCCAGGATGTCGGCGAAGTGAATCAATTGCTGGTCCCATTCCACCAGATTCGTAGCGGTCGGCACTCGGAATTTGCCGTCGTATTCATGGAAACCGAGTCCGACACCTTCAACCGGGTGGGTCTGCTTCCATTTGGACAGGAAATCGAGGCGAAACTCGTTGAAGGTGAGCGGTGGCAGACTCTCGATCCCGCGAGGTCTTTCGTGAAGACAACCGACCAACGCAATTGCAGGGAGGACGAACAGAAACCGGAGCCAATGTTTCATGGAAGGATGCTAGCCAGCTCCAATTGGGAGGAAAGCTTGCAAATGGGGGAAGTTTGCCCAGCGAAGTTTCCCACGGTAGGGTTTATTTTGGTTGAACACAGCGCCCGGCATTTCTCATGGGACCTCCGTGTTGGGGGAAGCTGCGCTTTGGCGAGCAGTCGGAGCCAATTGGCGACAGCTTTTTGGCGACTTCGTACGCTTGGGGGTGAGCTTTGAATGGCACGAACTGGAAACAGCGAACGAATGGGACTGGGCGACCAGCTTTCATCCCGGCAGTTTGGAATTATGCCTGAACCTCAATGGAAATGCCGACGTTGAGCTTGGGGACCAACGCCTTCGGTTGCAGTCGGGAACGGCGGGATTTTATCGTTTGGGGTCGGAGGCGTTGACCGCCATTCGGAGACCTGGCACCCCACATCAGTTTATCACGGTGGAAATGGCTCCGTCGTTTCTCCGACGGGTCTTGGATGCGACGGCCACTCACCTTCACCCGATCGTCCAAGCGGTGCTGAACCAACGGACGGAATCCGGGCTAGGCACCGTGGAGGTCTTGAATCCAAGGCAGCGCGAGCTGGTGACGAGCTTGCGGCATCCGCCGGTACTGGCGGGAGCGCAACCGATTTGGTACCAGGCAAAAGCGGCAGAATTGATGGGTGAATTTTTTTTCCAACCTCCGACAAGCGACGAACTATTTTGTCACCGACAGCAGCGGGTCTCGCGCGATCGAGTGGATCGTGTCATCGCGCGACTCAAATCCGACCTAGCCCATCCGCCCAGCTTGGAGCAATTGGGACGGGAAGTGGGTTGCAGTTCGTATTATTTGAGCCGAACCTTTTCGAAAGAGGTCGGCGAGACACTTCCCCAATACCTGCGCCGACTGCGATTGGAGCGGGCGGCGGAATTGCTGCGAAGTGGGCGATACAATGTGACCGAGGCGGCAATGGAAGTGGGATACAATAGCCTTAGCCATTTCAGCCAGGCTTTCCACCAAGCCTATGGGTGTTGTCCCGGACTTTATCCGATGACGACTCCGACACAGGAAGCGGCGAGGGGTGGTCGTGGGGAGTGAGTAGCGCTGTAAACGAAGCCCTTGAGCGACGATGCGCAGATTATCTCCTGAAGTTCCTCCTCACCCTCGAGATTTCGGTGAAAGACGTCCGCGCTCTCGGGAGGGTGGAATATGGGGTGATTTTTTCCACGAACAGATTTCGGTGAACGAACGTCGATTTTCGTGGAGTTCCAATAGCTCTCCATCGTATCAAGCAATAAGTACCACACCAATCGCATGAACCTTCGTTCGCACGTTATCAACACCGGCACCGTGAAATCGGTCTGGCTGGCCACCGCAATCCTAACCGCCTTAGTTCCAGTCATCTCGGAAGCGGCTCCAAAAGATGAAGAACGCAAACGCGGCCAACTGCTGCTGCAACAGGCCAATGCCGAAATGCAGAACGCCACCCGGCTTTCCGAAGCCGCCGAGCGGGCGACCCAAGTCGCCAACCAGGATCGACTGGCGGCCCGCAAGAAAGTAGCTGATGCACAGCGACTTCGCCGTGAAGCGGCTATTCTGATTGGCGATGCCAATAAGATGCAGGCAGAGGAATACCGGGCACAGGCTCAATTACTTGCGATCCGAATCAAGACTGAAGAAACCGAATTGGCCCGGGTGAAGGGGCTTGAAGAGCACGAAAAAGTCGCAGGACGCGACGAAGTTGCGGCTGTCGCCAAACTGAAGGACGCAGCGGCAAAGGAGGTTAATCCAGCGGAAAAGGCCGAACTCTCCAAAATGGTTGAAAGTTTGGAAAAGGACCTGACTGAAGCCAAGGCCGAGTACGCCATTCAGCTCAAGCGCATAGCGACCGGTCAGGCAGAAATCGCACGATTACAGCAGCAAGAGCGGAATCTAACCGAAATGGCCGACAAGCTTTCTCCGCGACCGGTCGCTCCACCCCAGAACCAGACCAAGTAGGAGTTGGCGCTTTTTCTGTGAGATATTGAGCCGTCGGCGATTGCGATCGCCGACGGTTTTTTATCGGATGGACTTTGCTACACCACCTCGAGCGGGCACTTGGGGATCGCGTCGAGGAAAGTTTGTCCGTAGCGCTTGGTGAGTACCCGGTTGTCCAGTAACACGACGATTCCAGAATCGCTTTTAGTGCGGATCAGTCGGCCAACGCCTTGACGGAATTTGAGGATTGCTTCGGGCAGACTGTAATCGAAAAAGGCATTCCCCCCGTTTGCTTCGATGCGCTCCAAGCGCGCTTCGATGAGCGGGTGATCGGGAACGGCGAAAGGAAGACGGGTGATGATCACATTGCTCAGGGCTTCGCCGGGAACATCAACTCCTTGCCAGAAGCTTTCGGCACCAAACAAGACCGAATTGATGTTTTCCTTAAATTGTTCGAGCATGGTGGACCGGGGAGTCCCGGTGCCTTGGACATAGCACGGGATTTCGAGTTCCTCGAAAAACCGCTCCATACGCCCGGCGATTTGCTGCATCAATCGATTGTTGGTAAACAAGACAAATGCTTTGCCGTGCGTCATTCGCACGAAATGTTCAATCCAATGGACCAAAGCGTCTTCGTAACTGGCATCGCGGGGATCGGGCATCTTGCCAGCCACAAAGACTTTCATCTGCTCGGGGTAATTGAATGGCGAACCGACCTGCAATTGGGCGGCCCGCTCGCCACCCACTCTCCGAGCCATATAGTCCAAGGGCGACTTGGGGTCCGTTTTGCTGCTGAAACCGGCCTTGTCAGTCGGAGAACGCCCTTCAGACGATCGGACAGCCAGGGTGGCGCTGGCCATAATAACGCTCGTTTCCGACTCAAAAAGGCGGTGCCGAAGATAATCGGAGATGTCAATTGGAGCGGCGTTGAGTCGAAGTATTTGACGCTGGCGTCCGGTACGCTCTACCCAATAGACATGCTCTTCAGCCGCTTGATTTAGAAATGTTTGAATGGAATCGCGAAGCTCCTGGATGCGTCGGTTGCATTCCGCCAACTCTTCACCCGTCTCTTTGTCCTCGGTTGCCTTAATCAGGTCGCTCACCTGTTCGCGCAAGCGAACCAGGGGAAGTGTCAGGGTATCCTCAATGATATCGGGACGCCGAATGCGCAACTCCGTCCAAGCCCGTGGCAATGATGCACTTCGAGGAGCACTCGTGCCAGGGCGGGCACTCTCCGCTGCGGGTTCCGGGGTTGATTTTTCGGAGATTTGGTTGCAGGCGGCTTCTACCTTGGAGAAAAACTTTTCGCTGATATCCAGGGTCTCTGAAACCGCCCGAATGGAATCACTGCGGCGAAGGACGGACAGGAGGCCCTTCTGCGTCTGAGGATTATAGAGTCGTTGGAGTGCGTATCGAACCTGTCCTGAACCCACCGACACGCCGATATGGCGGGCGGCGACTGGCTCGACGGTGTGTGCTTCATCGAAGATGACGAAATCATTTTTGAACAGCACCCCACCCTTTTGTTCTTCATCCACGGCATTCATGAGCGTGAAAAAGAGGGTATGATTCACCACCAAGACATCGGAATGGATTATCCGATGGCGTGCCCGTTGAAAAAAGCAGACGTTACCTTGCTCAACCAGATCGCTGAGGTAGCCGCACCGTTTTGGGGTGCAGAGTCCGCGTTCCGAGCAAACCTGATCCCAGACACGGGGGTCGGGTTCGACCGAAAAATCGCTTAGGGAACCATCGCGCGTGGTTTCGCTCCATTCCTGGATGCGGCGGAGCTCAGCCTTTTCTGGCGAGGTAAAGAGCGATTCAGCCTGAGACGCGGCTTTTTGGAGACGGCGAGTGCACAGGTAGTTGGATCGTCCCTTGAGCATCGTGTAGCTAAACTCGACCGGCAGGATGCGAGCGAGGAGCGGAAGGTCTTTCTCGATCAACTGCTCTTGGAGATTGATCGTATGGGTCGAAATGACCGCTTTTTTCTTGTTGCGAACGGCAAACAGAATGGCGGGAACGAGATAGGCAAAGCTCTTGCCTACGCCGGTACCCGCTTCGGCGAGCAGGTGCGCACGATTCATCAAGGCGTTGGCGACGGCCATCGCCATTTGTTGCTGTTCGGGTCGATACTCAAAGTTCTTGGACTTGGAAAAGACCCCGGTGGGAGAAAAAATTTCCTCGACCTCCCGAGCTAAATCGAGGGGCGGTCCAGTCTCTTCCGCAAAAGAAATCACCCGGGAGTCAAAGCAGCTTTGAGTGAAATATCCAAGTCGGGAATAGAGCAGTCACAGCGGACGACTGGTTAATCGCGATGTGTAGACCGAAAAGTCGGGCGTTGTGAACCAAGGTATTGAATGAGGCTCAATTCAACTTCGTTCGTCGAGAGACCACTTCGATCGGAGCCTGATTCTTAACCACCATTTGCGCCGGGAGGATTCCCCGCCAGCAGACATTGGGGTAAATGACGCAACTCTTGCCGAGAATCGACCCGGGATTGATGACTGAATTACACCCGATCTCGGTCTCGTCTCCCACGAGGGCACCAAATTTACGCAAGCCGGTGTCGGTGGGGATGCCATCGATATCCAGGAAGATATTTTGGCGGTCGAGTTTGACATTGGAGAGGATCACACCCGCACCCAAATGAGCGCGATAACCCAAGATGGAATCGCCAACGTAATTGAAGTGCGGGATTTGGGCTCCGTTGAAGACGACGGCGTGTTTTACTTCACAGGAATTACCGATAACGCAGTTGTCTCCGATGATAACATTTTCGCGCAGGTAGGCATTGTGCCGAATTTGGCATCCGCGACCGATAATTGCCGGTCCAAGGATCATGGCCCCTTCTTCGACAACGGTTCCTTCACCCAATTGCACAGTATCGGCAATGTAAGTCCGACCAACTGTACGGTGGAGCTGAACGGGGCGGAGGCTATGGGAGATGTAGGTTGATAATCGCTTGAGGACATCCCACGGATAACTCACGCCCTCAAACAGGGCGGCGTGTTCAGTCTGGGACAGATCAAACAGGTCGAAACAAGTAGGGGTCATGGGGGAGAGAAATCGGGTTCTAGTGTCACGGTACCAAAGGCACCTGGAGCCGTTGCCGCCAAAGGGACAATTGCCGCGCGATTTCGGTGGTTCCCGGGGAGCCTACCATTTGGCGTTGCGCCAAGCCACGGGCGAGATCGAAAACCGAGGTGGCGTCATCCGGGAATTTAGGTGAGATCGAGCGAAAATCGTCGATTGACAATCGATTCAACGATTTCCCGGTCCGTTCGGCATAAGCAACGGCGGCCCCCACCAAATGGTGGGCCTCGCGAAAGGGTAACCCGTATCGAACAAGATGGTCTGCCAGGTCGGTGGCTAGCAGTTGAGGGTCCAACGATGCAGCGGTGCATACCTCGCGTCTAAATTCAGCTTGATTGAGCATTCCAGCCATCAACCGAAGACAGCTCCGAAGGGTGTGCGCAGTGTCAAAGAGTCGCTCCTTGTCCTCTTGGAGGTCTCGATTGTAGGTCATCGGCAATCCTTTGAGGAGCACGAGTAGGGACACAAGATTACCGACAACCCGTCCGCTCTTGCCTCGGGTGAGTTCGGCGACATCGGGATTTTTCTTTTGTGGCATGAGAGACGAACCTGTGGTGTAGGCGTCGGACAGGCGGAGAAAATTAAATTCGGAACTGACCCAAAGGATGATGTCCTCGGACAATCGGCTTAGGTGAATGGAGCAAAGGGCTGCTGCGGCGCAGAATTCCACAATAAAATCGCGATCGGAAACCGCATCCATCGAATTTTGGGTCAATCGGGGACGCCCTTCGGCATCAACGAACCCAAGTTGGGCGGCGACAAATTCCCGATCGATGGGCAGCGTGCTTCCTGCGATGGCTCCGCTGCCAAGAGGACAAACATTTAAGCGCTTGCGCGCGTCGTGAAGTCGGCTGGCATCGCGAGCGAGCATTTCGATGTAGGCCAGTAGGTGATGGGCCACGTAAACCGGTTGGGCGCGCTGCAAATGGGTATAGCCAGGGATGGTGAGGTCGGAAAAGCGATCCGCCAACCCGAGAAGGGACGCCTGTAGCAAGGCAATGTCCTGAAGGGCGAACTCAATTTCGTCGCGAAGCCACAAGCGCATGTCCAGTGCCACCTGATCATTGCGAGACCGCGCAGTGTGAAGTTTCGAGCCGGCTGCGACACGACGTGTCAGTTCCGACTCAATATTCATGTGGACGTCCTCCATGGAAGGATTCCAGGAAAAGTTTCCTGCAGCGATTTCCCGACCGATATCGGTCAATCCCTGCTGAATGGCAAGCAGCTCGGTTTCCGACAGTATCCCGATGCGAGCGAGCATGGCGGCATGAGCCAAGGACCCTCGGATATCATGCCGCCAGAGTTGCCAGTCGAAGGAAATAGATTCGGAAAAAGCTGCGACGTCGTCCGCCGGGCCAGAAGCGAAACGACCTGAGCGAGAAACGACGGGTGCGATAGGATTCATGGGTCTATCAAGAAGGGAGGGATGAAAGCAACGCTACGATAGGAAGGCGAACGGAATCGCGCATTGCCACCACACGACGGTCCTATATCTTAGCAGCCAGTGTTTTTGGTCAAGAAATGAAGCATCACCTTGAGTTCGAGAAACCGATCGCAGATTTGCAGCAGCGGATTGACGGACTTCGACGGCATCCGGAGGCGCATGGTATTGGAGTGAGTGTCGAGAGCGAGGTCCATTCACTCGAGGTGAAGTTGGAATCGCTCAAGCGACAGGTCTACTCGAATCTAAACGCTTGGCAGCGGGTTCAGGTTGCCCGGCACCCCCACCGCCCGTACACCTTGGATTATTTGCGACTGGCGTTCACGGAATTTGAAGAGCTGCATGGGGATCGAATGTTTGCGGACGATCGAGCCATTGTTGGAGGTTTCGCGCGGTTGGCCGGTGAACGCGTCATGGTTATTGGAACGCAAAAGGGTCGGGACACGAAGGAAAACATTCTTCGGAATTTTGGATCAGCGCATCCGGAAGGATACCGAAAAGCCCTGAGACTGATGAAGTTAGCGGCGAAATTCAATCTACCGATTATCACGCTCATTGATACCGCTGGAGCTTATCCGGGAGTGGGGTCTGAGGAACGCCATATTGGCGAGGCCATCGCAGTCAATCTCCGGGAAATGATGCTGCTCGACACACCGATTTTAGCGGCCGTTATTGGTGAAGGTGGTTCTGGTGGTGCGTTGGGGCTCGGGGTGGCCGACCGGGTCTTGATCCTGGAAAATGCTTATTACTCGGTCATCAGTCCGGAGGGATGCGCCGCGATTTTGTGGAAGGACCGTGCCGCTTCCAGCAAGGCGGCAGAGGCATTAAAGATAACGGCCAGCGATTTGCAGCGGTTTGGGCTGGTCGACGGCATCATTTCAGAACCGTTGGGGGGAGCACATGCCGATCCGGAGACTGCGGCGGCCACACTGAGGGCGTCGCTGAACGAGCACCTTTCTGAAGTCCGTGCATTAACGCCTGAACAGCGTCTGGCATCTCGATATGCGAAATTTCGCTCGTTTGGGCATTTTAGCGAGCCAAAGAGGATCGCCGCCTAGAACAAAAATGCGACTCTATCCGTTTACATTTTCGCCGGTCCTTCAGGAGCGCATTTGGGGTGGCCAACGTTTGGCCACTCTTTACGGGAAGTCCCTGCCCGAGGGCAAGAAGATCGGCGAGTCGTGGGAGATATGCGACCGACCTGAAGGAATCTCGGTGATAACGAATGGAATAGCTGCCGGTAAGAGTCTGAGATGGCTGATGGAGAACCATGGGAGGGATGTTATCGGAGACGAATTCTCTACCGGAACCCGGTTCCCGCTCCTGGTTAAGCTATTGGATGCGGAGGAGGATCTGTCTCTTCAGGTTCACCCGCCTTCAATCGCGGCGAAGGAGCTCCAAGGAGAGTCCAAGACAGAGTTTTGGTACGTGGCCACCGCACGAACTGACGCTTGCATTCATGCGGGACTAAAGCAAGGAACCACCGCGCAAGAGTTCGAACGCAAAGCTCGCGACGGATCTGTCCAGAGTGCTTTTCACCGCCTTAAGGTCCGCGCCGGAGATGCAATGTTTCTACCCAGCGGGAGGGTCCACGCGTTGGGGGCTGGGACGGTGGTTTTCGAGATTCAGGAGAATTCGGACACAACCTACCGGGTCTTCGATTGGAATCGGACTGACGCAACTGGAAAACCGCGCGAATTGCATTTGGAAAAGGCGATGGCAGCGATTCAGTTCGACGATGTCGAACCGGACTTGCTTCGGGCCGAATGGTTGTCGAAGGCTGACGGGTCTGAATTCCGCGAACTGGTTCAAGACCCCCTATTTTTCATTCGCCACTTTCGGGTAGGCCATGCATCAGAATGTATGCTGGAGCATCGCGATAGGCTGACGATCTGCGGAGTTATTTCTGGCCGAGTCAGCATCCATGGTGGAGGCGAAGAGTTGAGACTGGAGGCCGGACAATTCGGATTGATGCCAAAGGCTCTATTAGACGGCCGAATTGTTGGTCACAAACGGAGCGAATTTCTATTCGTTGAATATCCGGGAACCCGCTGAATTGTCGGCAAATCAATTTACCATGGCGCAAAACCAGTCGATACCACCCCCGCCATTTTCGTCTGAGACCGGGGAAGATGAAGCTCCGCCGTCAAGCTTGATGGAAACATCAAGCTTTGTTCGGCAGATTGTCAACGAGCGCAATTTTCGCTGGGCGGCAGCCTTCATGTTCCTGGCTTTGATATTGGTATCGGTTTCATTGCCTCCGGTCTGGCTAACCACCCCTCCTGGATTTCGTCCAATTGTCCGGGTCAGTTTACTGGCCCTATTGGAAAGTCGAATGCTGGCGGATACTGCCCGAAAATTGGATTCTGAAGGCAGGTCAGACGATGCCATTGTCACCTGGAGGCAGGCCCTTTTCAAGAATCTGGGCGACCACGAAAACCAGGTTGGCTTGCTCAAGACGTTGATTGGCCAACGTACTCCAGATTCAAAATGGATTTCGCTGGGTGTCGGGCAAGCCATGTGGACTCTTCGACTGTCCAACGGATCGAAGGACGATCGGCTCTTGGCAGGGCAATTCTTCGCCCACTATGAAATGCACGAATACGTGTGGCAGAGCCTAAAGCCAATCGAAACCCAATTGACCGATGCGCAAGGCGCTCTCTACCTGAAGAGCTGTTTCATGACGCACCATTTTAATGATTTTGAAGAGGCAATCAAGCGATACCCCGGAGCCAAGGCTGCGGATCCCGAATTATCGGTCTATGAAGCAGCGTGGGCAGCCGGATGGGGACCGCCGTCCGGGGTATTTAAAGGCAAGAGGGATTTGGCGATAGCGCGAAATCAGGCGGCGACTTTGGTCACCGCGAATCGATTACAACTGATGGTCAGCGAGCTGGACTATGACTACCAAACATTTTCCGAAGCCCTCAAGGCGTTGCGTGATTTTCACGTCGATCGTCCCCTCGATCATGTGGCAGAATGGCGGATTCTACGAGCGATCGGGCGAACAGCAGAGGCGCGTGAATTGGCACGGACCTATTCGACGCCACCTACGCTGACCCTGGAATTGCGGGCCATGTTTCAAGGATATCTTCAATTGGAATTGAAGGAATATGCATCTGAGTTCATGCAAAAGTATTTACCAACGTTAGGGACGGAACGAGACCTTTGGCCGCTCCAGGCTGAATTATTATTGGAATTGGGCCGTTGGGACGATCTGCGCCTCATGGCTATCGATCTTCGAACTGTTCATCCGGATTTGGAACTAATCGGATATGCCTGGTACCTGGAAGGGCTCGTTGATCTCCGAAACCATTTACCGGACCAGGCGGCCTATTCCTTTGGTCGGATTCCCGAGCGTCCGATTGGTGACCCGCTTTTGGGATTTGTCGTTGCGCGACACCTGACCGCACTCGGTTTTCCTAAGATTGCGGCAGCGACACTGGCCAACTTGGAACGAACTGCAGGCGGAACCTCCGATTATTGGTACAACGTGACGATTGCGGCGCTGGCAGCTGGACAATTTGACGCCGCAGCACAAGCGGCTGAAAAAGCCTATCAATTGAGACCGGACCATCCTGCGACGGAAATGAACTACGCAGCAGTTTTGCTGACACTGCGAACCAACTCCAGCCTCGCTGCCCAGTTAACCTTCCGGCTCCTGAAGGACCAACCTGACAATGCGTCCTATTTGATCAATCATATTCTGGCTCTCCTGCAAAATGGTCGACTTACCGAAGCGGAGGGCAAAATCGGGCAGGTGGATACGAGTCAATTGAATGGACCGTCTGCGACTGCCTTTGCGCTCGCTGTTTTTGAACTACGTTACCTGCAAGATCGTCGAAAGGAAGCTTTGCAAGCGTACGAACAA
>CAILNN010000109.1 GCA_903835555.1 uncultured Verrucomicrobiota bacterium
ATAACGAAGGCGAGTCATTTCTCTATCCGCTCACCGATTACAAACCCCGGGCCGACGAGTCTTTGGTTCGCGGCTACTTGTCCGGACGCTATGGTGCTGTGCCATTCATTCCCCATGGACTTATGGCAGGACCGCAAAAGAAGTCCGAATTAAAGGAGGGCACCCATGGCGGCTAAATCCGGTTCGCTGCGGCCACATGAAGTGCGACAAAGTTATGCTCGGCCCAGGCCGCAAAAGTCCGTCCCTGGTGAACCGGAACTAGGAGATTCGTTTCTAATTGTCACCGAAGGGGAAGTGACGGAAGAACTATATTTTGAATCGCTCCGTACGACACTCCAATTAGGTCCCGTTACCGTGCAAGTGGTTCATCCCCGGTTCACGCATGCCGAAGGGTTGGTACGAGCGGCGATGTCCCGGTATGACAAGGACAAGCAGGGCCGACGAATGGCAAAGGAAGCATCCGGAAATCGGGGCGTCGAATGGTTCGATCACGTCTGGGTCTTGTTCGATACCGATGTTCCGGCACAGCAGGGGCAGCTAGATCGAGCCATGACTTTGGCGAGGGAAGAGGATATTCACGTTGGCTGGTCGACTCCAAGTATCGAAGTCTGGCTCCTGCTTCATTTTCGGGATCGGCCAGGTCCCATTCTTGAAAGCAAAAATGGAGAAGGCCTTCTAAGGGATGCTTGGGGGCAAAGGTATGACAAGAATGCGTCCACGTTTTCTCAGCTCTGGAAAGCAATCAAACCCACGATTCCGGTTGCAGTCGAGCGAGGCCAACAGATTCGCGAATACCACAAGAATGCAAATACGCCATTTCCTCCAGACCCATCAACCCAATTGGATTTGTTGGTGCGAGCACTGAATGCCTCCGTCCAGCCTCCCATGCGAATCCTCCCGTGAGCTTTTCATCGGTTTCCTATGCTGCCGGAACGTGAGTGCAAAAGGCTCCGCAAATTAAAATGGCCCGGGAAGGTCCGCCAGGTCGTGGACTGCGCCAGCCCTCTGGCGCTTTGGAAATGGGCATGAAACGAAAGTCGGGCAATGGTCTACTCGCAGATACGTAATCGTTTCCGCGAAAGCTATTTTTACATTACCCCTGACCCGAATCATTTGGGGCACACGAAGGCGCAAAGACGCGAAGGAAGAAGGGACGAAAATCGTTGTATCTGCATTCTACTTGGCGTCTTAGCGCCTTGGTGTCGTCCACGCAATGTCTCGTGGGACCTAGACCACGGTTCGTCACTTTTTATTATTCCAAGGTGTGCCAGAGTCTCAATCACATCCCATCCAACCATCGACTCACCACCTCCGCCCATAGCTCTCCATGCCGAATCAATCCCTGTCGATTGAAATGCACCCCATGGCCATTGCTCTCGCGATACGGCATTCCCAATTCGTCGGTGTTCGGACCTGCCAGCGCGAATCCTCCGGATGCAACCGCTAATTGTGCCGCCCGCAGTTCCGGCGAGCCCGTCTGTTCCAGTGTGTGGTACGAGGCCTGTGCCACAAACCACGGCACTTCGCGTCCCCAATCCGCTCGACTTCGGCGAATCACGATCCGGAGATACTCTTGATACTGTTCCGGCGTGATGTTTCGGCCTTCGGGTTGGTGATTGTCCGATTCGCCCTGATGCCAAAGTACCGCACGAAAACCGGTCGGTCCCAGACTGTGACCACGCGCGATCAATCGTTGATATAAGTCCCCGGTGCTTTCCCAATGGTTCGTCCCAATGGTCAGGGTATTGGCTCCCGTCGTCGGCGGTGCCGCCATAGCTTCACCCTTGGGCAGCCATTCCCGGACACTCGTCCCGCCCGCACCGGTGGCCACAATACCGATTGGCACGTGCAAATGCCGAAACAACGCATCGCCAAATGCCGGGATGAAACTGCCCCCGTCCCCGCTGGCTCCCGGCTGCGGATCCTCAGCCAGCTGCCAATGGGTACCATCAAAAGCCACGACTTGGTCGGATTCCGGACGCAACCGCCCTTCGCCGTGGTTGGCGGAGTTGGATTGCCCAGCTATGAGAAAGACCTCTCCTACACCGACATGTTCGACCTTCTTTTGCACCCACGGCTTTTCACCCTCCTGAATTCGTACCTCGACCGAGTACCACCCGCCCGCAGGCAACGGGATGTCTTGCCGAAAATGGTGGTTGGTAAGATCCACTGTTAAGAGAACCCACATTGTGATTTCCCGCTCCGGTTCCTTGGCCGAAACAACCCGAACCTGAATCCGGGCTGTCTGCGTATTTTCAACCAAGAGCGCATCTCCTTCGATCATGGCAATACCTGATTCCCGTGAGGATCGCTGAAACACCTGATGTTCCTTGGGCGACGTCAGCTCGACGGAAGCGGATTTGTAGGTACCAGGGACTTCTCCCGCCAGGTTGACCCCGAGTAGGATCGCTCCAAGGAAGGCGAAACGAGATTGAGGAACAGTCATGGTTTTGGATGACCGGCATGGTCGATAATGAATTGTACCACGGGCGTAGGGTCTTCCAGCCCGTGTGGATGGTGGCCAACTCCCGGCTTATGAATAACCCGGATTTCCCCGCCTAATCGACGATACCGATCTTCAATGATGTCGGTATTTTCCGCAGTCGGTACGACATCATCGGCATCACCCACCACATGGATCAACGCGACATGCGCCTGACTTAATGGTTGCAAGATATCGATGGGATTACCGCGATAGGTCAGTGCCTCTTCCTCACTCTTGAATCCATAGAGACGCTGGAGCTCCGTCCAGTCTGATGGACTTCCTTTGCCTTTAAACTTTCCACCCGGCCAACTCTTGAAATCGCACACCGGCGCATCCCCATAAATGACCGACACCTTGTCCGGGTTTTCCGCCGCCCAGCGATAGGCGTACAAACCGCCGCGACTGAGTCCAATCAGGGCCGATTTCTGTGCGAGCCCGTGGGTCTGCAAGTCCTGGTAAAAGGCACTGAAATGTTTCAATGCCGCCGGGCTACCAAAGGTATTCCCGACGACGATGTGAACATGGTAAAAGCCGTTGGTCAGCAATCCGGTGGCCGCGCATCGCTCGGTGAATGCGTCCGGAAATTCCAGGCACCAGGACCACGGATTCCCCGGACGCGCCTGTACCGGTTCCACCACCCAGGCCGGGCATCCATCCACCGTGAATTGATGCCGCTTGAATCCATGCCAGCTATCGATCCTTTCATTCGGCCATTTCAACTCTGCAGCCAGCAAGGGAGTCGAGACAAGTAAAGCGACCATGGCCGACATCCGGCGCGTGGAAAAGAAAGGCATGCCGATAGACTGGCCAGCCGAAGCCCTATTGGCAACCCAGCCGTGCTTTTCTTCCCTCCAGCACGGCGATTTTGTTTGTGGTTGCCATCGTCCAAGGCGCTTCCCGATTCATGGAACAATGGGATATCCGCCAGGTCATGGACTGAGCCAGTCAGAGACGCGCAAAACTACCCTGGTTTCCAAGCGCCAAAGGCGCGACTTCATACCAGCCTGGGCCAGCGGCCCAGGAAATCTGGCCCAAAATATCGAAAGGGCTGAAAGCCCGTACCACGGCCATCTCGCAAGTTATCCTCTGCCTGCCACCCAAGTGCCACGGGTGGGAAGCTGCCATATCTCAGACTTTTGGTTTGCCCGGCGGTCCGTTTATTTATGTGTTGAAGGCCATCCTATTTCCACAAAGGTCAGGGGTCCTGAGGCGAGTAAAAACGTAACAATAATGATAAACCGTCACGAACAATAATACATCCCCCGCCCATCCACCCAAGTTCTGGCCACCTTCCAATCCACCGTCCTTCCCACGTATGGAGAATGCCGATGCCGGTCGAGAAGCTCCGTTGCTTGGATCGGTGCATCACCCGAAGATACCAAGAGGCACAGGTCCGCCGGTGAACCGATGCGAATCACTCCCTCGCCAGGCCCCAAGTGAAATCGGTGCGCGGGCGTTGAACTCAACAACGCGGCAATCCGTTCACCCGAAATCCCGCGCTCCAAACCTTGTGAATAAACCAACGACAACGAATGCTGAATCCCGGAAATTCCTCCCCAGGCATCCCAAAATGAACCTCGCGATTTCATCTC